>SSEV01000230.1 GCA_008015095.1 Lysobacteraceae bacterium | reverse complement strand
GCATTCGCGCTCGACGACGGCAGCGTCACCGCCTTGGGCGAAGAACGGGTGATGACGCCGGATCACGCCAGCGTTCCGGAGATTAAAGGGCCGTGGTACGGCGTCGGCACCGGCTTCGCCGCGGCCGCAGGGCTGTTGCAACAGCAATGGGCGTCGCGATTCGAAGCGATCGACGCGCATGCGTTGCCGCGAGCCGCCGTGGTCGCGCGCCTGGCCGCTGCGGCTTGGGCGCGAGGCGAAGCCATCGCCCCCGAACGGCTGGAGCCGGCCTATCTTCGCAACAATGTCGCCCTGACTCTCGCGGAACAGAATGCAGCGCGTCAGGCGAGAGGCTGAGGCTTCCGTCAATCAGACCCCGGCGAATCGTTTTTTGGCAGGCCCTAGGCCATCAGTCACAGGAACTTTGCGGCGTCCGCCCCGGTCCATCCCGGCATCGTCCAAGATGCAGAGATCACGATGACGCGCTCCGCACCGAACCCCGCTCGCGCCACGCCTCACGTCGCGACCACGCGCAGGATTCTCCGCGACTGGTTGCCGACATTGAGCCTGCTGCTGTTGCTGACGATCGCACGCACCTCGTTGGCCAACCACTACAGCGTGCCCAGCGGCTCGATGGAGCCGACCTTGCATCCCGGTGACCGCGTCGCCGTGAACATGTTGGCCTATGGCCTGCGCGTGCCGTTCACCGATATCGAACTGATCGACCGCGGCGAGCCGCGGCGTGGCGACGTGGTGGTGTTCAAATCGCCGGCCGACGGTACGCGGCTGATCAAACGTGTGGCCGCGGTCGGCGGCGATCTGGTCGAACTGCGCGCAGGCCGGTTATGGATCGACGGCGACCCGCTGAGCGACGACGCGCAACCGCAGCAGGAGCGGTTCGGCGCGCGCATCGTGCAGATCAATCTCAACGACGGCGGCGGCCCGGACATCGCGCCGTTCCGTGTGCCGGCGGGGATGGCATTGGTTCTCGGCGACCATCGCGGCAACAGCCTCGATGGCCGCTTTTTCGGCCTGGTGCCGACAGTCTCGCTCTACGGCAAGGCCACCGCGATCTTTTACCGCAGTGGCGATGGTTTGGGATGGACCAAGTTGTAGCGATATGCGGTCACGCGGATCTCGCGTGACGCCGAAGCCCGTTCGATCCATGTGGGACGACAGGCGTGCCCCGGCGGATATCGAAGCGAGTCTCTCGGAACTTTGCGGGGCCGGTGCTGCATGGCGCTTTCCGTGTTTCGTTCGCTCGCGGAGCCTATGCTCGGGCGTCCATGAATCCGCCCATGAGTCCGGCGGGTGATGATCGTGTCGATGCTTCGCGGAGGCAGGCGCGGAGTCGGCTTGGTTTGTGTCGACGATCGATGCGCCGTTGCGAAGGCAGTGATCCACGCCTCGTTCAATCGATTGGACTTCCGCACTCGGCTTGACCGGAGGCCCAGACGGCTGGTTTCATGCATCCGTTCTTCACAGTGAACGACGCATCAAGGACTCGCGGGAATGTCGACTCGGGTTTCCGTTTTCGACCAGGCGCTTCGGGAAATCGCAGTCCCGGCCCTCGCAGCCCGTGGTTTCCGATTCGACGGCAGCCGCACGTTCCGACGTCTCGCGGAACATTCTCGGGTCAGCCAGATCATCAATTTCCAACTTGGCCAGCGCTCGATGGCCGGAAAGTTCACGGTCAATCTCGGCATCTATGTCGATGGAGACAGTTCCGGGATAAATCCCTCCCGGGCGCAGGAACATGACTGCCTGTTCGAGCGGCGCAGGCGTATCGGCGCGCTCATCCCGCTTCGGTTCCCGGGACTGGCCGCGCTTCCTTTCGTCGGTTTTCTGTTCGGCACACGGGATCGATGGTGGTCCTTTTCCGAAAATCCTTCCCGTACGGCATCGTCGCTGTCGGCCGCGGTCGAGCAGATCACTGCGCACGGGCTGGACTGGTTGAACACAACAATTCCTGACGACGCGACTCGGGCCGAGTGAACGCGCCGTAGCGGGCGAACATGCATAGATCGCCGGAAATCTCCGCGCAAGGCTGCGCAATTCGATGTCGCCGCGCCGATGAAAGCCGTGGCCGAGGTGTTGTTGTCGTTTCTGTAACGGCCGACTCGCTGCGTTATCGTTGTTTCTGTAACGATGAAACTTATTGAGTTTATAAGTCATCCGTAGCTGAAACGTGCGGTTTCCATGGCGTTTCTGTAACGATGGTCGTTATCTTGTTTGTGTCGTTTCAGTAACGATAGAAAGATCTTTTCTCGCGTGGACATCATTATTCTTGTGAAATACCCTCGTTTCGGGGATCCGCTCGTTTGGGAGGATATGCAATGAGAATGATGAAAGCGCTGATGACGATCGCCTGCGCGATGATCGCGCAACCATCCTGGGCGCAACAGGTGATCACGTCTCCGTACGACCAGTTCGATGGTTACGCATCGCTCGATTACTATCAGATCTACACCCGCGTCCAAGGCGCGACAATCACGTTCTACAACAATCCGGGGACGCCGTACGCGACTACATGGCAGCCTTATGCCGGGCCGCAGTTGTCGGGCTATTTCGGCGTCGCGAATACCGATGCCTACGGCGGCAAGGATCTCGTCTATATCAAATACGGCGGTTATTCGGGTGGTGTGGTGACCGTCTACGACGACACGCGCAAATGGGCTCGCAACTACGCCATCACCAGCCCGATCTGGAATTACGCGAACCCGTACGGAGTCGACACGAACGGGAATGGCGTGCCGAAGCCGTTGGTGTGCTATATGCCTTATCAGGTGGGCAGCACGCGGCCGCCTTCGACCTGCATCATCATCGACGATCTGCTCCAGACCAAGCGCACGTATTCCATGCCGAACATGCCGATCCAGGCGCCGACGATCTCTCCGGCGGGTTGGCATCCGGGCAATCTACTCACTTTCTTCTATTACGACGGCGGGACGTTGAAGCATTGCTCAATCGACGATTACTACCGCACGGTATGGTATTGGTGAAAAACTTCCGATCAGCGCGAGGAGTCCCCACGTTCCGCGTGGGGACTCCAATCGCATCAAAGTCTCTGCGCTGGGACTGCGCGCTGTAGTCATTCCGGGCCTGTCGCTATCGGCCGTGGGCGATCAGCGTTTCATTAAAAGCTGCGCTGATCAGATTCCCGCTGCGCGTGCGCGTTTGGCCAGGAGCCAGTGCGGCAGGAACACCAGCAGATTCACCAGCAGGATCAGCAGGCATCTGACCAAGGCCTGGAGTCCGTCGCGGCGTTCCTCGCGCAGTTCCCGGCCCCAGGCTTTTTCGCGCTCGGCGGTGATTTCGATGTCGCTGAGCATGCGGCAATCGCGTGCCCTCTTGTCGGCGTTCGCGTCCGCCGTTAGGTCCGCTGTCGTTGCGGCCCCGTCTGTCGCCGCTGTCGCGGCCGTGGCCTCGGCGATCGCAACGTCCTCATCGGCGCAGCGCCGTTTGTTCGGCCGGAAGCTCTCGTTGTCCTGGTATCGCGCGTAGGTATAGCCGTTGATCGTGAACTCGGGCATGGCGATCTCAAGCACGCTCCACAGTCCGAAACCAAGGGTCACGGTTGCGCAGACTACGGCCGCGAAGCACACGGCCAGCGCATAAATCTCAAGAATGGTTTTTTTCATCGCCCGGCCTCGATCGGTTCGATCATTCGTCGATCATCTCGCCCCCGGGCAGGAACTGCCAGGTGCGCACCACATTGAGGATGTCGGGATTCTCGGGCGTCTTGGGCAGAGGCGGGTAGGGCTCGGCCAGCTTGGCGATGCGCAGGGCCGCATCATCGAGCAGGGGAATCCCGCTGGACTGGACGATGTCGGCCCGTTCCACCGAGCCGTTGCGACGGATACCGATATTGATCACCACCGTGCCGGAGAGGCGTCGGCGCCGGGCCTCGTCCGGATAATTAAGGTTGCCGACGCGTTCGGCGCGATCGACCCAGGCGCGCAGATACGTGGCCCAGGCGTATTCCTGAGTGCTGGCCGAGACGAACTTACGGGTCGGACGCTTGGCGTAGCGGGCCGAACGTAGATGGATCTCGGCGGCCAATCGGGCCATCGCCATGTCGTGTTCGATCCTGCGTTGACCGCGAGGCAGGACGCTGTCGGCCGTCCGCGGGGCCTGACTCGGCGTGGGCAGACGAGTGTCGCTTTGCGCGCTGGCGATGACCCGGGCCTCCGGCGGCGGCTTGGGGGCGGGCGACTGCGCCCGTACCGGCACCGGAGCCACGCCGGATTCGGCCTGTGGCACGGTGCCGGCCTGCGCGTCGCGTGGGCGTTGGGCTTTGTCGTGCTCACCGCCCCCCTGGTTGCTGGCCTGGGCCAGGAAATCGGCCTGTTTGGAGGTCAGCGGGGTCTGTGTCTGGGTCAGGATCACATCCAGCATCGGCACCACCGGCGCCGCCTGTTCCAGGGTGAAGCCGATCCCCAGGATCATCAGGCCATGCAGCAGGAAGGACAGAACCAGGGTCGCACCGAGGCGCTGGTTCTCGACGGTTTCGGGGAGAGGCGGCAAAGCGACGGCGGTCATCGTGGGCTCGCGCCGGGACGTGCGGGACTCATGCGCCGGCCAGGTCCGTGGTTTCCAGGGCGTCGAACAACTGCCCGGCAATATTCAGTCCGAATTGCTTATCCAGCTCGCGTACGCAGGTGGGGCTGGTCACGTTGACTTCGGTCAGATAGTCGCCGATCACGTCGAGGCCGACGAACCGCATGCCGCGGCGTTTCATCTCCGGGCCGACCTGGGCCGCGATCCAGCGATCACGTTCGCTCAGAGGGCGACCTTCGCCCCGGCCTCCAGCCGCCAGATTGCCGCGGAATTCGTCGCCTTGGGGGATGCGCGCCAGACAAAAGTCCACAGGCGCGCCGTCGATCAGCAGGATGCGCTTGTCGCCGTGCACGATCTCGGGCACGTAACGCTGCGCCAGCGTCAGGTGGCGGCTGCCCCCCGTCAGGGTTTCCAGAATCACGTTTAGGTTCGCTTCGCCCGCGCGGGCGCGGAAAATCGAGCGGCCCCCCATGCCGTCGAGCGGCTTCAATACCGTATCGCCATGCTCTGAGACGAATGCTTTCAGCTCGGTAGCGTCGCGGCTGACCAGGGTGGGCGGACAGCACTGTGGGAACTCGAGCGCCGCCAGCTTCTCGTTATGGTCGCGCAACCCCTGTGGGTCGTTCACGATCAGCGCGCCGGCCCGCTGCGCGGCGCTCAGGATCTGGGTGTCGTGCAGGTAGTCGGCATCGACCGGCGGATCTTTGCGCATGAGCACCAGATCCGCGCTTCCCAGCGCACGCTGTGACGGAATCCCGGTTTCGAACCAATGCTCCGAATCGTCGCGTACGCTCAGCGACGAGGTCAGCGCGATGGCCGTACCGTCGCGCATGCCGAGCCCCCCCGGCCTGACGTAGTACAGCCGATAGCCACGGCGCTGCGCCTCCAACAACATCGCAAACGTGGTGTCTTTCGCAATTTTGATCGATTCGATCGGGTCCATGACCACGACCACATCGCGTTTGAGCTTCGCCATCCACAGATCACTCGCGGCATGTTTGAGGTGGATGTTAGCAAGGCGCCGCCTGCAGGACCGAATATCGCGATGACACAACGCAGCGGCGGTTGACGTAAACTTGACAGGCTCGCGACAGGCTGGGATATAGACTGTCCAATCTGCGGTGCGGGCTCAGAAGCCTTGCCGCGCACGGGGAGAACCGATGACCCAAGACGAGAATCCTGGCGGCAGTCTGCAAGGGCTGCGGGTCATGGTGATCGACGATTCCAAGACCATCCGCCGTACCGCCGAAACCCTGCTCAAACGCGAGGGGGCCGAGGTGGTGACCGCGACCGATGGTTTCGAAGCGCTCGCCAAGATCGCCGACCAACGTCCCCAGATTATCTTCGTCGACATCATGATGCCGAGGCTGGACGGCTATCAGACTTGCGCCCTGATCAAGAATAATCAGGTGTTCAAGCAGACCCCGGTGATCATGCTCTCTTCCAAGGATGGCTTGTTCGACAAGGCGCGCGGCAGGATCGTCGGGTCCGAGCAGTACCTGACCAAGCCTTTCACCCGCGAAGAGCTGCTCGATGCCATCCGCAAGCACGTGAACGCCTGACCAGGGGAAAGGCATCCGATGGCTCGCATCCTGCTGATCGAAGACTCGCCGACCGATACTGCGGTTCTGACGCGGCTGTTGCAGCGGCACGGCCATGAGGTCGTGGCCTCGGGCAGCGCCGAGGACGGGATCGAGGTGTGTCGCAGGATGCTGCCCGACGTAGTGCTGATGGATGTGGTGCTGCCCGGCATGAACGGCTTCCAGGCCACGCGCGCGCTCTCGCGCGACAACCTCACCCGCGACATCCCGGTGCTGATCGTCAGCACCAAGGGCATGGATACCGACCGCGCCTGGGGCCTACGCCAGGGCGCCAAGGACTATATCGTCAAGCCGCCGAGCGAAGAGGCGCTGATTGCTCGCATCGATCAACTGCTGGAGACCGGCGCATGAGCGGGCAGGACATCAGTGGTCAGAGCGTCAGTGGCCAGAGCGCGCATGGCTCGGAACCGGGCGCCGACGCGTTCGAGATGCTGGCCGAGTATGAGCGTCGCAGCCTCACCCACGTCGCCGGTCTGCCGGAGCAGTTGCAGGCCGCCGGCCTATGGCGCGGCATCGGTTACCGCATCGGCCAGCGCCGGCTGGTGTCGCAGTACGAATCGGTGGCGGAAATCCTGACCGTCCCGCAGATCACCCCGGTGCCGGGCGCGCAGAGCTGGATGCTCGGCGTGGCCAACGTCCGCGGCAACCTGCTGCCGATCGCCGATCTCAAGCAGTTCCTGGAAGGCACCCGCACGGTGCTCCATGAAGGTCACCAGAAGGTGATGGTGCTGCGTCAGCCCGGTGGGGATGTCGCCGTCACCATCGATGAGTTGTACGGCCAGCGCTCCTTCATGGACGAAGAGCAGGCCGATCCCGAGACCCTCGCCGAAGGCCGTTACGCCGGATTCATCGATCGGGCTTACCGCGCATCCGGCGATCTCTGGGGGGTGTTCAGCCTCGACCGGCTGGTGCGCACCCCGGAATTCAGACATGCCGCGCTCTGACGCGCGCCCTTTCATCGAGCAGAAGCTTAAAGAACGTAGATCGAGGCTAGAGACATGAGCACCGTGATGGATACCGTCGGCGGCAAGGGCCGCAGTCAGAGCACCACCATGTGGCTGTGGGTACTGGCAGCGTCGCTGCTCGTATTCGCGACCAATACCGGCTACGCGCTGTGGAAGACCGCGCGGTTCGGTGGCGCCAACACTTCGGCCTCGAATCTGCAGGTGAACTCGCAGAAGCTGGCCAATCTCGGCCGCGAGGCGATCAACGGCGACGCCGAGGCCTTCAAGGCCTTCCGCGAGACCAAGTCTCAGATCGAAAACGACGTGAAGCTGCTCAACGACCGTTTCGGCGCCGCGCCGGACGTGTCGGGCCCGATCAGCACGGTGACCTCGACCTGGGTGCCGATGGGCAAGAACGCCGATCAGATCCT
>SSEV01000141.1 GCA_008015095.1 Lysobacteraceae bacterium | reverse complement strand
TCTCAATTCCGGCGGCGATTTATCGCGCGCCGCTACATGAACAGCGAGACATGGCCCTGGAGTCAACCGCATAAGCGAATTAAATGATTGATTTACATATCTATTAGCGTCTACTTTAGAGAAACGTACTCACAAACGTACTCACATTTCGCGCCGCTGCCCATGTCGCTCCCCATCATGCCCATACGGGGGCTTGCCGTTCGTCGGATCGCAGCGGCGGGACGTGCCAGGGGTATCCGGCGGGGACCCCGGGGCTGCGATATGCGCGAACGGTCGATCGAGGGGCGGGCGGCCCCAGCATTGGCGTGGGGCAATGAGTCGCGGCGCTGGTGCCGGAGTCGGTCGCTAAGAAGCTGAGACCGTACAAGAAAAAAGCCGCCAACCCGGCGGCTTGATTCGACCAAGACTAGGCCGCTTGTCATCGCCAACCTAGTCTGCCATCGGGGGGCTCACCTGACCGATGGACTTTAGCCCGGACGGACCGGGGACAAACCAAATGTATAGCTAGCTAGTCTCAGGATCAAGGATTGCCCGACCTACGGGTGGCGTGTAGTTCAGGCCCAGGGCCGCCCCTACGGCCTCCCTGATCGCGATCAGCTCCGGCATGGAAACGGCAAGTTTTCGATACCTCCTTTCCCGATTCCACCGCTTGTAGTACCCCCCAAGTCTATCAAAACTAACCGCACTCACCATGTCGCACTTGACCCAAACCTCTTGAGCCAACCCCTCAGGCAAAGGATCGCGATCAAGTTTGACGTGCCAAGGCCTTACAACCTCTGGAGGCGTCGCGCTTATCGGGACCACAGTTGTTAAGCGCGGGCGTTGCGATGCCCTAGGTGTAATCACAACGCAAAGCCTCCGCTTGACCATTTCGGGCTCGATGCCCGAGTAGTCGCACCATAAGACTTCCCCAATGTCCGGGTGGTATGAGATCCCCATCCTGAGACTGTATCCGCTGTAAGCGGCTAATTTCAAACTGAGAAGCTGCCCCGGGCGCTTCGGATTTTCGCTCGCCTCGGTGACTGCGCTAGGCTGGCGCATTGCCTGTTCGGGCGCACGGACAATCCAAACAACCTAGGGGGAAATCACTCCGTGAAAAAGATCATTCTGATCGCGCTTGTGGCCTTTCATAGCTCTGCCCTCGCCCAATCCATTCAAGCCGATAAGCGTGTTGTACCGGGTTACGTGTACTCATACGAAAAGGATGGCATGCGCCACTATTCGAGCAAGCCGCCAGAGTTCATTGCCTACCGTGCAATTCCGTATTCGCTGATTGAAACTACCGGGCTTAATCGCATCAATGGGCTTCCTTGCGAATCTGATTGCGTATCGGAAGCTCGCGGCTATCGCGAAGCAAGAGACCGCGGAATATCTGACAGCAAAGGCTGCCCGACTGCGCCCGCAAGTGAAGTGCTGGGATGCAGGCTCTGGGTCATGGACGCTGGCGGAAACTGAATTGCTTGAGATTCAACATTGAGCGCGCGCGCCCTTCATCCGTCCGCGGCCCCGTACTGCATCCCCCATGCCATTTGCACCGCCGCTTGCCGGGCACGCTCAGCGCCTCGCAGGGTTGACCATCGCGCCGCCGCTTTGCACCGCAGATCACGCGCGCCTGTTTCGGACTGTTTTTTTCTGCCGGCGTCGCGGTATCCATGACCGGAGTCATTCGCGCGGGCGCGCATGCGCGCGATGTGACGATTAATTCCGGCCGTGTCCGTGGGGACTGGTCCGGAGTCATTCCCCCACGCGCGGGCTGGTTGGGATTCTGCGGCGCATACCGCTTCGCCTCGGGCCGATCTATTTCCTTCTTGTTTGGATTGTGTGCCCGGCTCCACTCGGCGATGATCGAATCCAGAATGCCACTGTAGTTGTTTGTCGGGTGGTAGCGACCGCGCCGGGCTTCGATCGCGGCCAGGGCCGCGGGGCTGGGGTAGTAGTCGATCCGAGGCCGGCGCGCGCGGCGGGCGCGCTGGTTCGCGTTGGCGTTGGGATGGCGGCCGGGCATCGGTCAGCCTCCCCGCGGTCGCGGGACCGCGCGCCCGGCCCTGCGATGCCAACACCA
Organism: Lysobacteraceae bacterium; assembly: GCA_008015095.1. Classification (GTDB taxonomy): domain Bacteria; phylum Pseudomonadota; class Gammaproteobacteria; order Xanthomonadales; family Xanthomonadaceae; genus Lysobacter_I. The sequence continues at coordinate 17,101 of SSEV01000141.1, read as the reverse complement.
GGGGCAGGCGATGGCCGACGCCGGGCAGTCCGGCCACAACAGCACGGGTCCGCAGCCGTCGCACACCACGGCGCGCGTCCAGCCGTCCGGCACGCTACCTGCAGCCATGCGCTGCGAACGCGCCAGGGCGCGCAGATAAGCGCGCAGGGCGTCGCGAGGCAGGTCGGCACAGGCGCGCAAGTCCTCGGCCGATAGCGCGACTACGGTGGCCCCAGGCAGCCCCTCGTCGATCGCCAGATCGAACAGCGCGCGCAGGATGTCGCCCTCGGCCGACGACAGCAGCGCGACGGCCTCGGGCTTGTGGTCGGCGATCCTTCGCACCATCGGCGACGGAATCGGTCCGCGAGTCGGTTCGAGCCTGATCCGGTCGCCCTTCAGGCCGAACCGGATACCGGCGTCGTGCAACTCGGCAAGTACGCGGATGGCGGTCATAGCTCGATCGCTCCGCCGTCATCTGCTGCGAAGGTGCCCGACGTGCCCGAAGATGCCCACCCATTTTGTGGGGCATCTTGGCTTCGCTGGGGCATCTTCGGCAGCGCCCACACCCAACCCGAACCGAAACCGGCTTTCTGCGGCTTGATCCCGAGCCGTTCACGCGCAGACCGAAGCGGCTTTTGCTCAATGCCGGCGTCGGTCGCTTCACGCTTCACGTCTCGCGCCGGTCGCGGTCCGGCTGACAAGGCTTCGCGCAACCACTCCATCGCTTCGCCGGTCGCCGTGCGTTCCTCGTCGTGCGCTTCAGCATCCGCCAACACTTCGCGCGCTGTCCCTTCGATCGCTTCGCCCCAGACAACCCGCGAGGCTTCGACCCCCGGAAAGTCCGGCAGTGGTCCCTGCTGCAGTTCATAAGCGAAGCCGCCACCGTCCGGGCCGATGTTGCACTTGGCGCGCAGCAGGACGCGCCGGGCGGCACGATCGCTGTCCGCTTCCTGCTTTGCCGTCACCATGACGACGCGCGGGAGCGCGCCGAACGCCAGCGAGCCGGTAATGCGTTCGAGCGGATCGCGTCCGCCGGTGCCCTTGGAGAAGTGCGTAATGCCGAGCACCGCACAACCCAACTCGCCGGCCAGGTCTACCAACGGCTGCAATCCGCGTCGGACCTCGGCGTTCTTGTGGGAGTCCCCGGAAACGGCGGAGACGACCGGGTCGATCACCAGCAAACGCACGTCGGGCAGCGCGCGTAACGCATCGCGCAGTACGTCCAGGTCGCGGGCAGGGTCGAATGGATAGGACTCGCCACCTTCGACCACACGGGCAACAACATGCACGCGCCGGGTATCGGCGCCGGCCGCGCGCAGTCGCGGGTTGAGCGTGTCCGCGTCGTCGTCTTCACCCGACCAGATCACGACCGAACCCGCACGCGCACGGCTTCCGTCCGGCCAGCGTCCGCCCTGCGACACGATCGCCGCAAGACCGACCGCAACCGTCGTCTTCCCGGTGCCAGGGGCGCCACCGATCAAGTGCAATTTCCCAGCCGCCAGCCATCCCGGCCATAGCCAATCGACGGGCTGCGGCTCCACGTCGCAGGCAGGCTGCAGGATCACGCGCGGAGCCGCAGCCGGAGACGCGGGCGGCGGCGATAGCTCGGGCGCGGGCACGCGCGCGAGCGCGCGCACGCCGTCCGCGGTCGCGCCCGGATGCTGCGCCAGCCAATCGACACAATCGCCATGCTCGGGCAGCGCCAGCGGCGCAAGGTCGATCCATTCGACCGATGCAGCGATGCCCCGCAGTTTGGCCGTGACGGCTTCGGCGTAACGCTGGCCGGGGCCGTCGTTGTCGCGCCAGAACACCACGTCCCGGCCGCACAGGGGCGACCAGTCTGCGGCATCGGCACTGGCCGCGCTGCCGCTCGTCGTCGCGCTGATCCCGAGCGTGGCGAGCGCATCGGCGCAGGCTTCGCCTTCGACCACGTACACCGGGCCGGCGTCGGCGAGCAATTCCGGCAGCCGATACAAGGGCTTTCCTGCCGGCGGTGCGGTCGGTTCACCGATCACGAACGCGCGGCCGTCATGGTGCATCGGCCGCATCCACTTCTCGCCCGTCTCGGGATGTTTCAGGCGGATGCGGTAGAACAGCGGCACGCCGCCAGGATCGCGGTAGACGTGCAGCCCGGCGGGCGCGTACCCCTTCGCGATCATGTGCGCCGACAACCGCCTTGCGGCGTCTTTCGGGGTTTCGTCGTGTGTAGTCATGGCACCCCCCGCACTAGATCGCGCACGGCTTCGACAAAGCCCATGCCGGTCTGACGCATGTGAAATGCCAGCAGGTCGCCAGACCCGCAGCCGGCGAAACAGCGCCAACCGCCGCGGGGGCTGTCCAGATGAACCGACAGCGACGCGGTGCCGTCATCGTGAAATGGGCATCGGCCCTGCGCCCAACCGTTCGCATGCCGCGCCCCGAGGCTTTCGACGCGGGCGCGGTAGTACGTTTCGGGCTCGGGCATGCGGTCGCGCCAGTTCCGGGGCATGCGGTGGCCTTGCCAGCCGCGGCGCGGGCCGGTAGGTTTGGGGCTGTTGGAGCTTTGACCGAAGGCGACAGCATCGGAGCCCCTGCGCCTGCCAGTGCGGGGGCTCTTTCGTTTTGTGGGTCTCATTGCTGCGCCTCCCGATCGCGCGCGGCGATTCTGTCGGCGATCCAGGCGTCAATTTCCGCCGTGCTCCAGGCGCTTGCGCGCTCCCCCAGCTTGATCGGCCGGGGGAAGTCGCCAAGCGCGATGCGGCGGTAAATTTCGGAGCGGGAAAGCCCGGTGCGGGCTTTGACTTGGGGGAGGCGTTCGAGCGTGAGGCCGCCGGGCGGCGGTGAGTGCATGGGGGAGGAGGCCATCGTTGCGATTCCGTCTGTACTGGCCGCTGCGGGGTGCCGCGACACACCCCGAACGCTGCGACTTGAGCCGCTGACGGAATAGCCGCACTCCACTGCGGGTATTGGGTGACGGTAATTCCAGAAAACAGTCGAAACCCTATAAAAAAAGGGCAGTCATGGGTGCCGGCAATTCACTTTCGCCGTCCGGGCTTAAGTCCGTCTGCGCGCAGCATTGTTGCCATGACTTGCGCGTTTCGTTCTGCGACGCCCTGAGATTTCAGCCACTGGACAACGGTTTCGTTTTCTGGGGCAGTTGATGGGTCGCCAGGGTCGTACAAGCCCCAGTATTTTTTTGCTGCCTCGGCCAGCTTCTTCAATAGCTTGGTTTCATGCATGCCCCACGGCCAAGAATGCACGGCGCCGCTCGATCCTCGCGCACGATCAAGCGCGCTGAACTTGCGAACCTCATCGGCTAGCGCAGCGGGAAAGGAGTCAAATCGATGCTGCGCCCATTCGACCGCAATGATTGGCCGAAAATGGCGTGCCGCGCCGTAGAGGCGATCGGCAGTAGTAACGTCGCTATGCGAAACACATTCCAGGTTTCCGGCCAAGACTGCTTTGGCTACCTGGTCACTAGCCGAGTTGATCCGATTGGAGTCCAAATTGGTACGCCCGGGGTCCGGGGTCATGCCGTAGTCATCCGGAATCATTCCGCAGCACAGGACGGCTAATTCCGCTTGGCTCCACAGGTCTTTTCTTGCCCACTTCGGCCATGAACCAGCACGTACAGCCTCCGCGACGCGCTCCAAAGCTTCCGCCCGCTGTCGATCTTCTTCTTTTGCCTTTTTCACGGTTGCCTCAAAAGACTCATCGGACTCCAATAGGTAAGCCGCTAGGCGACGCTCAATTGCCGGGCGTGGATCTTCGAGCCCCTGCATTGCCAAGTCGCGCTGGCGATGGGCTTCGCTAAGTATCCAGTCAAGAGACTTTGGGTTTCCGTAAAGAGGCGGCAGCGGCGAACCAAACTCGCGCCGCAGCAAGTATTCGATCAATTCGGTCCTGTCCGTTGTCACGCGCACCTACCTAGCCCCGACTCGTGAGAGCACCAGCGCCGGCAGGGTTCCGGCGCTTTCGCCACTTCGGACTAGGCGCGTTCCGAGCGTAGCAAGCCCCTACGGGACACCGGAAGACTTGACGGGCTACCTGTCGGACCCGGCAGCGTGGCGTAGCGCACGGGCGGCCTCCAGCGCGAATTCGCACAGATAGGCCGCACTTCCATCCGTGCCGTTCTCGATCGACCCGCCCAGCAAACGCCGCACGGCGTCCTCCAGGTCGGCGGCCTCCCGGCGGGCGGTGGCGGCTTCGATACCTTCGGCCACGGTCAGTAGGTGCCGGCCTTCGGCGGGTATCTCGCGGAAGGCCGTTTCGGTGGTGGTGTTCATGCCTGCGGCCCTCCCGGCAGGGCCGCGGCGGCGAGCGGGATGGGTCGGCCGGGGCGGCCTGCTACAGTGTCGAAAGCCATGATCGTTCCCTAAGTGAACGGTTGTGGTGAGGGCGGCCGGGGTGTTCGCGCACCCCGGCCGTCCGCTGGTCACCGGCTCGCGCCGGATGCTTGTCGCAGGGGCACGACGTTGCCCCCTTCGCGTAACTGGTCCAGATAGTCCGCCCATGCCTGCATCATCTTTCGGCGTTCGGGCAGATGGGCGGTGCGGTTGTAGGCGCGGCCGTTCGGATCGCGGACGGCGTGCGCCAACTGGTGTTCGATGTAGTCCGGGCGGAAGCCCAGCACTTCGTCCAGGATCGTGCGCGCCATCGCACGGAAGCCGTGGCCGGTCATGGTGTCGCGATCGATGCCCATATATCGCAGGGCGGCGTTGATCGTGTTCTCGCTCATCGGTCGCCGCAGGCTGCGGACGCCGGGAAAGACGTACTCGCCGCGCCCGGTGAGGGGCTGCAGGTCGCGCAGGATCGCGACGGCTTGCGAGGACAGCGGGACGATATGCGGGGTGCCGGTCTTGGTGGCGGTGTAGCGCCATTCGGCGGCGGCGAGGTCGATATCGGCCCAGCGGGCCGCGCGCAGTTCGCCGGGGCGCACGAACACCAGCGGCGCGAGATTGAGCGCGGCCACGGTCACGGGCGAGCCGGTATAGCTGCGGATCGTGCGCAGCAGCTCCCCCACCCGGGCGGGTTCCGTGACGCTGGCGAAGTGCCGCACCTGCGGAGATTCCAGCGCGCCGGCCAGATCGGCGGCGGGGTTGCTGCGCGCCCGACCGGTGGCGATGGCGTAGCGGAACACCTGCCCGGCGAGCCCGCGGGCGCGGTGTGCGGTCTCGATCACGCCGCGCTGTTCGATCTTGCGCAGGGCGGCCAACAGGGCCGGCGCGGTCACGTCGGCCACCGGCAGACCGCCGATGCGGGCCAAGTCCTTTTCGATCAATCGCCGCTCACGGGCCACCGTGCCGGGGCTCAGACCTTCCTTCGCCCGTTTCGCCAGCAACTCCGCGGCGACGGCGGCGAAGGTGGTCTCGGCATGCTCCAGCTTGGCCGCACGTTCGACCCGGGCGACGTGCGCCGGGTTGCCGCCACCCTTCACCAGCACGCGCAGCCGGTCGCGCTCGGCGCGCGCTTCGGCGAGCGACACGGCCGGGTATTCGCCCAGACTGACCATGCTGGCTTTGCCCGCGTAGCGGTAGCGATACCGCCAGACGCGGGAACCGTTGGTGCGCACTTCGATGCATAGGCCGTTGGTATCGGCGACGCGGTAGAGCTTCGCTTTCGCCTTCAACGTGCGCAGCTTGGTATCGGTCAGCATGTGAGTACGCCGGGAGTGAGTACGCCCCGCGGGATGGGGCCTTCGTACTCACAGGCTTACTCGCTTTCGGCGGGGATGCAAGGGCACCCCCCGGGATCGCAAGGGACAAAAAAGCCCGCGTTGTGCGGGCTTTCTGTTGCATCCGGGACGGTTCGGGATGCCCCGGGTGTACTATGTGGCGCGCCTGGAGGGATTCGAACCCCCGACCAACGGCTTCGGAAGCCGCTACTCTATCCGGCTGAGCTACAGGCGCGTGACGCCTATTGTCCCCGATTGTGGCGGACGGCGCGAGTCGTTCGCATGAAGGCCGGTACGTGATGAGCAATTCCCGCGAAATGTCCGCCCCTGCATTCGAATGGCGCGAACGCCTGGGGCAATATTGGAAGCTGGTCCGTGGCGACCGTCCGATCGGCTGGTTGCTGCTGTTATGGCCGACTTGGTGGGGGTTATGGCTGGCCGCGGAGGGCGTGCCGCCATGGTGGATCCTGCTCGTGTTCTCGCTGGGCGTGTGGTTGACCCGTTCGGCCGGCTGCGTGATCAACGACTACGCCGACCGTTGGCTGGACCCTTTGGTCGAGCGCACCAAGGGCCGGCCCTTAGCCACCGGCACGGTGCGTGGGCGCGAGGCGCTGGCGGTGTTCGCCGTGTTGATGCTGGTGGCCTTCGCCCTGGTGCTCAGCCTCAATCGCCTCACTATCTGGATGAGCGTGGTCGGCGTGGCGTTGGCCGCGACGTATCCCTATCTCAAACGTTATACCTATCTGCCCCAGGTCTATCTGGGGCTGGCCTTCGGTTGGGGCATCCCAATGGGATTCGCCGCGGTGCGCGGCGAAGTGCCGGTTTTGGCCTGGGTGCTGTACGTGACCAATATCTTGTGGACGACGGCCTACGACACCTGGTACGCGATGGTCGATCGCGAGGACGACCTGCTCGCGGGCGCGAAATCCACCGCGATTCTGTTCGGCGATCTCGATCTGCTCGCGCTCGGCGTGTTGTATGCGTTGTTCTTCCTCGGGCTTGGACTGGTGGGTCGGCAGACGGCGCTCGATTGGCCGTATTGGACGGGCCTCGGCGTCGCAGGCGTGCTTGTCTGCTACCAGTTCGCGATCGCGCGCCACCGTGAACGCGATCGTTGCTTCCGCGCGTTTCTCAACAATCATTGGGTCGGCATGAGCGTCTTCGTCGGCCTTGCCGCCGCGCTGTGGATGAAGGCCTGAGTCGGGTGTTCCTGCTCCGGATCGTTATTGGTAAGGCCGCTATTCGATCGTGATCGACAATGCATCCATCACTTTCGCGTCGTCCGTTTCGCCGCCACCGAAACGGTTCGCGCCGGCCTGCGGCGATAGCGGGCGGAAACCGCCGTCGTAATCCCAGGTGCTGACATGGAGGCGGAGACCTGAGAGCGAAGTGCGTCCGCCCAACACACGGGCGGGTAGGGTGAAACGCACGACGCCGCCGGCGCGATCCGCAACCGTAGGATCCGTAACCGTACGATCTGCAGCGGTACGATCCACTTCGATCCGCGCGGCCTCGCCGGCCAGGCGACCTTCGCGCTCTGGGCCTGCGCCCTCGGCGTCGAACAACGCATTCGACCAGCCATGCGCGCGCAAGCGTAGATGCCAACGCATGCCTGTGGGCAACTGGGCGTTCTGTAGGGGCATTGCGGTGACGCCGCCGGCTTGTTCGGGCAGCTCGATGAAGAGGGTGAAGACGACATGGTCGAAACCGTTGGCCGGATTCCAGGCGGCGATCAGCTCGCGCATCCGCAACTCCAGCTTTAGCGCGCCGCCCGAACCGAACACACGCGCACCGAGCAGATCGGCGGGCCGCAACCCGCGCCAGTCGGGGTTGTCGGGATAGGTATAACGGCCGTTCGGACCATGATCGTCGCCGGCCGGGTCGGTGACATCGGCCAGCAGCGACCAAACGCGATCGACGCGAAAGACATGAGCTGGGGACACTCGGCGAGTGGTGGGATCCCAGACCACTATGCGATGGCTCACCGCCGGGTCGAGCATATCGTCGGTGCGAATAAGCGCCTGCCATCGGCCATCGGGAGCCGGTTTGACGGACTGTGCGCCGTCGAGATCGCCATCGATCACGAGCTGTAACACCCCTTTGCCTGGGGCGTGACCGGTAAGGGTGAAGTCTCCGCGGATCTGCTCCGGCGTGGGATCAATATAAGGAGACAGGCCTGGGTGGCCTGGGCCGCCAGAAAAAGTGGGTGTCCTCAATTCGCCCAATTCTAGGGGGGTGGTCGAAATACTGGGTGTTCCTGTCCCCGCTTCCGTTTGGCCGCTTCTTCGGCCACCCCTGTTTCGTACAGGGCCAGGGCTACTAGAAAAAGTGGGTGTCCTTAATTGGGCGGAGGATGAGGAGGAAACAATGGGTGTCCCCGTTCTGCCCACCGTTCTGCCCGCTCCGACTGTCGTTCTTTCGGCCAACCAGACCATCCCCGCTCGCGGCGGCAGTACGAGGTTAAGTCGCCCGTCCGGATCGACCTGTAGGGTCGGCGCCTGTCCTTCGATCGCGAACAATGGCCGTAATCCGCTTCCGGCCGGTAGCCCGGTCTCCAAGCCGTCGAGCAGGGTGGCGCGGTCGGCGGTGTTGAACACCACCAGCGCGGTCGAGTCTTCGCCATCGGTGCGCCAAGCCACCGCGCCCGGGCCGGCCTGACTCGCCGACAGCATCCGCGGCGTGCCGCGCGAGAACAGCCGGTGTTCGCGGCGCAGAGCGGTCGTCCCTTGCAGATAGCGGTATAACGGCGCCGTGGTATCGAATCGGTCGCGTCCGCCGGAGGCGTAGCCCGCGGCGAACATCGCAGCGCGTGGTTCGTGCAAGCCCTGCTCGGTGCCGTAATAGATCGTAGGGATGCCCGGCAGAGTCATGATCGCCAGCAAGGCCTGCTTCAAGCCCGCTTCGTGCCCTCCGGCCAAGAAACGGTCGACATCGTGATTGTCGACGAAGGTCGGCATCCGCCACGGGTCGGCATGCACCGTCATCATGCGTTCGATCCGATGCGCCAGCTCGGAGGGTGCATGGCCGCGCGCGAACACATCGCCCAAGGTGCCGTACAGCGGAAAATTGATCATGGCCGGCAACAGCCGCCTGCCGTCTTCGGTCCGCGCGTAACTTTCGATCTTGCGCGCCATTTCGTCGCGGTAAGGTTTGTCGATGGCGAACCCTTCGCCGAAAACATGAAAATCGTTGCGGCCCGCATCAGCAGCGACCTTGAGCACGCCAGGATGCTTGGGATCGTCCGCGGAAAGGAAATCCAGGAAGAACTTCGGCGGCACATAGAACGCGGTATCGACCCGGAATCCGTCCACGCCGACCTCGCGGATCCAGAACCCGTAGCTGTCGCGCAAGGCCGTGCGCACGACGGGATTCTCGGTATTGAGATCATCCAGATCGGCCAATTGCCAGTTCAGCTCCTGCGCGCGCACCGAGAAATCCCGGATCCCCGGTGTCCAGTGATAGATGTTGGCAGCGCGGTCGCCGGCTTTGCGCGCATCGTTGCGATCGAACGGCGCCTGCGCTGGCGCCGTGGCGCCGTCGTACTGCCGGCGCAGCACGAATCCGCGTTGCGGCCGCTGCGGATCGGGCGCGACGCCCTCGGCATAGCCGAAATAATCCGCCGTGTGATTGACCACGATGTCCTGCACCAGCCGCATCTCGCGCACGCGCATCGCATCGGCCAGACGCCGGTAGTCTTCGAGCGAGCCGAAATGCGCGTCCACCGACTTGAAATCGCGCGCCCAATAACCGTGGTATCCGCCGTACTGGGACTTGTCGTTCCACCATTGATTCGCCACCGGCGGCGTGATCCAGACCGCGGTCGCGCCGATGCCGCGGATGTAATCGAGCCGTCGCTGCAGTCCGGCGAGATCTCCGCCGCTGAACTTGCGGCTGTCGCGCGGATCGTATTCGCCGGCGCCTTGATCGTTGTTTCCGGGATTGCCGTCGTCGAATCGATCGATCATCGCGAAATACAGGATCTCGTCGCGCCAATCCCGCACCGGGGCCGCATCGGCCGCGACCGATGGCGGCAGCCCAAGGCAGGCGCCGAGCATCAGCGCGCCGGCCAGCCAGAACGAGGCGGCGCCGCGGCGACACGAAAACAGCGGTCTCGATCGGTGGTTCGCGGGCATCTGCGGGGTCCGTTGGTCGGTGACGCCAAGCCGGCGTCTGGCTGCGATCTTTGAACAATTTCACCGCGATAGGCCGTTCAGCGCGGGCGTTTCAGGGGGTTTTTGCATGAATACGTATGCAGGGCCCGTCGTCCGGCCCGACCACGGACTACCATCGCGCTTGCACGCCGGGGACAGGCTGGACGCCGGACGTGTCGGCACCGAGGGGATGCGCGCAGCGCAAGCGGTCCGCTAACGAATTCCAGTTGCTGTGGAGGGGATACATGCAGCCTTTGAAGCGAAACCTGTTGAGCGCGGCCTTGGCCTCGGCGACGCTGATGCTGGTTAACGGCGTCTGCGTTCAGACCGCCCAAGCCCAGGATACGTCCGGCGACGCCGAAGAACTCGATACCATCGAAGTGGTCGGCATCCGCCGCAGCATCGAGGAATCGACCGACACCAAGAAAGAATCGACCTCGATCATCGAAGCAGTCTCGGCCGAAGACATCGGCAAACTGCCAGACACTTCGATCGCCGACTCGATCGCACGCCTGCCCGGCCTGACCGCGCAGCGCTTCGGCAATCGTCCGCAGGAAATCAATATCCGCGGCTTCGCCGGCGATTTCTCCACCGCGCTGCTCAACGGCCGCGAACAGGTCAGCCTCGGCAACAACCGCGGCGTCGAATTCGACCAGTATCCGTCCGAGCTGACCAACCAGGTGGTGGTCTACAAGACGCCCGACGCCGGCCTGATCGGCCAGGGCCTGTCCGGCACCGTCGATCTGCGAACCGTGCGTCCGCTGGAATACGGCAAGCGCGCATTCGCCGCCAACCTGCGCGGCGACATGAACGAGATCGATCACGACAACGACAAACCGCACGGCAGTCGTTTCAGCATCTCTTATATCGACCAGTTCGCCGATAACACCGTCGGTCTCGCGCTGGGCTACGCACGGCTGAACAATCCCGGCCAGGCGCATACCTTCGGTGGCTGGGGTTACGACGCCGGAGCGATCCAAGGCGCCGACATCTTCGATATCGAAGGCAAGAATACCCGTGACGGCCTGATGGGCGTGCTCGAGTTCAAGCCCAACGACGAGTTCACATCGACCCTGGATGTCTTCTACTCGAAGTTCGATCGCGAAGAGACCAAGCGCGGCTTCCAGTTCAGCCTGCAAAGCTGGACCGGTGCGGCCCTCAATGGCCGAACCAACGATGGCAGCGGTCTGGCGGTGCGGGCTTCGTACGATAACGTCAACTTCGGCGTGATCCGCAACGACTTCAACGCCGCCTACGACGATCTGTTCGCGATCGGCTGGCGCAACACCCTGCGGTTGAACGACTACTGGACCATCAGCGCGGACATCAGCAATTCCCGCGCCGAGCGTAACGAACGCATCCTCGAAACCTACGCGCGCACCTCGGGCACCAGCGACACCGTGGTTGCGACTTACAATTCCGACGGCTACTTCGATTTCGACTTCGGTCTGGACTACACCAATCCCAGTCTGTTCCGGCTGATGGATCCAGGCGGCTGGGGCGGCGATCGCGCCCAGGCCGGCTATCTCAAGGATTTCACGGTCAAGGACAATCTGACCTCGCTGCGCTTCGATCTGGAACGCACCTTCGACGAAGGCATGTTCAGCAGCCTGGAGTTCGGCTTCAACCATACCGATCGCACCAAGTCGCGCGCCTCCGACGAGAACACGCTCTGTCTCACCGTCGGCTGCACCGACAACACCGGCATTCCGGTGCCGTCGCAATACATCACTAGCTCCAACCTGAACTTCGCCGGGATCACCTTCCTCGGCCTGGATGCGCAGGGCCTGCTCAATAACGTCTACATCCTCAACCCGAAGAACCACCCGGACATCTCCAAGAAGAACTGGACGGTGGACGAGGAAGTCTCGACGTTGTACGTGCAGGCGAACATCAATACCGAACTCGGTTCGGTGCCAGTGCGCGGGAATCTCGGCGTGCAGGCGGTCCACGTGAACCAGGAGTCGCGCGGCTTCCAGAGCCTACCGTTCGGCGTACCCGGCGACGCGGTGGACGGGTCCACCGCCTATACCGATTTCCTGCCCAGTCTGAACCTCTCGTTCGAGTTGCCGGCGGATCAGTTCGTCCGTTTCGGCGCAGCGCGGCAGATGGCGCGGCCACGCATGGACGATATCCGCATCAACTCCGACGTATCGTTCTACAACGGCACCACCGATGGCAGCCTGCCGCCGGAATGGCGCAATTTCCATTGGCTGCGCACCGGCGGCAACGTCGAGCTCAAGCCCTGGCTGGCTAACGCCTACGACATCTCCTATGAGAAATACTTCGGCGGCAACAAGGGCTATGTCAGCGTCGCGTATTTCCATAAGGATCTGAAGACCTACATCTACAATCAGCTCGGCACCTTCGACATCCGCGAAACCGCGCTGCCGTCCTCGCTGTATCCGCCGACGGTCGTCGGCCCGATCGGTCGCTTCATCCGTCCGGCCAATGGTGAAGGCGGTTATGTGAAAGGCTTTGAAGCGGCGGTGTCGGTGCCGTTCGATCTGATCTGGGAGCCGCTGCTGGGTTTCGGCCTGCAGGCCAACTACTCCGATACCAAGAGCAGCATCAAGCCGCTTGGTCCGTCCTTCCCGGATGAACCGCTGCCCGGCCTGTCGAAGTATGTCTCCAACATCACCCTGTATTACGAACGCTTCGGGTTCTCGATCCGCGGCGCGCAACGCCATCGTTCCGAGTTCGTGGGCGAAGTGCAGGGCTTCGGCGGCGACCGCACCAAGACCTCATTCGGCGCGGAGACCGTCACCGACGTCCAGCTCGGCTACACCATTCAGAGCGGCATGCTGAAGAACCTCGGTTTCCTGCTCCAGGTCAACAACCTGGAGAACGAGCCGTTCCAGACCATCAACAACGAAGGCTGGCCTAACACCTTCTCGGAATACGGCCGCACCTATCTGTTCGGGGTCAACTACCGCTTCTGATCCCTCTCCCAAACAGGCGAGCGCTTGGCCCTCCCGGTCCCCGCCGGAGAGGGCCTTTTCTTTGGCAGCGGCTAGGCGTAGTTTTCAGCTTGCCAATCATTACAAGGCACTTTTTAAAAGTCTCATTCGTCGATCAAGATCGAAAATGACAAGGACTATCGAGAATATCCACTTGTCCGAAGTGACGGCTGAAGGAGCAATCAAAAACGAAAGGAAAGGCCGAGGTGCATGCGCACGCATTAATCCGAGCGGCTACGATATTCTTCGAAGAACAACGATGAGAAGCCTTGGCTTCGGGTTGGTGATCCTAAGCATCGCTATATGCTCGGCAGAGAGTGCAGCCCAGGTTCCCAATGCCCATGCTTACTTATAAAGATTCTTATGATCGTGCGGGAAACTTTCAAGGAAGAAAACCTCTTACAGGCGGGCCTGAAGGTAGGCCTGCCTCAGCACCGCCACCCCCCAAGAAATCGGATTTATCTTGAATGAAACGGTCTGACGTTTCTGCACTACTGGCGGGCAAGCTGCGCCCTTCTGAGTTTGAAGCGACCTATTCGGAGGAGCTAGAGACTCACGCAAAGCTTCTTGGAAAAAAGGGGAGCAGTCGACCCATATTGCTGGAAGGAGATGAATCTATTTTCTTAGATAGAGACGCTTTTTTTATGTTGATGAAAAAATTTTCAGAGGATGAAATAAGCAAAGAACTATTGAGTTATTTGCTTGATGCTTTGTCCTTGGACGCAAGGACGCGATTCACTCATCCAGCAATTAGAGAGCTAGTAATGAATCTGTCAGATATGGACATAGACAAAAGAGAGGTCAATTTTTTATTGAAGGAATGTTCTTTGTTTGGTAATTCATAGAAGCTATCTCAAAATCGAAATCTAAGGAAAACCGCTGCAAAATAGAGTCTGTAAGAGCCTATTCACGATCTTTCAAAGATCTGCGAGCCTGTAAATTGAACTGTGTGCCTGCCCTTTGAGACGATGCGGCGACAGCCGCGAGGAGCAGTGACATTGGACGTGGACAAGACGATGCTGGACGAGCTGGCCCGGGACTGCAAGACCCCGCAGGATGTGGAAAAGCTTTACTCGCAGATGCTGCAGCACATGATCAACCGATCGCTGGAGGCGGAGATGCAGGCGCATCGGAGGTGATCCGGAAGTGATACCGAAATGAGCGAGACGTCGCCTGCCCTGTTCTCTAAAAAGAGAAGGCGGCAGGCGCCTTGACGATGGTGAGGGGCCGTGTTCCGGATCGAACCGTCCCATCCTCTCAAGGAGCCAGGTCATGGCCAATGAAACTCGTAGCCAATCACTTCAAATTCGCGGGCTGATCTTGATCGGTCTGGCGCTGGCACTGTGCGCGGGCTGCGCGAATCTGAACTCGATTGGGCGGCATACCGATTCCCCCGGCGGGAAGAATAAGTTCCGCGCGGTCCATCTGGATGCGCAGCAACGGCTGGTGATCTTCGCCGCGGAACGTTATTGCGCCGAGCCCAGCCCGGACGCGCTTGCGGCCTATGCCTCGGCGATCGGCGTCAGTAGCGCGGGACTGCCCAACGACGGCATCGCCGGGGCGTTATCCAATGGCAGTGTCGCCGCGTCGATCGGCTTACGTACCCAATCGATCACGTTGATGCGGGATGCGCTCTACCGGATGTGCGAAGCCGCGGCCGGGGGCCATATCGGCGAACGCCAGGTCGCGGCGTTTCTGACCAAGAGCCAGGACCTGACCGCGGTGATTCTGGCGATCGAACAACTGACCGGGGCGGTCGCGGTGAATCCGGTTGCGGTCGGCGGCAGCGCCAACGCTTCTTCCAGCGCGACCCTGCTGGCGAATGCGCAGGCGCTGGAGCAGAGCAAGAAGATCGAGAGCGATGCGAAGACGCGGATGGACGAGGCCAAGCAAGATCTCGATGCCAAAGCAAAAACCGCGACGGACGAGGAAGGAAAATGGAAAGGAATCAAGCAAGCGGCGGAGAACGAACCGGCAGGTTCAAGCGAGCGAGCCGAGCTGGAGGCGCAGGCGGCGAAGCAGGAAGCCGTCTACAACGCGGCGGAACGCGCGCGTGAGCAGGCCGAAGCCTTGTTCAAGCAACACGAAGCGAGTTACCAGACCGCGAAAAAGACCCGCGAAGCGATCGAGGCGCAGAACGATAGCGCAATCCTGCAGGCGACATCAGGGGTCTCGACGCAGATGCAAATCGCCGGCATCAGCCGACGCGACAATCTCAGCGATGCGGCCGCGACAGCCTTGGCAACAAGCGTCGAGAAGATAGTCAAACATATGCTCGACAAGACGTATGCGGTGGAAACTTGTTTGCTGTATTTGACCGATCCGTCCAATCAGGCGCAAATCCAGAGAGCGGAGCAGACGATTCAATACAATATTTCGGTAAGACAACCCGGCAGAGTGTGGAGTAACAAACCGCTCACTACAGCGGAGCGTGAAATCCAGAGCAACGATAAGCCGGAGGTTCTGGAAGCAAAGAAAGTCTTGAACAAACATGAGGCCATGACCCAAACCTGCGTGGACATCATCAAACCGCAAGGGGGTAAGAAAGAGAACGGACAGTCGGCGCCAGGACAACAGTCGGCAACGGGTGGAGCGGCGACAGAGTCCGATCAGAAGCCACCAGCAACTGCGGGCGAAGGCGAAGAAGAACCAAAAAACCGCTGAAGAACCCGGGAAGCTGAGCGTGCCTGATCTCTTGCCTTGATCTCGACCCAGATCACGATGAGCTGCGGCAAGGTGCTCGCGAGGATGCGGTGAGCACGGCCACTGTCCGTTCAAGGTGGCCGCTGCCGTTCTCCGCTTCATCAGAGGTCGAAGCGATCGGCCGGGCGGGCTGATGCCCGCCGTGCACAGGAGGCGCAGCATGGGACTCAATCACGGTTACGGTGTGGTGATCGGGACCAAGGCGGGGTATTTCCGCGACGATCCGGACGATTTCGGGCGCTTCTACCACGGCAATCTGCTGGTGCAGGCGCCGAACGGGGTCTACAAGTGCGCGATCGACGTCGACCCCAAGAACATGCCCGATGGCATCCAGTGGCGGGTGGTGAAGATCCGGCCGCAGGATTTCGCCGGAATCAAGGCCTTGGCGAACGGCTGGCATGCGCTGGCTTCGAATCCGAGCACCGGCGCGCTCGATTACATCCGCTCTTCGGTGCTGCATCCGCCGATCATGATCTGGACCGTGCGTTACGACAGTTGTTTGTCCTGGTTCCTGAACTTCATCCGCTGGAACCCGCCGTGGAACAACGGCACCGGCATCCAGGCGCTAACCGATCTGGAAACGATCTTGAACCAAGGCGTGCGCTTCTACGTCTTCGGCGAGCCCTTCACCAATGGCCTCGGCGTGCATAACATCCACCAGAACCAGGGCGACCCGATCAACAGCGTGTTCAGTCAGGAGAACGCGATCTGGCAGGACGGCGCCACCATCGTCGAAACCGCGCAGGGCGAGTTCTTCGGCTTCCTCAACAAGTTCAAGACCCAGTCGTTCAAGACCGACGATCTGGGGCATCCGCTATAGACCGCACGGAGATTCGTGCATGCGTGTTCAGGCCGGAAAGCCGTGGTGTGGCGATCCGCCGGCAGGCGTAATGAATATGGCAAGCAGGCTTCCGAGCTCAGATGGCCAAGCATCGGGCAAGCAGGCGGCATCAGCGCCCGGAATGCTGCTGCTGTGATTCCATTCACCAGCTTAAATTTCGACTCATCTCTCGTCAGAATCGGGGTGGAATGAAACGGGAGGAGATCATGTCAAGAGAAATTTTCTTGCTCATTCTGCTGGCTGTGGGCTGGGTCGTCCCGGTGGCTGCCCAACAGATTCCGGAAGAACGGGTGCGCTGGTGGCGAGACAATGCCCCCACCTGCATTGCTCCGGACGGGTTTGCTTTTCCGGCCAAGCGGGAAGGCGGCGATTGTGGTGATGGCGACATAACGCTGTTTGCGGGATTGCTGTGCGTAGCGGGCGAGCCGATCGGCTGCGAAACGGTGAAGCGTGCGCAGATCGCGAGCGGCCGCTGGTTTCGTTCGCCGCGGCGCGCACAGCAGGACAATCTCGGCCAGCCCAACTCTTTTTCGCCGGATATGGCATTCGGTGCGCAGTTGTATGCGGTGTCGCAGCGCGATGCCGCGGCCATGACACGCTGGTTGACCTGGATCGACCGTGTCCGTCCGTGCTGGATCGGCTCCGGCGACAATTGCTTCCGCGGCCCGGTGCTACGTTTCTGCACCGACGACACCGAAAAGGGCTGTACGGTACGGCCGGGAGATGCGGCGACCTTGAATGCGACGGTGCGTGCGCTGAAGGCAGAGCTGCCGACCGAGGATATGGACAAGCTGTTCGATCAGGCGGGCAAGAG
>SSEV01000190.1 GCA_008015095.1 Lysobacteraceae bacterium | reverse complement strand
GGGCGGCGGATCGTCGTCCGATCGCAGAAAAGGCAAAAGCCACGCATCCGCATGGCTTTCGATGTTTGGTGCGAAGGTGGGACCTAAAATGCGCTGATTTTATTAAGGATTTTCTACTTTTAAGCGCTCCATACTGTCACTGGTACTGTCATTCAGCCCAACAAAAAAGCGCCCCGCATAGAGCGGGGCACCGGCGCACTCGCGGAGGTGTCTTCCTCATGCGCTGCCGGTGTTGTTGCGGACACCGCCGGCTGGTCCGTTCGATCAAGGCAAGCGCAAAAAAATTAAGTTGGCCCGACCGGAACCATCACGATGCCGCGCCAGTCCAGCCACCGACAGCCGCAGACGTGCCGGACCTTGTACGATCGCGAGTCGAACCGGAACGAATCTTCTTCATCGATCTGCGGGCCGTTGTCGATTTCGAGCCATGCGCGTTCCATGGTGTCGACGTTTTCGGGCGAGGTCGCGAGATAGAACGCATTTCCCGCCAGCCGTGCTTCCACAACCAGATCGAGTTTGCCGACCCAGGCCGGGACCATGGTGTTATTCGTGCCACTGGTGACTTCGCGGCCCGCGGTCGCCAGGAGCACTTCGGCATCTTGCTCATGCTCTGGTGCCACCAGCAAGAAACGCGGTACCAGATTCAAAGCTCCCCCGCCTGGCGTGGTCTGCCGGCGCAGTAGAACGCGGGCAGCGCCGAGGGCTTCGGACGTCAGCCCGCCCTGAATAGCGCCAAGGTTCTTGTGGTCCTCGTGGAATAGAGCCTTGCCGTCCTGCATCATCGGCCCAAACCCGCTGTTTTCGGTGAAGGTCTTATAGACCAGATCCGCTTCGGTGCGTGACGCAGCTTGGCCCATGGCTTGCGTGATCCGCAGAAATGCGCCGAGGTCGTCGTTAATGATGGCCTCCCACGTCAATTGGATGATGCGCCCGAATTTTTCGACCTTGTAGGGGACCGCTTTGTCCTCGTCGATAGACCCGTTTTGATACTCGCCACCTTCGCCGACCTTGAGCAGGCCCGGCGCCGAGCCAAGCAAGAGGCGCTGCTGTTCTTTGAAATCCGGCACGAAAACATGACGGGTCCATGCGGCGAATGTCGCCGGCTCGACTTCATAGCCGCCGCGGAGCGCCTTATTCAGAGTGCCGTTGAGGATGGACGGAAAATCCGAAGTGCTCATTGCAGCGCGGAAGCTCAGTTGCTGCGAGTCGCCTTCACCGAATCGGCTGCCGCCACCGCGTGAGATACATGCCCTCACAATGTCCTTTAATCCCATCCCCATCACATCACGGGCGCCTGGATGGGGGTTGCTCACGCGGATTCCGGCGCGGATGAGCAAGGAATCGGACGCTGCACGCACGAAGTCAGAACTATCGGAACGCACGCTATTGCCACCACTAAGCGGAGCGGCATTGTTCGGAACCCGCGCGAGTATCTGTGCTTGAATACGATCAATCGACATCCGAGGATCAGCCAGGCACCTTGCTTCGAGTGCTTGAATCCCAGGGATATCACGAAATGCCGCAAACAAGCCTTGAACCTGTTCGTTCCGCTCGGTCAGGTTTTGCATTACCGCGTCGTAAGCGGCTTGCACAACGGGTTCTGAACCAAGACCCACCCGGAAAGCTTCGAGAGTGTTCCGCGGATCGGCTTGACTCAGGTCAGGATTCTGATTCGGAGCAGGCGACTGATTCGGGGCAGGATTCTGACTCGGAGTAGTCGCGCCGGATGCGCGTGATGTGTTTTTGATCGGCATGAGAAGTTCTCTCGGGGTGTTGTAGTAGCCCGAAAAATATTCGGGCGCGTGTGCTGCGAAGCGTTGGGGTTCTGCGATCTCATCAACGAAACCCATCGAAAGCGCGTCCTCGGCAGAAAGCCAGGTCTCAGCATCAAGAAGGGTGATTAGCGCGCTTCGCGAAATCCCAGAGCGCGAGTAACCACTGAGCAGCGCGTCACGGTGCTTGTCTAGCGCGTCTGCCAACTGCCTGAATTGTGCAGAATCTCCCGCTGCATGAGCCCACGGGTTATGGATCATCATCAGCGCGTTTTGAGCGGCGACAATCCGCTTTCCCGCCATTGCGACGAAGCTGGCAACGGATGCGGCTACACCGTCAATATAGACTGTCGGTGCATAAGGCTTTAGCGCGTTGTAAATCGCTATCCCTTCGGCGACGTCCCCGCCTGGAGAATTGATTCGCACTGAGACATCGGAATCGCCGGCGCCGCGAAGCTTTGAGATGACATTCGCTGCGGAGCCGCTTTCGATTTGCTCGTATAGGTAGATTATGACCATGCGCCAATTTTCAGCGCGCTGGCACTGACAGCGCCACAGCACTTCATGTCAGATCGCGAATCAATACTCGATAGAAGTGCCTTTGCGATCCGGGTAGCTCGGCATAAAGCCGTGCGGCATGCAAGCAAGCTCGTGGTGTGCTGAGTTCGTTTTCAGGCGGCTTACTCCGGAGGATATTCCATGTCCTATTCATCGCACGGGCTTCCTGCAGCAAAAGACCAGCGCGGGTATAGGGTTTCGCGTCCGGATCAGGCAGTAGCAAGGCCGCGCGCCGAATCATTGCGTCGCGCCGATCTCTCAGCTCAGCGGCATAGAGAAATTGTTCAATGACTTCTATAGCATCCGCGGCCAACTCTGGCAGCACAGGCAGGCCAGCGTCTCTGCAGACACGCAGCCTTGCGAGCGTTTCTGCGGCACGAGAGGCCATGCGGGAAGTGTCAGTGCCGAACGCCAATCGGCGCTTCATGTATCCCCGTAGCACCGCATGCGCGTAACCAACGGCTTGAATCTTTGCTTTCCCTGACAGCATAGCCGGCAAGTGCGCAAGTGGCCGCAAATTCCTGAAAGTCGACTGGCGTTGTAATCGTCCAACGATGGTGCGCCAGGTTGTAGATGATTCCTGTTTTTGTGATTGGATCGTAGCTCAAGAGTGCCGATCGATCGTCAACCATAATTGTTAGTTCCGGGTTGCTGAAAATATCGGGGTGCGGCAGGCGCGGCAGACGGATTCTTAGGGTGCTTTCGCTCACTTCTATGGCTTCCTTTGTGTCACTGTTGAGGGGTTTAAGAGGCGCCGAGTGTCGGTTCCGAGAATGTAGGGATGCGCGGAACCGTTAGGCATAGACGGAACCAAAAAATAAAAACCGGACCTTCATGGAAATTGCGAGCCTAGTGACCCGCAATGTCCCGCCCGGGGAGGACCCGCAACGCAGGGAGCGCGAGCAATGATTCCCGTGAAACATTCCGCGCCTGTGCTTGCCGGGCGAACGTATTAACCGGGTATCCATGAGGCTGTCGTAAGCTGGTCGGCTTTTCCGTCATTTCCGTCATTTCCGTCACGGGCATTGTTCTGAAAGGATTTCTTTCGATTCGCATGCGTCACAGCTTCGTCACAGATCGATGCCTTGCGTCACTGGTCTGGCGCGCTGCCCAGGTGCTGTTCCGACTATCCCGACCGCACAGCATCGTTTGCGTCACCTATCTAAGGGTTTCCGTCACTACTTCGTCACTCTTGCGTCACTAAAAAAGGCTGAAATTTCTGAATTTTTAGGCTGTTGTGACGCAAATGACGCAAAAAACTACCTGCCCATGTAAATTGTCATCCGCCTTTCCTTGCCAGTGCGCGCACACTCTCGTTGGATGCCTGCAGAGCGCAGCGCCGGCCCCAGCCGCATGAGCGCAGCCGACAAAGCGCGTGCCGTGCGCGGCCACTGTTTCGATCGCTGGTCGACGCCGGGCACGCCGGAAAGGACTTCCAGAAGTTCGCTCGCGGTTCCCTCCCACCGTGGGTGCCGCTCCATCAATCCGAGCAACGCGCGACCGACAGGAGCGCTATCCAAGCCCAACCGCAGACCGGAATCCTGGTTTGCTTGATAGGCATTGAGAAAGTCCTGTGTCGTGTAACCCAGCGCAGTGAGCCCGGCAGCGGCCCAGCGTGCGAAGTCAGCCATCCGTGGCATTGGGTCCAAATTCACCCGCTCGTGAGTCGCCACGCACAGAGATAGTGCATTCAGGATGGCTCCAAAGATCAATGGCGCGTCTTCGTCAAACTCCCTCATAAGCTGCGCCTCGGGGATCACCCGCTTTACAGGCTCCAACTCCACATGAATTCCTCTCTGTGCCAAGTCTGGTCGCGTCGCTAGCTCTTCAATGCCGTTCATGACAACCGGCCGTTGAACCTCGACTAGTGTTTCCTCCAGGTTTGAAAAAAGCGTCCGTTCGCTAATTGCCCCGCCAGTGGATATCCGGCAGAGAGTGTCGCTCAACTCAGGGGGTAGCCAAGATAGATTGTCCAGACATAGAAGCCATGTATTGATCGCGGCCACCAGCACATCGCGCGGTTCTTTCGGTGGTTGCCGTAGCGGAGCCGCTGACGGATCTATTAAGCGTTTCAATAGCCTGGAAAACGTGCTCTTTCCGGTCCCCTGTTCACCAGAGACCATAAGCAGTGGATAAGGACCTTCCGGTTTAAATGCTCCGAGAATGAACGCAGCAACCAGCACACGATCATCAGGCGTCACATTGGCATATCGCCAGAAACGATTGAATGCCTCCGCTGCCTGCTGGGTATCTTCCGGCAATGGAAGCGGCAACATCCGGTGTGCCCTGCGAAACATCACATCGCCGCCTGGCTGCACTTGCCAACCGGTCACGTCGATAGAGATTTCCGACCAATCAGGATCACCACGGTCGATTACCAGCGCGCCATCACATCGCGCAGTTCGCAGCCAAACATGCCGAATATCTCCACCGAACCGCGCTTGCGCGCAAAGGGTGTCGATAGCATCCGTCATCGCGTTTCGACTGCACCCCTTGTCCGCCATCGTGTAATACTCGGCTGCAAGGTGTTGGCGATAGCCTTTTGATTCGATTGAATGGACTTCAAAGTGACTGTCGTGGGCAAGTTGCGCGAATGCGTCGCCAGCATGATCACGGAACAGAGAGTGCCGGCGCCCGATTTCCAGCAACACATCGGATTGCGGACGTTTGCGCCCGTCGGCATCGTACAGACTCACCTGGCTTGTCGCTGCATTGCTTTGCGATTCGTTGCCGGCGCCGTCCACAAGCGTGATCCGGCGCCTTGCCGCGCGTTCGCGCGCGCTCCCTGTCTGACGCGAGTCACTCGACATAACGCTTTCCATTGCGCCAAAGATAGTATCTGTGCTCGCACGCTAAAGCGTCGCGCAGTTCGTCCGCCAGGGTGGCGATCCGTTTCCCGTGAGCCAGCAAAGCGTCTGTAGCCTGCTTAGAACGCAATGGGTAACGTGCGCAAGCAGCATTCTCGACCTGATCGAGCATCGCCGCAGACTCTGAAAGCGCGCGCCGCAGACTCTTACGGACAGCACTGGACGGCCGCCGCGGGCGAACTGGCGGAAGCTGTCGATGGCTGCGGAGCGTGCATGGATGGGCCTGGAGAGCCGCTGACGCTTCGTCGCCGGCAGCGTGCGCAGACGATGGCGGGACCAATGGGACCAGGTACAGGTTCCGGGGCCGTTTCATACCGCGCACTCGCTGCTGCTGATCGCCTGCTGCAAAAGTGTCGCGGAAAGGCCGGCACGCACTTCAACAGCGGTGATGCCGCTTGTTACGCGCGCAAGTCGGTCGTCGATCGCATCAGTCTGTCGATGCGGTTTATCGATAAGCGCAGTCATACGCGTGCCGCCTTAAGCGCATCCAGTGCGTTCCGGGCAGCGTCGGCATTGCCGGCGGCGATGCTGAACTGATGATCAAAGATGTACTGCTGGATGCAGGCGAGTTGATGGGCGTTGTCGGTGTCGCCAGCGGCGATGGCACGCTTGATGCTGTTGGCGAGGGTAACGCCCCACTGACCAAACTCGCGGGCGCAGGTGCTGGCGTCGTAGGCGGCCATCCAGCCGGTGTCAGCGTCGGGGGTGTTGCGGGGGAGGCTGACGGCGGTCGTGGTATCCGGCGCGGCTGCCGTGCCGGGGTTTATATCCGTGGTTTTTGCGGAAGAGGAATTAGCGTTCATCAGCGGTCTCCGTATGCGTGGATGACCGCCACATCCGCATTACGCGGAGGGTGGCGGACGACGCGGGGTTGGCGAACCGGACTCAGGGACCGGCAGACCTTGCGGTCTCCCCGCGCCGCCCGCCGCATGCTGCGAACGTGCGTGCGCGCCCGTCGATGCGGGCGTAAAAAAAGCGCCAGCATCGAAGATGGGCGCTTGCGCGCCTGAGTGGTCGGGTCGCCAAACCCGGATGCCGAACTTGCGGCAACGGAGCGTGTTCTACACCCGCTACCAACCGGTGTCAACAGGGAGCCGGGCGCGGTCATGCGGTGCGCCTGGCGCGTGCGATTTGTCGCGATGCCCAAGCCAAGACTTCCGATTCAATCCAGGCCACCGTGTTGGGTCCCAGCGAGATCGGTTTTGGCCAATCAGGATCGTGCTGATTGCGCGCGTAGATGCTGCTGCGGGATAAGCCCGTCAGGCGTTGGACTTCATCGCGGCGGATAAAACGATCGCCGGGCTTGAGCGCAGGCGTTACAGATTCGGACATAAGCTTTGGCTCCCTGCCGTAGCGTCCGATAAGTCCTATCGGATTCGCGTGGCAGTAAGCGCAGCTTGTTTAATTCTATGCGTCAAAACGAGGGAGAAAGCTATTTTCTACGTCCCCTTGTGGACTTATATTCTTTGTGGTAACTCTCGGCAGTTTCGCGCGCTACCTGATACCCGGAAGCCCCGTATATCGAAACTATATCCAGGGCGAGTTCATGCGCGTCTGATTTCGACAGTTTCGCCTTATCGGGCGCCACAGAAACCATAATTTTTTTACAGTCATCGCGTGATTTTTTCAAAACATCGGCAGCCCATTCGACCGATTTTTCATAGCTCGCGCCGATCATGTTTTGCGAAAAATATTCGATACACACAGCAACCTCACGAGCCTTTTTGATTCGGTCCCATGTTTCGCCATGGTGAACTTTGTGTTGCTCTCGTTCCGTGGTCCAGCCAAAGGCCTTGTTCGGTTCGATACCCCGACGGATCTCCGAAAACGCAGCGAGAAAATAGTCGGCATAGAAAGAATCATCGCCGCTTGCTGCATGCGAGATTTTTTCCATCAGCAATTCGCCGATTCCGGCGAGCTGCTGAATCATTTCCCTGTCGCCCTCCATTGCCTCGAGCACAATACCTTCAGCGGCCATACGGCGCCGCCGTCGGTACTGGTAACGATGCTCCAGGCATGGTAGGCGATCCCGGTCTTTTTGACTTTTGTTCGGCATGCGCGCACCTTCGCGCCCTTCATAGAGCACCGCGGCAACGGGGGAAGGTGCCCCGCGTTCGGCTGGCCGGCCTAGCCGCGGCGTTTCGGTTTATGCGCTATGTGGAAATGGGATGACCTCAGCGCCGCGGCGAAGTCGGTCAAGCTCATCGGCCCATGCCTGCATCATCTTGCGCCGCTCATCCAGATATTGCGCGGCGTGCGTATAGGCGTCGCGGACCTTGTTGGATTCAGCGTGTGCCAATTGCCTTTCTATCGCGTCAGCGCGCCATCCGAGTTCGTTAAGTCGAGTCGCGGCCATGCTACGGAAACCGTGGCTGGTCATTTCGTCACCGCTATAACCGAGTCGACGTAGCGCGGCATTCAACGTGTTTTCGGACATTGGCCGGCAGTTCGTGCGCACACTGGGAAAGACGAAACGACCGTGGCCGGTGAGCGGTTTTAGACGGATGAGGATCGCAACTGCCTGCACACTCAGTGGCACGATATGGGGCGCGCGCATCTTCATCCGTGCTCCAGGGATGCGCCAAGTCGGAGCAGGTGCGCTCAATTCAAATTCCGTCCATTCGGCGTGTCGTAGTTCGCCCTGGCGAACTACGACACGC
>SSEV01000191.1 GCA_008015095.1 Lysobacteraceae bacterium | reverse complement strand
GCCGGTCGAAACCCCGGCCGGCATGGCTTGGCAGGACGATGAGGATTTTGATCTCGATTGGCATGTGCGGCTGTCGGCGTTGCCCGGCCGCGCCGACCAGAAAGCACTTGAGCGCTTCGTCAGCGCATTGGCCTCCAGTCCTCTGGACAAGACCAAACCGCTCTGGCAATTCCATCTGGTGGAGAAATACGAAGGCGGTTCGGCATTGGTGTCGCGTATTCATCACAGTTACGCCGACGGCATCGCGCTGGTCCAGGTGCTGCTGTCGTTGACCGAAACCTCACGCGATTCGGCCAAAGGCGAGGATCTGTCGAAGGCGTGGCTCAAGCAAGACGGCGCCAAGGTCGCGCATCGGGTCGGCGCGGTCGAACGCTACGCCAAAATAGGCAGCAAAATGCTCGAAAAGGGCATGGGCATGATGCAGGATCCGACACTCGCCGGCGTGATCGCGAAAGAAGGGGGCGAGATCGCGCGCGAATTGATGCACGCGCTGGCCTTGCCCGACGACCCACCATCGGTATTGCGTGGCCGGCTCGGGGTGAGCAAACGGGTGGCTTGGGCGCCGCCTTTGGATCTGGAAGAGGTCAAGACCGTCGGTCGCGCCTGCGGTTGCACCGTCAACGATGTCCTGATGGCGACCGCCGCCGGCGCTTTGCGTGATTACATGCTCGAACGCGGCGAACAGGTCGATGGGCTGACCCTGCGCGCCACGGTGCCGGTGAATCTGCGCCCGCTCGAGCACGCGCGTAAACTCGGCAATCACTTCGGCCTGGTTTTCCTAGATTTGCCGGTGGGCATCGGTAATCCGGTTCGCCGCCTGGAGCATGTCGCCGAATGCATGAATCAATTGAAGGGCTCCCGGCAAGCCATCGTCGCCTACGGCCTGTTGGCCGCACTCGGCATGGCGCCAGCGGCGGTGCAGGAACTCGCGCTCGATCTGTTCAGCCGCAAAGCGACGACAGTGGCGACCAATGTCCCGGGCCCGCAGCAACAGCTGTACCTTGCCGGAAGTCCTATCCGCGAGCTGATGTTCTGGGTGCCGCAGACCGGTTCGATCGGCATCGGCCTGTCGATCCTCAGCTACAACGGCAAGGTCCATTTCGGCCTGATTACCGACGCCAAGCTGATTCCAGATCCACGTGCGGTCACGCGCCGCTTCTCTGTGGAGTTCGAAAAATTGCTCTACCTCACGTTGATGGGCAATTGGGAGTACGCACTGGATTCGGTCGCCGCCGAAGCGATGTTGAGCTGAATTCGTTGCGTGTGTTCGCGGTAACTCGCCAGCGATAAATCGAATCACGAAAACAGCGAGTGCAAGCTGTCGAAATACGGCGCCGCCGCCATCTTGGCGGCGTCCGACAGGCAGCTTCCAGCAGGCCGCTTTCAGCAGCCGGCATACAGCTGTTTGTTTCCAGCAGCCTGTGCCGACACGGCCATCGCGGTCAGCAGCGATATCCGCAGCCCACGGTTGAAATCAATATTTGTGATCCCGATCATTTTTCTCAAGATCACAAGCGCCATCATGCACGGTGACGCCGAGGACGACGCTTGAACTCCATGACGTGAAGTCTTTTGCATGGAGTCCATCACCGCAGATCGTCGTCGGTGACAGGGGATTCTTTCCGTTCAATGGGAGGCCCCATGCGTTTGTCGTCATCGTCTCGTTGGTCAATCACGCCGGGTAATCGCCGCGTCGTCGTCGTGGCCCTGTTCGCCGCCGCGCTCGCGTCCTGTGCTGATCCGCGGATAAGCGCAAGCCGCGGCATTTCGGCGGAACGCGTGAGACAGTCTGCATCACGTCCACAGGACAAAGCGCCTGCCGGAGCCCCCCGGATCAAAGGCGGACCACAAACGCCGATCCTGTCGGGGCCTCCAAGCGGGGCTTTGGATGCCGGCTTTGCGACGGCCGGCATCGCGATCCATCACAATGCGGGCGGCGGCAATGGCAACGACAACGGCGAAGCTGTGGCGATCGACAGCAACGGACGGATCGTCGTCGCCGGATTCAGTACGAACGCCAATGGCGCGACGGTGATGGCGCTATGGCGATTCACCGCCGCCGGTCTGTTGGACACATCCTTCAACGGCAGTGGTTTCGTCACGCACGATGGAGGTGGTGGCGCGAGCGCCAGCGATCAGGCGATCGCCAGTTCGATCGCATTCGATTCCTCCGGACGCATTCTCGTCGGCGGTTACAGTATCGCCGCCAATGTTTGGGGTATGACCATCTGGCGCTACAACGCCAATGGCAGCATCGACACCGGCTTCGGTAACAACGGCATGGTGCGTTTCCCCGCGCCGCAGAGCGGCGGCGTCGGTGCGGTGTTGAATGCGGCCGGGCATGTGCGTGCTGCGGGCTTCACTTGGAACGGCGCCGATTGGGACACCGCGTTCTGGCGCTACGGCGCGGACGGGCAATTCGATGCGGGGCTGGGTTACATCTATTCGAATCATTCGCTGGGCGGCAACAAGGAGGACATCGCGATCGATATCGCCTTCGACGCGAACCAGCGCATCGTGCTCACCGGATATCGCACCAACGCCGATGGCAACCAGGAAATGACGGTGTTCCGTTACGACGACGACGGCATTCCGGACAGTGCTTTCGGCAACAATGGCGTCGTCAGCCACGACAACGCAGCGGGTGGTGGCGGCAATGATGTCGGTCGTTCGATCGCGTTCACATCGGCCGGGAAAATCGTCGTCGCCGGTTGGAGCCCGCGTAGCGCCGGCGACACCAACGCCGATATGGCGATCTGGCGCTTCGAGCCGAACGGCGCGCTGGATCTGTCGTTCAACGGCACGGGTTTCGTCACCCATCATGGCGCGGCCGGCGGCGATGGAACCGACTGGGGGCGTGGCGTGGTCATCGATAGGAAAAACAGGGTGGTGGTCGCCGGTCAAAGCGCGACTACCGGCGGCGATGCCGATATGGCGGTGTGGCGCTACAAGGCCGATGGCGCGCTCGATATGAGTTTCGGTGGTCGGGGCTGGATCGTTCACGCCGCCGCGGCAGGCGGTAGCGGCGTCAACGATGCCGCGCGCGGTATCGCGATCGACCAGGATCAGCGTCTGGTCGTGGTCGGCCGCAGCACCAACGCCAGCGGCAATATTGATCTGGCGGTCTGGCGGATACTGCCCTGAATCGTCCTTAGGATCGGAGCCGTGTTCGTCAGGACTGATGCGATTCCAGCAACCAGTGACGATCCACAGACCATCCCAGGAAGACGCGCGCGCCGTCCGTTTCCGGACGATCCTGTCTCAGCCGTCGACCCGCGGCGGCGTGCGACAAGCCCAGCAGGGCCGGACGGAAACGCGTGCGGAATCCCGGCGGTTGCGCTTCGAAATGGCTGGTGATCCCGGCGATCGAAACCTGCAGCCTGTCTTCCCTCAGCAGCGACAGATAAAACAGCATCTGTCGCCAAGCGTAAGCGGTGTTCTTGAGCATGACCAGACGTCCATGCCAGCGGTCGATTTTCATTTGCTGGCGTGCGCAGATCCATTCGAAGCTGTGACTGATCATTTCCGGCAGTTCTTCGCGCAGCGACTCGTCGAGCCCTAATGCGGCGAACAGAACAGCGAGATTATGCGTGGTGAGGATCTGCTGTTGTTCGATGACCATGCCATTGGTCGCGGGGTGCCAGGCGCCCAATTGCACGCCCGCGCGCCGGGCGCACAGATCGGCGAACGCTTGCCCCGGGGCGGGATCTTCGCGTTGCGATTGCCACCATCGGCGCGGTGCGATGCTCGCCCCGGCCCGAGGCAGGGCGGCGACCGCCGCCGTATCGATCGCGTAGTAGCGCGCGTACAGACTGTCGTCGAGCAGAGTCACGGCCTGTCTGGCCGCTTCGGCGAATTTGCCGGTGAATGCGCCCATGAAAATGTCAGCCGCCACTTCGTCGACTAGCGGCAGGTCTAGCCCTGCAGTCATCGCAAGGGCGCGCAACTCCTGCAGCAATTTGTTCGGCACAATCGCATAAGGGAAAGTGCGGAAAGTCAGACGGGCCGTCTCGAACAGCGCTACACGCGCGGATGCGGACTCGAATTGTTTCGGTTGCCGCAGCGGCTCGATCGCCGCGATCCAGGGCAGCTCCTCCAGCCGCACCTGCTTTTCAAGATTCAACAGCAACAACGAACGGCGACGGCGGAATGCGCGGTACGTGGCCGCGTACAGTCGGCGCAATGCAGGATCTTCGAAACCCGCGCCGCGGATCTCCGCGGAAATCCGCGGCAGCAGACGCGCGATCGTCTCGCCAGAAGTGATCAGGCCGCAAGCGGTCAGTTCGGCGATGCTGCCGCTGCGGCAACAGCGCACTCGGCGTTCGACGGACGACGGAATCGGCGTCGCTTCCGGCAAATCGAACGCGTCCGCTTCGGCGCGATTGATTGGGGCCAGCAACGGCCCGAAATCTGCGATTCCCATTTTCGGAGGATAGCCGCGCAGGCGCGCAGCCAGTGCGCGAGCGATCCGGTGATGCCCAGGCGCGGCGACATCGGCTCTCTGGCGCTCGCGCGCGGCGCGGTGCGCATCGGATCGGGGATCGCCATGTTTGGCCACGAAATCTTCGATGATCCTGCGGATCCGCCCGACATCACGGCCGGTCAGCGCCTGCGGCGTCTGCGCGCAACGTCCAAGCAACTCGCATAGCTCCGTCTTGCGGTCCGATCGCGAAACGACGCCGGCGCCGTTATCCAGCGCATCGCGATAGCGCGCATAAGATGCGAGCGCACGCTCTCGCCATTGCGGCGGGTAGCGCCTGCAAGGCCAGCCATCTTCGCGGGTCTCCAGGAACAACCCGATCATCTCATCGTAGATCGGCAGCAGAATTTCCACCGCATGCTTCTGCGCGGCGATACGCGGATGCGCGCGCATCGCCGCCAATCCGACGGCGACATCGCCCGCATCGGCCAGATGTACTGTGGCGCTGCTGTCATCGTGTTGGCCGCGATGGGGCGGGTGGAAACGCAACAGCGCGAAAAACGGGGCGATGACCTCGATCAGGCCGTGCGCGGCGTCAACCCGGCCTTGGCTTAGCAGCCATGCCACCATCGGCAGAGCGGCCTCTTCCGGAAGATCGATCGCGTAATCGCCCTCATCGAGCCGCGTCTGCAGTTCGGCGATGCCTGCATCGCTGAGGAAATACGTATTCAGATCGAAACGTTCGCGCCCCTGGCGCACTTCCGCCAACGATGCGGCCAGAGCGCGTTCGTGCGGAACCAGCTCGCCACCCGCGAGCAGGGCGCCGGTGGCGAAACCGCCGGTGACCACTTCCAGCGTGGCCCAGGCGGGTATCGTGGCCAAGGGCGTGCGCGAACCGTAGTCCGCAGAGCCGTGCAACGCATGCATGAGCACTTGCTGCCAACGTTGCGCCCTCTCGGCGGCGCGCGCGCTGACCTGGCCG
>SSEV01000215.1 GCA_008015095.1 Lysobacteraceae bacterium | reverse complement strand
GAACACATCCATCACCTGGGCGACGGTTTTGCCTTCTGCGCGCATCTTGGTGTAGATGCTCCAGGGCGATTTCACCCGACTCACCAACCGGAACTGAAAGCCCTCCTTGCTGAGCCTTTGCGCCAACCGGGCCTCGATCTTAGCCAGAGCCTCGCGCCTGACCATCGGTTGTGTGCGAATACAGCGCGCCAGCACCGCATGCCGCCACGGATGCAAAGCACGGAACCCGAGATCCTGCAATTCGGCCTTGATCAGGTTCATCCCGAGCCGTTGCGCGATCGGCGCATAAATTTCCAGAGTCTCGCGCGCGATCCGCGTCCTCGCCTCGGCGCTCTGCGCGCCGAGCGTGCGCATATTGTGTAACCGGTCCGCCAGTTTGATCAGGATCACGCGCAAGTCGCGCGCCATCGCCAGCATCATCTTGCGGAAGCTCTCCGCAGCGGCCTCCTGACGGTCCTGGAACTGGAGTTTGTCCAGCTTGGTGACGCCCTCAACCAGTTCGGCGACGGTGACGCCGAATTCCTCGGCAATGCCGTCCCGGGTCAGCGGCGTATCTTCGATCGTATCGTGCAGGATCGCGGCGACCAGGGTTTCGATATCCACCCCCTGCTCGGCCAGAATAGTCGCCGCCGCAATCGGGTGGGTGATATACGGTTCACCGGATTTCCGCGTCTGTCCGGAATGCGCGGCGGCGCCGGCCCGCCATGCGCGTATGAGCAGCGCGCGTTGCCCTTCGGGCAGATAGCGGGCGGCCTCGTCCAACGTCCGGACATAGGGCGGAAGTTCCGCATCCGGAGTCGGCGTGGGACCGGCGACGATCGGCTCAAGCTGGCTCATCCAGTCAGACTAAGGCGAAACGCCAGGATTGGGGAGACGGTGATGCTGAAGATGCGGCCACAAATGCAGAAGGCCCCGCTTCCGCGAGGCCTTCTTACTATTCCAGACCGGGGCCTTAGCGGCCCACGCCCGATTGTTTACAGGTCGTCGCCTTTCGACAGGTCGTCGTCGGCCACCACTTCTGCTGCCGCCCACTCCAGCGCCTCGCGCTCTTTCCGCTCGCGCTCAGCCTTTTCGACCGCATCCACAAAGCCATGATCGATGCGGCGGGCGGCGATCTCGCGCAGGGCCAATACGGTCGGCTTGTCGTTGGCTTCGCTGTTGTCGAGCTGCGGCTCGACCCCGTTTGCGAGCTGACGGGCGCGTTTGGCAGCCATCATCACCAGCTCGAAACGGTTATCGATGACTTCCAGACAATCTTCTACGGTGATGCGGGCCATGACGCTCCCGGCGGCGAATTGCCGTCCGATCCTGATAAGAATGAACTGAAAATTGTAGCTATTCGACCACTCCCGGCACAAGCCGAATCTCGGTCACGCAATGTGGTTCGTAGCGAGACAGCGCTTACTTCCGATCACGGCCAAGAATCATTTTTGCCATTCAATTCAAATAGTTAGAATCAATAAAGCCACAGGTTTTCCGCTCATGAAGAATCTGTCGAAAGGTCAGATTGATCCTCTCGCCGACGGCAGCCCGGGTACCCGGCAAGGCATGCCGATAGCGCGCCTGGGTCTCTCCCGCCATCAACAGCAGACTGCCGTGCGGCAAATCGACCGCCAAACGCCCTCGCCCTCCCTCGCATCGGGGTTTGAATATAAAGCGCCGCGTCGCCCCCAGACTGAGCGATGCGATCGTCGGGCACGGTCCGAGTTCGGGCTCGTCGTCGCTATGCCAGCCCATTTTGTCGCGGCCATTACGATAGAGGTTGGCCAGTACACTGTTGAAATCGAGCCCAATCCCCTCCCGCAACCGTTCGCGGATATCTCGCAACGCGACGGGCCAAGGGTGAGGTTCGAATCGCATCCGCGAATAGGTGTACACCGCACGGGGATCGCCGATCCAGCAACTGCGCCTCGGCGTATCGATTTCCCGACCGAACAAACGTATCCGGTGCGTCTCCCATGGAATCGCCAAGCGCAACACCGCCTGCATGGCATCGGCTTCTTCACGTTGGAACCATTCACGACAAAACCATAGCTCCGCCCCGGTCAGTTCGAGCTTCTCCCAACCGGGCGCGAGAATGATCATCACCGCATCCTGCCGATTTGCCCCGATCGACGCAAACCCGGAAAATCACCGAATCCCCGCCGGAGCCCCGACATGAGCGACATCGCGCAGACCGACATCGAACGCGACGTGATGGAATACGATGTCGTGACCGTCGGCGCCGGTCCGGCAGGACTGGCGTTCGCGATCCGGCTGAAGCAACTCAACCCCGAGATCAGCGTATGCGTGATCGAGAAAGCCTCGACCATCGGCGCGCATATCCTCTCCGGCGCCGTGATCGAAACTGCTCCTCTTGATGCACTGCTACCGGATTGGCGCAGTAATCCGCCGCCGATCTGCGTTCCTGCGACAGAGGACGAGTTCTGGTTGTTGAGCAAGACCGGCGGCCGGAAGCTACCGGTGCCTCCTGGCATGAACAACCACGGCAACATGATCGTTTCTCTGGGTGCGATGTGCGCCTGGCTGGCGCCGCAGGCGGAAGCCTTGGGTGTTGAGATCTACCCTGGTTTCGCCGCAGCCGAAACCTTGCACGCACCCGACGGCCGGGTTATCGGCGTGCGTGTCGGCGATATGGGGATAGCTAAGGACGGTTCGCACAAACCGGGATTCACTGCTGGCATCGACATCCTCGCCAAAGTCACAGTGCTGGCCGAAGGCGCGCGCGGCCACCTGACTAAGCGCCTGATCAAACGCTTTACATTGGACAAGGACAGCGACCCGCAGGGCTACTCGATCGGCATCAAGGAACTGTGGCAGGTGCCCGAAGATCGCCTCGCGCCTGGGAAAATCGTGCACAGTTTCGGCTGGCCCGCCGACAGCAGAACCTATGGCGGCAGTTTCCTGTATCACCTGGACAAGGGGCGCATCGCGTTGGGCTACGTCAGCGGCCTGGATTACCGCGATCCGGACTACAAACCCTGGGAAGCATTTCAGCAGTGGAAGAACCATCCGATGGTGAAACCTTTGTTGGATGGCGGGAGCATCGTCTCCGCAGGCGCTCGGGCGATCGTCACTGGCGGTTGGCAGTCGTTGCCGAAAGTCGAAATGCCCGGCGCACTGCTCATTGGCGACGGCGCAGGTCTGCTCAACGTACCGAAGATCAAAGGCACGCATCAGGCAATCCGTTCGGGCATGCTGGCCGCGGAGCATCTTGTCGCCACCGCGTTGGCGCCGGAAGGATTCGACGCGAAACTGCGCGCCTCCGACGCCATCGTCGAATTGAAAAAAGTGCGGAATGTGAAGCCAGGCTTCAAGCGCGGCTTATGGTTCGGCATGCTGAATGCTGCTTGGGAAACCATCACCGGCGGGCGTTCACCCTGGACGCTCAAAAATAAAGCGGACTGGTCATCGTTAGACAAAGTGGGTGCGCACGAGCAGACGAAACGCGACTACCTCGACCGCACCCTGGCGCCGCGCGACCGTCTTGCCGGCGTGTACTTCGCGGCGACCGAACACGACGAGGACCAGCCGGTGCATTTGCGTGTGGCCGACACCTCGGTCTGCGTGACGAAATGCGCCGAGGAATACGCTAATCCATGCACTAAATTCTGCCCTGCTGGCGTCTACGAGATCGTTAGCGACGAGTCTGGCAAGCGACTACAGATCAACGCCGCCAACTGTGTACATTGCAAGACCTGCGACATCAAAGATCCCTATCAGCTCATCGATTGGGTGACGCCGGAGGGCGGCTCTGGTCCGAATTACCAGAATCTCTGACGGATCTGGTTGGACTGGATCGTCCGTCACCGAGGCGCCCCGAGCAACTTGGAGTTCCCGCACGCACTGGATACCGCGCTCGTGAAAAAGCGCGATCCCCGGCCGCGGGCGATTCGGAACAGTGGCGTCCGCACCGTGTTGATCACACAGGCCAGCATCTACTGCACAGGATAAGATTCGAATCTCTCACCGTTTCGCCTGTGTGGAGAACTCGTATTCCGTTGATCCAGATGTCGACTGTGGCGACACAGCACCCTGCAACGATCTCGCATCGAGCTTCTGCAGATTGTCTGTGACCGAAGCGAGCGCAGCTGCGTTCTTGTCGGTGAATACCGCCTTCGATGCTGGGCTGGAAGGATCGCCATCCCCGATAAACAGATTATGCCGCCCATCGCCCGTACTGTTGCCCAAAGCGACATAGCGGATGTCCTGTATTCCGTTCGCTCTGGCCAGGACAGTCAAACTCAAAGCCGTCTCAGCCAACGGCAACGATTGTCCCTCGGCATTGAGTTTGCGTACGCCAGTCACCGCCTGATCGTAGAGCCGGCTGTTCTCGCTCTGCTGCAGCGTTGGATGCTTCTGCTTGAAAGTGGCGGCCTCATCGGCCTGCGATCGTTCGGGCACGGCCGCCCTTTCATAACGATGGAACGGCATGGGATCGTCGCGGGGCTCTGAGCGCGATGCTTTCGATCCTCCACCGAAACGGATAGTCAACCCCACTTGACCGTAATACTCTCTGGCGTCCGGTCGGTAACCGGCTTCGGCCGTGAACTGATAGCGCTCACTGCCCTTGGTGGTCAACTTCGCTCCAAACTCAGACACACGGTAGCGGCCACTCTGATCATCGACTTTGACATGCCCGCTGTAATCGAGCTTCGGGTTGCTGAAAACGATGCTGCCGCCCAGCTGCGACAACTGTGGGCCGTGTCTGCCTTCAAGCACGACAGATCCGGCCCCCTTGGCGAAATCGAATTTGGTGTCGGCGGTCACGCTGGTGCCATGACGGTCGGTCAGCACTCCCGCATTGAGATGTCCGCCCTTGGGAAAAGTGACGCCGAGCGTATAGGCAGAGCTGCCTTCCACTTGATTGACGCGGAAGCCGGAATTGAGCATGTATCCATCGCCAATGCCCAAACCGCCATTCGCGCCATAGACCTCGCCCTTGGGCGACTTGCTCCAGTCGATATTCAATGAACCGCGATTGCCGAGTTGAAACTGCCCTGCTGCCTGCGCCGTACCTTCCGGTTCGTTGACGCGCAGACTCATCGCACCGCGGCCATCGCGCCCGAACGCGAACGTCCCCTCCCCCCCAAAAATCTCTCCATAGCGATGACGAGCCCAATCGGCATTCAAGGTATGCAAGTCATCGAATCGCCAGCGCGTCTCGAATTTAGTGATGCCTGCAGGCTCATCTACCTTCCAATTCAGACTGCCGCTACCCCGTTGGCCAAGCATGATGCCGGCGTCAGCGCCGTAGATACGTCCATCGGACGTGTGCAGAAAGTCCGCATTGAAATAATTCCCGGGCGAGAAAAACAGCTTCGTATCGAGCTTTACCGTGCCTGCCGGCTCGTTCACAAGCACGCCTGCTGCACCATTGCCATCTTTGCCGATCAAAAAAACAGCATCGGCCCCATAAGTTCTGCCTTCGGGCGTTCGTAAAAAATCAGCATTCAACTGATATCCAGGCGAGAACAACAATCTGGTGTCGAACCTCAAGGTGCCGGCATGCTCATCCACACGCAAAGTCGCTGTTCCGTTACCATCCGGGCTGAGCGGAAACGCACTATCTAACCCATAAATTCGCCCATCCGGCGTGCGTAACATGTCGGCATCAAGACGGAATCCGCCGACTGTGCGCAAACCCGCAGTGTATTTCAGCGTGTCGGCCTGAGCATTGGTCTCAGCGTCAAAACGGAATCCTGCCCCGTTCGACAAACCCAAATTGGCGTTGAACCCATACCAATTGATTGAGTACGTAGGCTTCGTATTCAAATCCAACCAAACGCCAGCTCCGTCTCCACCCCTCGCCTGGAAGTCGGCGCTACCCAAATACCTCCCTGGGCCTGGTTCATTGAGCGAGCTGGTCAGTATTCCGCCGAACACTGGGGTTCGAACGATCCATGGGGGGCCGAATGGAAGCCCCTGGGGCTCATTTCCTATCGGGGCCGTTGCCTGCTGCTTGCCGGGTTCGGACACGACAACCCCGATCGCTCACGACGCGGTAGATTCCGCCCGTTTAGGTTTGGCGAAGGTGCTGACGATGTCAAGGCACCCCCTAATCCTCGACGGTAAGCGGCCAGTGCGCAAAAGAGCGCGCGGTGTCGGATCCATGATGCGCCATAAAGAAGAACCCCCGCAGCTATGCTACGGGGGTTCTGATAAAGACCCTGGCAATGACCTACTCTCGCATGCTGAATGCACACTACCATCGGCGCATGCGCGTTTCACTTCCGAGTTCGGGATGGGATCGGGTGGTTCCACGCAGCTATTATCACCAGGGAGACGGTGGAGCGTCGCCAGTTGTATTCAAAAGCCTGCACACGAATATGCGGGTTTCTGCGGACGAATCCGGGCACAACAGCGCCTGTCTCACATTAGGTCTTGGGACGTAACGAATCGTTTGCCGAGCGTCGACGTGTCGTCGAGGTCGCTTCTTAATAGAAGCACTAAGGCAACTTGAGGTTATATGGTCAAGCCACACGGATCATTAGTACTGGTTAGCTCAACGCATTGCTGCGCTTACACACCCAGCCTATCAACCACCTAGTCTTGATGGTTCCTTTAGGGGACTTGTGTCCCGGGAGATCTCATCTTGAGGCGCGCTTCCCGCTTAGATGCTTTCAGCGGTTATCGCTTCCGAACAT
>SSEV01000245.1 GCA_008015095.1 Lysobacteraceae bacterium | reverse complement strand
TCGATGATCGGCAAGCTGATCGTGCACGGCCCGGACCGCGCGACCGCGATCGCGCGCATGCGGGTGGCGCTGAGCGAGATGGTGGTGGACGGAATCAAGACCAATATTCCGTTGCAGCAGCGGATCATGGCCGACAACGGCTTCCAGAGCGGCGGGCAGAATATCCACTACCTCGAAAAACGTCTGGCCGAGCGCAAGGAGAAGACGCTCTCGATCCTGTGACCCGCGGAACATCTGCAGGCGTGCCGCGCCGTGCTTGGGCGGACCATGCCGCGTCCTATGGGACGCGAGCCATCGCCGCGCATGGCATGGTTATGATGCAATTGGGCAAATCCGCAATGGAACGGAGCGAAGCGTGAACTCGGAAGACCAGGCGACGGGACGCAATAGCGCGCCGGATCAGGATCTGCGCGCATTGGAACAATCCCTGCAACGGTTTTCCAAACGGATCGACCGCGGCCTGCGCGGTCACTTTGCCACGCACGGACTTCGGCGCCTGCTGTCCCGACCGAAGAGCCCGCGTGACCTGGGCAGGCGCATCATGCTCTCGGCGCCTTCGGCCTGGCTGGTGGTGATCAGCGTGGCGCTGGTGGCCTTGGCGGTGGCTTCCGCTTTCGTGCCGAGGCTCGCAGTCTGGCTACCCCGGATTTCGCTATGGCTGGTGGCGGCCTGGATCGGCCTGCTGCTGATCTTCGAGCGGCTGATACTGCCGCGCATCGCCCTGGCCCGTCATCATTTTCGGCTGATGCGCATGGAGCGCGAAGACGGTGGCGGCGAATTCAGTGATGTCTATATCGCTGCGCGGGTCAAAGACAGCTCCACCGGCTTCGGCATGCAGGCATGGAAACCGCTACGCGGCGTCTCGCCAGGCGACATCGTCGTCGCGGTCAGCGACGCCAACGAACGCGGCGTGGCGCTCATACCGTTACGCACCGAAGGTCATCTGCCGGTCTATGTCTGGTCACGCGAACTGTATATGCACGATGCGTTTTCGCCCTTGTCGGAGAAGATCCGCATTCTGGCGCACCAGTTCGATCAGGCCTGCGATCGCAACATGCAGGCGGCAGGACTGATCGAACGCAGCCGTGCGTTGCGATCGGGCAAGGTGCTGCCGAAAACTCCGGCTGATCCACAGCGCATCTGGGCCGGGATCGCGCTATCTGACGGCGTCAGGAAGCGTTTGGCCTCACTGGCGGAGCATTTCGCCACCGGGAGCGCATCCGCGACCAGAGGCCTGTTGCTGTATGGCCCGCCGGGAACCGGCAAGACGCTGATCGCCAAGACCTTCGCCGACAGCATGGGGTGCACCTTCTTTCCGCTGTCACTGCCGGATCTGAAATCAGGCTTCATCGGCCAAAGCGGCGAAAACGTGCGTTCGTTATGGAATAAGGCGCGTGCAGAGACGCGCGCGGTGATCTTCATCGACGAGTGCGACAGCGTATTCGGTCGCCGTGGCGGAGTGAACACCGACAGTTTCGTCGAGGAAATCGTCGCGGCGTTTCTCGCGCAATGGGATGGTTTCAACAAACAGACCAATGTCTGGGTCGTGGGCGCGACCAATCGACGGGATCTTCTCGATGCAGCGATTCTCTCGCGCTTCGAAGAACAACTTGAGATCGGGCTGCCGGACGGGCCACAACGACTTCACATTCTTGAGAAGGAACTGCGCAAACTCGGCGCCGATTCGCCCCTGCCTCCCGAAACCGAGTCCCTGACGCAGGGAATGTCCGGTCGCGACATGGCCAATCTGGCGCGTCGGCTCGTGCGCGAGCATGGCGAGCAAACGCAGATCACCTCCGACCTGCTGTCGGACTTGACGGTCGCGGCGCGCAGGCAGGGCTCCACTTCAACTGACGCGCGCGCGAGCTGGGACACGCTGATCCTTCCGGAAACCACGTTGAAGGAATTGAAGGTCACCGCCGGCCTGCTGCGCCATGCCGACAGTTTTATCAAGCGCGGCGTCGGCGTCCCGCGCGGGCTGTTGCTCTACGGGCCGCCCGGCACCGGCAAGACCCAGATCGCGCGCACCCTGGCCAACGAAACCGGTCTGCGTTTCATCGGCGCGTCCACCGCCGACATCAAGCAGGGCTTCCTTGGCCAGAGTGGGCAGAAAGTGCGCGAATTATTCGCTCGCGCCCGCGAATCCGCGCCCTCACTGCTGTTCATCGACGAGATCGACATCATCGCGCCGGATCGCGGCAGCCAGGGCGACTCGATCGCGGTCGAAATCGTCGGCCAGCTGCTGCAGGAAATCGATGGCGTAGCCGCGCACCCGCAACCCGTATTCGTGCTCGCGGCGACCAACCGCATCGACCAGCTCGATCAGGCGGTGCTTTCGCGTCTACCGAAGAAGATCGAAATCGGCCTGCCCGACCGCGACGGCGCCGAACGCATGCTGCGGGTCATGCTCAGGGGCAAACCGCTGGATTTCGACATCGCCACCGGCGCGCACAGACTCGCCGCAGCAGCCAGCGGCATGAGCGGTCGAGATCTGCGCAGTTGGGTCGAAGCCGCAGAACACCACGCCGTCGCCCGCGCGATCGAGGCCGGAGACCCGGACTCGATCGTGATTCGATTGGAGGATTTCCCGCCGCCCTGATCGCCGACTCTATGCGCGGTTGGCATGGTCGAATCAAGGCTGATAAAGGCCGCGATCGGAACAGGCGCAGACATCTTTGAACACTCTGAGCGCGCAGGCTTGCGTGCGCCGTCAACGCAGTGCTCGCGGACGACGGCCTCAGCATGCGCTTCGGCTTTTGCTCATTCCGCAAGAGCCAAAGCGCGCTCGATCTCTTCGCGGGTTGTCGGCCGCACCGCGCGCGCGCGTTCCTCGCCATCGCGCAGCACGATCAGCGTGGGCCAGAGTTTGACCCTGAACGAGCGCCCGAGCGGACGGCCCGGCCCGTCTTCGATCTTCAAATGGCGGACATCGGCATGCGCCGCCAATACCGCTTCCAACGACGCCTGCGCGCCGATGCAATGCGGACACCAGGGCGCTCCGAACTCGATCACCACCGTGCCGGCGGACGCATCGACTTGCGCGCGCGCAGGCTCCTGCCCGGCATAGGTTGCGACGTAGGCCATACGCATCTCCTTTGACTATTGCCGTCCTTACTATGCCAACGAATCTTGTTCGGCGCGAGCGGCGTGGATGCGCGATACGCCTATGCGAGCATCGATCCGTCGGTGAGCGCATCGCACCGGCATGCCGACCGAAACGCCACGCCCTTCATGACGACTCGGAACGGAGCGGAGCGCCGAGCACGCCCCACAGGTCTGCAGCGCACGGATTCGCTTGCCATCGGCGTTGCGCACGCGTGCGCAACGCGTTTGCGCGACCGTGTATTCGCTGTCGCCACAAACTGCGATCCGCTCGAATGGCCGGATGCCGTCCGACATGGCGTTATCGCCGGCATGCCATCGCGATCCGGCTGTCCATGCGGCGGGAGCGACCCCGCCGCACGGTGGCGCGATCCGATTTCGACTGCGGCGCGCTTGCGCTGGCGCAGGATGCTCAACGCCAACGACACCACCAGAAGCACGGTGGCGACAACGAAGATGCCGGTGCCGAGATTCGCGCCGCTCAGTCCGTTCGCATACAGTTCGGCGCCCTTGCCGTTGGGGACAAAACTGGCCGCATACATGCCCGTGTAGTGCATTCCGCATACGGCCACGCCCATGACC
Organism: Lysobacteraceae bacterium; assembly: GCA_008015095.1. Lineage (GTDB taxonomy): Bacteria > Pseudomonadota > Gammaproteobacteria > Xanthomonadales > Xanthomonadaceae > Lysobacter_I. The sequence continues at coordinate 12,134 of SSEV01000245.1, read as the reverse complement.
AGAGCGCTGCCGAGCATCTGCAGCCAACCACGCATATGAAAAGCCAGCCACAACGCAGCGATCGAAGCGACCACCGCGATCAACGCCGATACGGCGACGATCGTGGTGTCGTAATGGATATCCGCCGGCATCAACATCGCGGCCATGCCGGAGTAATGCATGCCGGTGACGCCCAGGCCCATCAATAATCCGGCGACAATCAATCGGCGCCATTCTTCCCGCCGAGCAGCCCGGCCAGCATGCCGCTGATGAAGTGACAGCGCGCACCAGGATCACCTTTGCGGCAGAACGGGCTGTTTTGAACGCGCAGCAGATCGCCTTGCGCTTCTATTTGCAGCAACGGCCGCAACGCGGGTTGCGCGATGCGTCGCACCGCCTCCCCCGGCGCGAGCTGGCCGCCAAGCGCGTAGTCGCGTTTGTAGACCCAGGCGCCGACACGTTGCCCGATGTGGCGCATCGTGGCTTCGCGTTGCTCCTGCGGCAATTCGCGATCAAGCGCGACCAGGCGCGGCAGGATATCCGGATAGCTGCGCGCCAATTGCGGCAGTAGATCTTCGACTTTGCGCTGATCGATCGCGGCTTCGCTTGCTGATGTGGCGCCGCCTGTCGGGCTCGGCGAGGCCGTGGCGGCAGGCGAGGCGCCGGCCGATACGCCGACGATCTCGAAACTGCGCACCAGCTCATGCGCGGCGAGCCGCTGCTGCAGCTGCGGCAGATTGGGTTCGTCGCCACGAATCACCATGTTCAACTGCGCGCCGTCATCGATATTGATCATGCGCTGGCGCTGCAAGGTGAATCCAGAAGCGATCACTATTTGCGCGAGCCCGATCAGCAGGCCCTCGCGCCGGTCCGAGATGACCTTGATTTCGATTTCCATCATCCGCCCCTCAACAATTGAACTTGCGAACCGGATGAACGTCCTTGCCGATACCGTTTCATCAAGAAGCCTCTGTATACGCGGAGGCTTCGTGCGCCATGAATAGCGCGCTCGCGGATCAGGCGCATCGGCGCTTGGTCCAGATGCTGCCTTGAAAAACGCGGCCCGCCATCGTTCCCATCCCCTGACGCGTCCTTCTGTCAGCGCAATTCCGGGCTGACAGCAGCTGGGACGGGCCATCTGGTTTGGGCGATCGCTAGAACATACACTGAAACACAACTTTGGAAAGCAAGTATCGTGCCTATCGACGCCAAGGCAAGCCGCAGATCCGACGGAGGTCTTCAGGACGCCCCGCGCGACCGCACGTCAATCTAAAAAATGAGATAAACGTCGCGAAATAAATCGCATCAGGGATGGCATTGGGGGGCGCGGCTTCAAGGTTTCGCGCTGTCCTGCGCGTCGGAAAGGCGATCACATGTCGCCCAGGATCATCAAGTAAAGGCGCCGCCGGTCACATTCCAGTCAAACTGCCGACGCTGAGTGTCCCAGACACGCCATCCTAGACACGCCATCATCGATGGCCCGAAGACACGACAAGGAGATCGTCATGCGTTCCATCTCATGCGCATTGATCGCATGTTTCTTCACCATGCTTTTGGGCGCGTCCGCACCCGCAAAAGCCGAAGTGACCGAGCTCGGCTGGCCCTACCCGCCAAACAATCTCGAAGCCTATCCATTGCGCAATCAATACCCGCCTCTGTGCAATCCGACCAACAAGCCCGGACCCGAACGTCTGCGCCAGCTTCTCAGTTTCTGGTTCGGCGCTCCCAATCAGTTCAACCCCAACTGGCATATCGGGCGTCCCTGCAATGTCAGCAGCACGTCTTATCACCGGGAAGGCCGCGCCTTGGATTTCTACGTCAACGCGACCGAACCGCGCGCGCAGTCGATCGTCAACTGGATTCTGGCGACCGACGAATACGGCAACCCGCATTCGAAAGCGCGCCGGATGGGCATCATCGAAATCATCTGGAAGGACAGCATCTGGAGCTCTGATCAGGCCGGCGCGGGTTTCAGGCGCTGCGATAGTTGCGGACCGCATTATGACCATATCCATTTCAGCTTCAGTCGCGAAGGCGCGAATATGCAGACTTCGTGGTTCACCACCAACGACAACGTCAGTCGCGCGGCGTGCACCGGCGGCACAGCCGAAGTGAAATACTGGACGTATCCCAGCGGTTTCGGCCCGCTGCGCCATGTGCGCCGAATCGCCGCCCCTGGCGGAACCTATACGACGCAATCCGCGCTGGCCGCATCGCCTTGGCGCGTCTATTCCAGTCTCGGACCGACAACAGTGACGGCGAATTCTCCGGTCAGCGCTTTGTATGGCGCGCGCGCCTTTCTAGGCGCCTGCACGGTGACATTGTTCTGAGCGTCAAATCCGCCCGATGTCCTCACGGCGCAGGGACGCGCCGTTTGCGGAACATGTGCGCAAGCGCTTGTTCCGGTGATCGCGAGTCTGGATAAACGCCGGATTCGCAGGCGCCGAACAACCCTTGGGAGGGCTTGTTCGGCTTCGCTCCGGTGCTGCCGCGCACGCTTCCTGCGCGAAATCCCTGTGCAGGTTGTTGAATACGCGCTGCCCGTGCGCCTTGACTCGCTTCACTGGCCGCCGCATTGCGTAATCACGCAGCGTCTGCGTTGAAAAGGAGGGACGGGCGCGGCCGATGCGGGCCTGGCAGCGCCTGTGTGCACTCGCGGACGCACGCGCGGCACCGACCCGGGCAACTCGAAAGGCCCGATCAGGCTGTCGATATCGACCTCTTCCAAAGCGCCGATGTCCACCGTGAAATGACCTTGCGGGATCCGCGCACGCTGATCGCCTACGGCGAGTTTCGCGCGCGGTGGCGGATCGAAACCGATTCTCGGCAACGCCCATGGCATCGGGAACGCCATAGGCGATGGCGGATGGTTGAGACCCGCATTGCGCAGCGGACTGCTGGTCGACGGGCGCAAATGCCGTAGCGGAATATCCCGCAAGCCAGGGTCGCCGCCACTGCGGGTGTCGGCCCATTCCGCCGGCACGAAACTCGCCGTGCTCTGGACCCAGTTGCGACTACCGGCCACGTTGCGCCCACCGCTCCAGGGCGAGGTCGTGAACGGCGCGCATAGCGGCGCATCGGCGGCCGTGTTCTCACGCACGATCGCAGGCGCTGCGCCGTCGATCTGGAAGATCGCATTGTTGTGCATCTCCAGGCTGCCCGCGCCGAGCTGCACATAGACCGCGGTCGCGCCGCCGGGGCGATCGAACAGGATCGTGTTGCCGACCATGCGGACGCGCCCGTCGCTGGCGCCATTGAGGTCGCCGCCGATGCGGATCGCATGCGGCCAGCCCGTCGAGGTATGGACGATGACATTGTTGAGCAGTTCGGCATCCTCGCGCTTAGTCGCGCGTGTCCAGCCCGCGGCCTGGGTCTCGCAATCCGGACCGATCAGCTCAATCTCCTGATAGAGCGCGCCTTCGAACCAGTTGGAATGGATTTCCGCACGCTCATGCCGGTTCTTGAGCAGATTGCCGCCATTGCCATCGTGCACGTAGTTGAAGCGCATCCGGAATACCGATCCGGGGTATGCGATCTCGTCCGACTGCATATAGATCGGATGCCGCGTACTGCCCGCCCCCGCATCATAGATTTCGCTGAATTCGAGAGTGAACGAACCGGAATTGAGATCCGCGCCGAGAATTCCGTGCCCGGGACAGGCATGGATCACCGCATCGCGCACGGTGATCTCGTGCGCTTCGCTGAACAGGCAAGTGCTGGCGCCGCCGCGGATCTCGAAACCTTCGAACACCACATGATTCGAACGCTGGAACTTGAAGGCGTGAGTGCCGCCTTGCAGGACCGGGCGGCTCGCGCCAGGCACGCGCCTCCAGCGCACGATGACCGGATTGCCCGGCGCGCCGCCGTCGTCCTCGCCCATGACCGCACTGGCGTACGTGGCGTTGCCGTCGACTTCGACGACATCGCCAGGAGCAAGGTCGTTGCCGTTGAACAGGGTCGAAAGCTGGGTGTACTCGCGGCCGGAAGGGCCGACGGTCCAGATTCGGGCTTCGACATCAGTCGCGACGAGGACGGCGCCGACCAACGCCGGCGCCCACGACAACGCAGATTTAAGGTTCGGTGGCATCCGGGGCTCCAGAAGGACTTCGAATAGCGGATCGGGCGCCCCTGTCGCGCCAACGATCAGCATGCCACTGACTTCATCCGGCTCGCCACTCTCTCCTGTCTGTGATCGATTCTCGGCCCGCCCGCTAGCCTTCCTGTGCGTTGAAAACGGATATCCCTGTCCTGACGTTATTCAGACCTCGTCACTCTTAGGGCAACACTGAACAAGTCCCTCCTGGACTTGCTCAGTGGTCGCAAGTCCGAGATGAATTCGGACTTGCTCTCGCCGAATCAATCACTTGCGTGATTGATTCGCGGGCGGCACATCCCTGTGCCGCGGCAACGCTGACTTTTTGCAGTGTCGCCTTAGCGCATGGAGCCTCCGAGTCGCCTGGAGGTTCGCTATTGCTTCAGGAATGTCGCCTGCTGCATCTGCCCCTGCATCGCAGCCTGCTGCTGCATCTGTTCCAGCACTCGATCGGTTTCCGCGGTGCTGAAGGCCATCGGCGTCATCGCGCCACGCGTCACATCCACATGCGCGCGATCCCAGCCTCCCGGGCCGTTACAGGCGACGAACAGCAAGTTGCCATCGGGGCCGCCCTTATCGACTTCCTGAATGCCCGGCAGGTTCTGACGACGCGATTCGGCGACCAGCGCAGCCGCCAGATTGTTGCGCTGTTCGTCTTCGGGCAGCACTTCGCGCTTGGGATCGAGTTCATCGATCCTCTTCATCACCTTGGCGAAGCGATCGTGGTCCGGATGGGTGGGATCGGACAATTGGACCACGGCGCTCTTCGCGGCGCGGGGATCCTGGAACCCGATCACCCCGTTGCTCTCCAACTCCTGCCAGACCTCGATCTTGTGACGCTGTCGCTCGTTGTATTCGCGCATAGCCGCGGCGAGTTCGCGCGCATCGTGATCGCTCATCGCGCCCTGTTCGATGAATCGGCCGAACTCGCCGCGCCGCTCGGGTTTCTCGTTCATGGCGTCGTGATACTCGCCATGCCTGCCGATTTCCCATTCGTGCGACGCGTTGGCGGCGCGGCTGACCAGGCGCAGGTTGCTGGTGTCGTTGTAGGCATCGAGTACATCGGCCTTGCTCAGCCGGCCGTCCTGCGCATGCTTGGGCAGTTCCTTGAGCAGACTTTCGAAGGCGATCTGATGATCGATATCGAACGCATCGCGCGTGCACAACTGCCCGGTCGCGGCGCAGCGGAACAACGGCACCTGCATCGCGTCGTGCGGCGGTTCCGGCCGTTGGACGACCGCGCTTCCGGCATAGCTGCGATGCAGCTCCTGCTCGAACCATTTGCCCTGAACCCTGGCATCGAAGGCCAGATCTTTGCGGCTGTGGTCTTCGCTCCATTCGGCATTCAGGGTACTGGCACGGCGATTGGCCATGTCTTTTTCCGGATCGAACGGCGGCGGTTTCACGCTTGGGTCGAAACCGAACCGCTCCTGGCACCAGTGCCGCCACTCGACCGAGTCCGCGCCCTTCGCCAAAGTCGCATCGGCCGAGTCGCGAGCGCGATTCACCGCCGAAGGGAGCAGGCGCAGATTGCCCACATCGTTATAGGCCATCATCGCCTCGGCTTGGTTGGCCACGCCAAGCCCCTTGAGATGATCTTTCCACTGCGTGGCGTGATCGATATCCAGCGCTTCGGCGGTATGCCAGCTCTTGGTCTGCGCATGGTAGAACAGCAGCAGCTTTTCGCTGCCCATCTGCGCCACTGTGGGATGCATATTCGCCGCAGCCCATTCGTTGCGCATGTACTCTTCCGTCGACTTGTAGAAGCTCAACCCTTGTCGGGAGGCGTCCTCGTCCCATGCTTTGCCCAGCAAGGTCTTGCCGTGCTGCGGGGGTTCCATGCCTTCCCAATCGGAAAGCGTCACCTGTCGACCGCTCGTGAGTGTATGCGTGGTCTTGCCCATGGCGTGCTCCTGCCGAGTCGCGTAATGCTTATCGCGTGGTCCTGATCACATCTTCTTTCGCAGCGCTCGCTTCGCGCCAGCAGTGGTGATCGTCGTCTCGACGCCCTGCCGCAGCTTTGCCGGTATTCAAACGTAAGGCCGGGCCGCAACCGGCCAGGCAGATTACGCTCGGCGTCCTGGCCGCGAACCCCCGCGATTCCCGTTCGCACCAGGACGGGCGAGAGACACCTCGTCGCCCTCTCGAACCTTCCGCCGAGGACACCACCATGATTCCTTTGGAACAATACGCCGAACTCGCTGCGCTGATGGCCAATACTGCGGGCGACGAGAGCCTGGAATTCGCGATCGCCGCCGAGCACGGCGTCAGCGCCGAGGAATGGAAAGCCTCAAAAGCCGGCTGGACCGCGAAAATGAGCGACCCCGCCGATATGGGCAAGACCGCGCTCGCGTTCATGCCGCTGTATCAAGCCGCTCAGGCGAAGGCGCGCGGCGGCGCCGAGCCCTGCACTCTCGACACCTACGCCAAGATCCATGCCGAAATGGCTTTCCGCAAGGATCCGTTGGGCAACCAGGTCCATTACATGTTGGTGCTCGCGGAAAACGGGATGGCCCAACCTCTGTGGCTGGAATGCGAAGGCTATTGGACCCCGCGCGTAGGCGCGGACACCATCCTCGGCCAACCCAATCCGCAATTCGACCCGGCGCAGGCGCAGCGCTTCCGCGAACTGATGCAGCGCGAAGGCGACCGCGTGCAAGGCATCGTGCGCTGAAAGTTCGAAGCCCTTTGCGCCGTGGCTGCGGCGCTAGTGTGGCGCCTCAGAAATAAGCATGTGAAATAGGTCGCTGATAAATCCGGATTTTCGTGTTTTTACGGCCAGAAAAATACAACGCCAACTTTTGAGACGCCACACGAGAGATCGTACGTTCGCCGTACGGGTCCGTGCATTCAACGGTAATGATCGATCCACTGCAGTCGCATGGTTGCAGGCCCATCGCGTCGCTGCAGCGGCAGGCGGATCTCCAACCAACCGCGACGCCGACGCATCGATACCCCGGTGTCTTGTCCGACCTCTTGGCCATCCACCTGCAATCCTTCTAACGGCGGATACGGCCTGCGCGGCGCATAGCGCAGGCGCAGTACGACGGACTCCGTCCGGTCTTTTCGCACGGGAAGGTTCAGCGTCGCGCGGCCAATACCGGTGGAGCAGGTGATCTCCACGCGCACCATACCGCGCGCATCGTGTATGCGCGCGCGGTCATCGGCATGCTGGAGCAGGATCTCCGGTTTGGCGCGCTTCGATACGACTTGCTTTGATATGGCCTGCTTTGATATGGCCTGCTTCGACCCGGCGCCGCTCATGCCTGGGGAGCCGGTGTCATTCATTGCATGAACGCCGATGTTCGCCAGTACCAGGGCCAGCACGCTGGTGGCCATGATGGATTTCACCGGAATGGAGACGAAACCCGCTCGACGCCTGCGCCGCCTGATGTTTTCGGTCATGCCTTGCACGTGGACGACGCCGCTGCGGTTTCTCTCGATAGCGAAGGCCTGGCCCGCGCCATCCTGGCGTTATTCAGACGTCGCAGATTCGGGCCAGGGCCGAGCCCGCCGCTGTCTGAGCACACATCGACGCGCTCGATCCGCGCGCATGGCGTGCATCCCGGGCGGAACCTCCGCGGTGTTCAGAGGTTCCATAGCGCTGTCATCGCGGGCGCAGCACAACGCCATCGGCGACGATGCGGTATTCGACCGACGCCACCGGCAAGCCCTTGGAGTCCTCTTCCAGATGCTTGACTTGCGCGGGCGTCAAGTCCTTGCGCGACAGCACGCCGTGGACGTCGGCCTGGCCGGCACTGTCTTTGGGGATCGTGAAGGCGTGTTCCTTGAACATCACGCGCGCCGTTTGTCCGTTGTCCTCCAGCACCATCCAACAGCCTTCGGCCTGACAGACCTGGGCGATGCGCCCGCTGAAACGCGCAGGTTTGCCGGCGTGCGCATCGAACCCGGCGATCGCCTGCGATATCGGCGTGGAAGCGCTTTGCGGCAAGGGTTTGCCGTAAGCCGCCGGATCGCCGGCATGCGCCGAGGGGATGAATAACGACGTAGCGAACGCCATCGAAAAGAGAACTGCGAACTTGCGCATCGCGCGGCTCCGGTCAAGGACACAATGCGCTCACGATATCGCACAATAGCCCGAATAGGCAGACCGACGCCCTGCGCCTTTCGCTGCCGTGAACGAGAGCGAACGCACCCCACGAGCCCCCGTGATCGACCGCGCCTCACTGCATCGAAACGGTTACGCCCTCCTGCGCGGCGCGATTCCGGCTGAGTGGCTGGATGATCTTCGCGATGCGTTCGATGCGGGCGTCACGCCATCGGACCAATGGGCCGTCCCGCGCGGCGCGGATTGGCGTCATTCGTTATTGGATCTCGACCCGAAGGTACAGGCCGTCTGTCGGCTCCCGCACTTGCTCGCTGTGGTCGGCGAACTGATCGGCGCGCGTTTCTTTCTCGCGCAAGTGGAAGGTCGCGAACCCTTGGCGGGAGGCGGCCATCAGGGCCTGCACCGCGATTTGTCGGCGCAACGACCCGGCGATACGGTGAACGCATTGGCCTTTTTCGACAATTTCGGACCCGAAAACGGCGCCACCCGCATCGTTCCCTGCAGCCATCGTCCCGCACCGGATGCGCCGCCACTCGACTTGAACGACGAAGCCCGCTGCGTGCAGCTCAGCGGCGCCGCAGGCGATATCCTGGTGTTCGATGCCGACCTGCTCCATGCCGGCAGCCTGAACCCGACCGGCATGCGCCGACGCGCCATCCTGATCGGCTATTTCGCCGAACCTTGCTACGCCACGCACCTTCGAACCGTAACGCTGCGCAATATCCGGATGGACACCAGCGAACGTTTCGATCCGTAGGCGGCCTCTGAACACCCCAAAGGTTCCGCGCGCGATGGAGAGCGGTACGACGCAACAGGCGCGTCAGCAAGCCACTTCGTAGACGATCGCTTCCTCGGCGCCTTTATCCGAGTTGATCACGCCACTGCCGGTATCCCGCGCCATCAATCGCAACCAGCACCCGGAATAGACCTCGCCGAAGCCGTACACGCCCCAGACCACGTCATAGAGACCATAACCGTTATCGCCCTGCTGGCCGTAGAAAGGCAACGAGCGGCAGAACTCCTGTACGAGCCAGCCGTCTTCGCTGAGCCCGCGCTCGATCAGCCGCGCCCAATCCTGCGGCGTCTGGTACTTGCCTACGAAGACATCGTTGCCCTGCCCCCCGAGCGCTATCTTGATCACGAACCGATCCTTTTGGCTCGACAGCAACGACTGCAGATCTATCGTCTGTCCTTCAAATTCGACCGGACCGGCACGCAGCGACGCCCCCCAAGGCAGAAAAGCATGGATCACACGACGCTCGGACTCGCTGAAAGCCGGATGATCGCGGTGCTTGTAAAGCAACGCCAACGATCGCTTGTCGGACAACACCACTTCGACGGGGTTATCGGTCCAGACCACTCGCCCTGCGGCGCATGCGCGAAACAGCTCCAGCGGCGGATTGTCTTCCGCCGACACCACGGCGCCTACGCGCTCGCCGCCCAAATAAACGCCGTTCTCGGCGTAGGTCAGATCGGAGAGGTCTCTCTTGAACTTCAACCAACCGCCCAGGCCATGATCGCGCAACGCGCGGTCGTAGATCTCCCCGATCGTCACCGGCCCGTTCAAGGCGAAGAACTCGTCATCCTCGATCACGAAAATCGTATTGGCGCGGCCATCGGAGAGCAGTTGTTTTTCCTGAATCGACCGGATGAGGTAGCACATGTAGCCATAAGGAATATCGCGTGAGTGACAATCCAGGCGATCCAAGAACGGCTTGAGTTCCGCCTGCTTGCGATACTGCGGATCGATCCATTGGATCTGCCATCCGCCGATCCGGAACCCGAGGTTCAGTTCGAGGATCTTGAACCCCTTCTCGGTGAGGATCGCATCCGTACGCTGCGATACGAAACGCGTTTTCAGCGTTCCGGACAGCACCAGTTGGCCGACGACGTCGGGCGTGCCGTAGTAATCGGCGAATCGTGCGGTGTCCTCGCCGAACTCAAGCATGACGCTGCGGACAATCAACGACGGGATCAGTTGGACGCACTCTTCGAGCACGCGCTTGGTGGCAGGCGAGATGAACCACGGCCACGATTGCAACGGGTATTTGTAATCACGCAACAACGGGGGCACGTCCTCATCCAGCAAATCCAGCCGGTTGAGACATTTCCCCTCCTTGATGGCGTAATCCAGAAAATTGACGGCGGTGGCCGAGATGCCGGCGTGGTTGCTGATGATGTCTTGTTCCATATCCTGCCCGATCGTTTTATCTGGCGCGCAGGCCCTGCGCTGTCGCTACGGACCTGCACTGTCGTCCAGGCATTATAGGTCGTCGACTTCAGGCCTCGGAAGCCCCGACAGCGTCGCCGCGAAGGCAGGCCGCGGTCGCGTCTTGCCTCCCGCATATTGCGCAGACAGCGCCCCCGTGCGACGACGCGATGCGAACACACGCTCGCTCGGCGGCAAGGCGCGCGCGAGCGCTTGCTTGATCAGCGTCATATCCATGCGCGAATACGTGGGCCCTCCGCACCGCACGCAGATGATGCGGCAACACCACCCACGTCACGATGGCGAACGAATGCGCACAACGCACCGCGCATCTCGCCGCACCCAGAGCGTCGAGCCGTTCCATCGGCAATCGCCTGCAACGATCCGCAAGATTCACCGCAAAGAAATGCGTGCCGTCCAGTCCGCGGTTGCGGATGTCTGTGCGCATCGACCCCACATAGGCCAGGTCATCGACCGAGCCAAGAATGTCCGGCGTGGCCGGTCATAGCCCAGCAGCCATGTTGAATCGATGGCCCAGCCTACGGTCTTGCGCGCTCGCGCCGACATTGCGCTTCCAGTTTTTCGCCGTCCGGCGCGTCCAAATCTTTGTACACGCCGCACGGCCACGCGAAACCGCCGTATTGCTCCAGATACCAATACGGCGGTTCGGACGCGCAGATCTCGATATGTTCGACCCGCCATGCGACGCCTTGCTTGCGCAGCACCACCCACAGCATTTTGTCCAGGTCGGGATGGCAATTCGTCGCCTTCCCCCAGTCGATTGGCTTGCCCTGCGCGCCGACCAGCTCGCCCACCAATACCGCCCAACCGCCATCGACGTTGAGCCGATCGACCCTGATCCGCACCGGCTGCCCGGCATCGGCCGCCGCGCGCGGCCGCGCCGCATCGAGGAGACGCTGACGCTCGTGAGGTTGCTTGGCGACCGCCGCGGTTGCGGCGAGCAGTGCGGCTGCAGTGCACACCGCGCGCGCGAATGCGATCGTCATGACATGCGCCCCCATACGTGTTCGCGACACGATACTCGAAACGGGGGATGTTTGTGTCCTCGCACCGCAGAAGCGAAACGGCCGCGCTGCGGCGACTGTCGTTGCATTGCGTTGAGGTCGGCGCGGGTGATATGGCGATCGATGGCGGTTCGCTGTGCTCACCGCCATCCTACTTGCTCATCAAGCCCAATTCGACGGCAAGTTGCCATCGTGGACGTATCGGTGAAGCGACGAGTAAGGCCAATCGGCAACGCGTGCCACCAGCCCATGCTTCAACGGATTGAGGTGAATGTAATCGATGTGGTTATGCAGATCACATTCGTCGCGTATCAGATGTTCCCAATAACGACGCTGCCAGATGCCGCGCTCGGCTTTCGCTTGCCGGCGATGGGAAAGACGCTCATCAGCCGGAACACTGCGCGAAAAGTCCAATTTGATCTGGCGCCAGCGATTCGCGATATCCGCATCGCCCTCCGGCAAGGTCCAGATACAGTGGAGATGATCCGGCAAGACGACGCACGCCACCATCGTGTAAGGACGATCCGCACGCGCGCGACGGAATGCATGCCCGAGCGCTTCGATCCTCTCGACCAGCAATCGGCGCCTTCGCTCCAACAAATTCACGGTGAAAAAATATGTGCCGCCAGGCAACCACATGCGTCGATAGTTCGGCATGCGGCCAACATGCCTTCCCCAGCCCGGGCGCGGTATAGGAAAACACCCCATCGGCGTGTCAGGAATACTTCCGACCGCACCGAACCTCACACACCACTCCCC
>SSEV01000231.1 GCA_008015095.1 Lysobacteraceae bacterium | reverse complement strand
GGCGCGCTGCACGCCGCCGGACCGCTGGCGCTCGACCAACCACATGTGCGGCCCGGGGTATTGGTTCTGGCTGATTCCATTGTCTTCCGGCGCGCATTCGCTCGGCATCGTCTGCGATGCGGCGATGCACCCCCTGGAAACGATGAACACCCACGAGAAGGCCATGGCCTGGCTGCGCGCGCATCAGCCGCGCGTGGCCGACGCGCTGGAACGCCCGGAGCACCGGCTGCAGGATTTCCTGTTCCTGCGCCATTTCTCCCATGGCTGCAAACAGGTCTTCAGCGCCGATCGCTGGGCGCTGACCGGCGAAGCGGGCGTGTTCCTTGATCCGTTCTATTCGCCCGGCAGCGATTTCATCGGCATCTCGAACACCTTGATCTGCGACCTGATCGCCAAGGATCGCGGTGGCCACGTCTTCGCGCCCTACGCCGAGCTGTTCCAGCAACTGTATTTCGGCTTCTTCGAAAACACGATGACGCTTTACCGCGGCCAGTATGCGTTGTTCGGCGACGCTCAGGTGATGCCGGTCAAAGTGATCTGGGACTATACCTACTATTGGGCGCTGCTCGCGCCGCTGTGTTGCGGCGGCAAACTCACCGAGGTGTCGCTGATCGGCCGGTTGCGGCCGCAGTTCGAACGTGGCCGCAAATTGAATCTCGCGATGCAGGCATTGTTGCGCGCCTGGGGCGCGGCCAACCGCGAAACCGGCGTCGACGCCTCGACGCTGGACGGTCGCTTGCTCGATCAATTCGGCATCGATTGGTTCCACGAGATGAACCGCGCGCTTCACGATACGCTCGACAATATGGCTTTCGCGCAACGCATCCGCGACAACGTGGCGCGGATGGACGCACTGGCGGTCGAGATCCTGCTGCGCGTGCGCGAAACGCATCCGCGGATCGACGACTGCGGGCTCGATGCGCTGCTCACGGCGACGGCATCAACGGAGCGCGCGTTGGCGCCGATGTGGTACGCCGCAGCCTGATCCGCATCGCGCTCGCAGCCAGGCCTGCGTCCTCGTTGTGTTTCCGCGCTATGGGGATTCGTGCAGTAGCAGTGCGCGAATGTCGGCGTTGCTCATGCCGCGACCGAGTTTGCCGTCCATGTAGCGCCAGCTGAGTTCATGGTGTTCGGCATCGTGCGAATCGATGCAATCGCGGGCCAGGATGACCGGATAATCGCGCTGGTAGGCGTCGACCACCGTCGTACGGATGCAGGCATGGGTGTTGATGCCGGCGATGATCAACCGTCGGCAATCCAGACGCGTCAACACTTGATCGAGATCGGTGCCGAAAAAGGCGCTGTAGCGCTTCTTCACGAGCTGACGATCGGACGGCCGTGTCTCCAGCTCGGGCAGCAGCGCGACGCCCGGGGTGCCGGCGACCGTCACGCGGATGCCGCGATCCTTCACTTCCAGCGGCGCATCGCGCAGATCGGGAGCGAATTCCTGCCTGACCCAGATCACCGTGCCGCCGGCCGCCCGCATATCCGCGGTCAATGCGTTGATATTGCCGGCAAGCGCGGATCTGCGTTGCGCAAGACGTTGATGCGCGAAGAAATCCAGCTGCATGTCGATGACGAGAGTCGCCGTTCGCATCGTCGTTTTATCGCTCCGGGTCAACCCATCCCGCCGTTGATGCCGATCACCTGCCCATTAATATAGCCGGCCTCTTCGCCGCACAGGAAAGCGACCAGCGCCGCGACCTCCTCGGGCGTACCGGCGCGCGCAGCCGGCACGATTTGCTTGATGGCGTCGCGATCGAAGGTTTCGGTGCTCATCGCGCCAGCGATCACGCCGGGGGCGACGACATTCACGGTGATGCCGCGGCTGGCCATTTCCCGCGCCAGCGATTTGCTCGCGCCATGCAAACCGGCTTTGGCCGCCGCGTAATTGGTCTGGCCGCGATTGCCCAGCACCGCGGCCACCGAAGACACGCTCACGATGCGGCCCCAACGCGTGCGCGCCATCGGCAACAGCAGGGGCTGGGTCACATGAAAAAAACCATGCAGCGAGACGTCGATGACGCGCGCCCATTTCTGTTCGGACATGCCGGCCATGGGGCCATCGTCGTGAACGCCGGCATTGTTGACCGCGATCTGGATAGGTCCGGCGCCGAGCAGCGTCGCCAGCGCCACGCGCGTCGCGTCGCTGTCGGCGACGTCGAACGCGACCGCTTCGGCGGAACCGCCTGCCGCAATGATCGCATCGCGCACCGTTTCGGCGCGGGCGCGGTTGGCGTGGGCGTGCACGATTACATGCGCGCCCTTAGCCGCAAGCGCGCGGCAAATGGCGCTGCCGATATCGCCGCTGCCTCCGGTGACCAGGGCCCGGCGCTGGATCTGTGTCGACATCGAAGCGTTCCGTGTGATCCGCGGCATTTTGTAGGAGCGGCGCAGTCCGCGACAAGGCTTATGGTTGCGTCTTGCGGCGCTCCTACCAGAAGCATCTCGCCGCCCATGTTACCCCTGCAGCATCACCGCTGCGCGGCCCTCGGCGATAATCCCGTCATCGTGCAGTATGCGGAAAGCGTATTGCTGGCTCGTCGGGCTGTCGGCCAGCAACTCGGCTTCGCACACGAGATCGCCCGGAAGATCGTCGATCCACGCCACGCATAGGCGCACGTCGCGCAACGCGACCAGTACGCCGGCCTTGGCTGAGCCTCCGCCCGCGACGCCGAGCACGCCACCATGCACCGCCATGGCCTGTGCGCCGTATTCGCACAGATGCACCGCGTTCAGGCGGCCGCCACGACGCAATGGATTATCCGGGTCGCGATGACTGCGGCCGCGGAGACGGATGCGTCGTCCGTCCCAGTCGGTCACCGCATCCCACAGGCACATCGCGCCCTTGTGCGGAATCATCGCTTCGATGGCGTCGCGGTCGATCATGGCGATTTTGCTCCACGGCAGCGGCGTGAGCCGCGACGACGCGCTGCGCAAGATTCATCCATGCTCTGCCGCTCCTTCCGACGTTTCCACGACATCGGCGGTCGGGTGCCGTGCGATCAATAAGGCCAGCGCGAAATTGCCGATCACGCCGAGGGTGACCGTTAGCCCGATCGCGCGCAGCACCGGGATGCTAGAGAGCGCCAGCAGCAAGAACACCAGCAGGGTCATCAGGCTGCAGACGATCAGGCCGTGCAGCGTGCGCAGCTGATCATCGACGGCATCGCCGGCATGCTCGAAAAACAGCGCGTAATCGAGCCCTAGCCCAGCGGCGAGGATCAGTGCGACCAGATGGAACAGGTTCAGCTCGACCCCGGTCGCGCGCAGAACCGCCAGCACCAGCAACGTAGTCAGCGCCATCGGCGCCAACACGCGCAGCGCACGACGCGGCGCGCGCAAGGAGCCCCATACCGTCGCCGCCAGCAGTAGCGCCGCGAGCGCGAGCGCCGCAAGCAGGCGTTCGCGATAGGTCGCGATCAGCGATTCGGATGCGGCCTTCAGGTCAAGCAACTCGACGTTATCGTAACCGGCGATCGCGGCGATGACCGGATCCGGATCGCGCAATCCGCTCAGCGAGATCAGCGCAACCGCATGCGCGGGGCGTTCGATCAGCGCAGCACCGATGCGTGAAGCCAGCGGCGTATCCGCGAGATCGCGCGATGTCAGTGGCGCGAGCCCGCGCGCACGGTCGACATCGGCGATGAACGCATCGAACGCGTCTTCACGGAACGGCGTCGTCGCCAACGCCTGCGACAACGACGTACGTAGTTGGTCCGGATCCGGCAGGCGCGCCTGTCGCGCGCGCTGCATGGCCGCACTGGGCAACATGCGCGCCGCCGAATCGTAACCGGCCAGTTCGCCGCGGGCGATCAGCGCGTCAAGCGCAGCGTGGACGGCCTCACTGCGGCGAAGCGCGGTTTCGGCCTCCTCGCCGTGCACGGCGAGGATCCAACGCACGTCCGGCGCGCCCAGTTCGGCGCGCAATCGGGCGTCGGCGGCCAGCGCCCAAGCCGGTACCGGGGTCAACCGGGACAGATCGTTTTGCCAGAACGCGCCCGGGGCGAATGCGATCGTCGCGATCGCGCCGAAAGCCAACACTGCCCACAGCGCGGGATGCGGCCGCGGCAGGCGCGCGATCAGACGCCATAACTCGATCAGACGCGGCGCGCGCGCGGGATCGCGCGGTGCGGGGTCGATCAGCGCGGGCAGCAGCCATCGCGTGCATAGCGCCGCGGTCGCCAGACCAGCGATGGTGAACACCGCGAGCTGGCGCAAGCCGTCGACGCCGGAAAACAGGAAAGTGACGTATGCGATGCAGGTCGAAACCACGCCGGTGGCCAGCGTCGGCCAGATCGCGCGCGCATTGGCCCAGGGCGAAAGCCCGGCGCGCTGATGGCTGAACAGATGGATCGGATAATCCTGAACCACACCGATCAGGGTGAAGCCGAAGGCGATGGTGACGCCGTGGACCGCGCCATCGGCCAGCAGCGCGACCGCGCCGAGTCCGGCAAGGCCCGCGCTCGCCAGCGGCAGCGCGCCGAACAACGGCGTGCGCCAGCTGCGGTACGCGATCAACAGCAGAACCAACAGACCGATGGTGTCGACCGTACCGATCCAACCGGCTTCGCGTTCGGTGCGCCCTCCGACATCGACCGAGAACGCGCCCGGCCCGGTCAGCATCATTCGGGTTCTGGTGTCGCCGCGCGCGTGCGCGAACGCGGTTTCGATCGCGGCCACGGCCTCCGCCTGGGCCCTTGGGTCGAAGCCCGCCGCGCGCGTCTCCAGCGCCAGCAGCGCTTCGCGGCCATCGCGATCGAACCATACGCCGTGAAAACGTTGGGGCGGATTCGCCGGTTGCAGCATTTCGGCGATGCGGATCATCTCCAGGGTCGGATCTGCCGGCAGCATCGGTTCGATCAGCGCGGCGGCGGGCGACCCCAGATCCTGTACGCGCGCATCGAGTTGTTCGCGCAGATAGGCGGCGTCGAACGTCTGCGTATCCAGCGTAGGCGAAAGCAGATACCGGTAGGGACGCAGGCGTTCGGGTATCGCCTCGACGCCGGCCTGCGCATCCGCACCGTTGGCGACGAAGGCGAAACGCGGATCGGCGCCAAGCGCGGCGGCGATCCGTTGCGATTGCTCCGCCAGCGTCTGCGTCGACGCCCCCGCAAGCGACATCAGCAACAAACGCGAACCGGGCCCTTCGCCAAGCTCGTCGATCAACAGGGCCTGCGCAGGCGTCTGCGCGCGCGGCATGAACAGGCGCAGATCGCCGCTGATCCGCAATCGCGAAAAAATCACGACGGCGACCGCGATCAGCGCCGCTAGCCACAATAGGGCCAGCCCTATCCGCAGCGCCGGTTTCAATGCGGATGTCATCCTGCGCCGGCCCGGCACATCGCCTCGACCGCGGCGGCGGAAGTCTCGGCTTTCATCGCGCGCGCCGCGCCGGCGAGCAGCGTGCGTTGCGCGAGGCCTTTCACCGGCAAGGTTTCGATGCACCGCAATTCGGCGCCCTGGCCGTAAAGCACGATCTCGCGTACGCGCGCGGCGAGCACCGGCGCTTTCGGAGTGAGCGACAGCTTCCAGCGTCGCCGCTCTCCGTCGCTGCGGATGCGGTATGCGCGCTCGAGCGCGATGCGGTCACCGGCCAGCAGCGCGCCGAAACTGTCGTGCAGGCTCGCCAATTCGGGCGCCCGCGACAGCGAGAATGCCCGCGCCGGTTTGCCGGCGCGAACGATGCGCGCCTCTCCGGCACGGATCGTGGTGGTCTCGGCATAGGGGCTGCGCACTTCGCGCACCAGCGTATCCGCATCCGGCCGCAGGTATTCGCCGCGCAACCGCAACGGTTGTTTGAGCAATGCCGAATCGCGCACTTCGACGAAATCAGTGCGCGTCGGCGCGGGGCGCGCCAGCGCACGCAGAATCCAATCGGCGTCGACCTGCTGCGCCAGCGCGGCGCAGGGCGTCAGGACCAGCGCGAGCGCGACAGGCAATACGCGCAGCGGAGGGGGGCGGAAATCAGGCATCCTCGCGATTCCAGAAATCGTAGAAATTGAACCAGTTCTTCGGCGCGCCGCGCGCCACATCCTCCAACCGTGCGGCGTAACGCCGGATCAACGCAGCAATGGCTTCGGCGCGCTGCGCGCGCGGAATGTCGATACCGTCGCTGAAAGCCTCGAACCGCAGTTCATAACGGTTGCCGCCGCGATAGAGCCCGAATGCAAGCACCACCGGCGCCTTCAGCGCCGCGGCGATCAGCCAGGGCGCGGTCGGGAACGGCGCAGGCGCCCCGAAGAATATCGCCGGCGCCGTCTGGCCGCCCGGTTGCGCGCGATCGACCAGCAATGCGACCAGCGCACCTTCCGCGATCGCCTGCTGGATCGTCAACATCAACGTGGGGCCATCTTGCGCGGCATCGATCACGGTCGCCGCGATCTCGGGATTGAGCGCGTCGAGAAGCTGGGTCAGGGCCGGATTGTGGCCTTTGTCCAACACCACGCGCAGGGTGTACTCGGGTCGTTGCCGCGACAGCACGCGCAGCGCTTCGAAACTGCCCAGGTGCGAACCGAACAGCAACAGGCCGCGACCCCGGTCGAGTTGCGCATGCAGCGCGTCCAGGCCAGAAACTGTCGTATCGAAAGGGGTGTCCTCGCGCGCATCGAGCAGGAATACGCGATCGAGAATGGTCGAGGCGAAGGTGTGGATGTGCGCAGCGACATCGCGCAACCCCGCGGGCCGCGCATAGACCCGGCCGAGCCAGGCGCGTGACGCCGCGCGCTCCGGTCCGCGCCGGATCAGGAAATACAGTGTGATCGGATACAGCAAGACACGCGCCACACTGCGACCGCCGTAGCGACCGATGGCGCGGATCAGCCAGATCGCGAACCACCCGCCACCTTCAGGGCGGTGTTTCCAGCGCGTGCTCATGCCTGCCGCACCTCACCGGTGGCGATCACCTGCTCGCCGCAACGCACGCGGAAACGCCAGCGTGACTGATCTTCCTGCGCCACCGGGAGCGTTCGCCTCTCGGATCCGACTTGATGGTCAGAAGCGGATCCAGCGGGAGGCGTTTCGATGCGCGTCAGTTCGATCCATGCCTGCTGTCCCGGCGACAAAAGCTGTTGGAATTTCACCTGCGGCCAGCGCAATGGCCCGAGCCCGCCGGGACCGACGCCGATCGCCTCTTCAAGCGCCGCGATCACATGATCGAGCACCACGACGCCCGGCACGATCGGGCGCCCGGGGAAATGCCCGGCCAGGCAGGGATGATCGGACGCGATGCAGCAGGCGGCGGCGAACTCGTCCCGTTGCGATGCGTTCATCGACGCGCCTCCGGACTCAATGCAACAACTCGCGCCAAAAGCTCGGCCCCAACGCGACCATGCGCCGGATGAATTCGGCGAAATTGCGGTAAGGGCGTTGCGTGAACACGCGCTTGCGCAGCTGGAATTCGATCAGCATGAACGCGCCGATCAGGCCGTAATTGGCGACATTGGTGATGAACGACCACTGCGCATGGGTGATTCGAAACGTCGATGCGGCACCGAAGGCCGCGAGCAATCCGTCGGGTTCGACGATCAAGGCGAGCACGAAATCGGCCACCGCAAGCGTGGCCAGCAGCAAAGCCCACGCCAGCGTGAGCCGGCGCGCATAGTCGCGATGCAAAGGACTGAGCGCATCCACCGGCGTGGCATAGATCGCCGCAACCATGCGAGTGACCAGCGGAATGCGTCCGCGGCGCAGGCTGCGCGCGAACCAGAACGCGATCACGGCCACGAACAGCACCGGCACCAGCAATAGCGGCAACAGAGCGTAGGTCGAATGCGCCAGCGGCCACAATGCGCCGACGGCCGCGATCAACGCGGCCCATGCCCACAGCTTGCATCGCGACAACGGCCCGAGCAGCAATAATAGCGTCAGATCGCCCAGGGCGAGCGCGGCCAGAGGCGGAGAATGCCGGCTGCCCGCGAGGTGCGCGAGAACCAGATACGCCGGCAGCAACAGCAGCCGTAGCGCGGCGATCACGCAGTCCGGTGTTGTTGGACATGCGCCGAAAGCGCACGCAGAGAGCCGAAAATTCGTTTGTTGTCGTCGTTGTCGGAGCGCAATTGGAAGCCATAGCGTTTGCTGATCGCCAGCGACAACTCCAGCGCGTCGATCGAATCCAGGCCAAGGCCGGCGCCGAACAGGGGCGCTTCCGGATCGATATCGGCAGGCGCGACGCCTTCGAGATTCAGGCACTCGACGAGCAGTTCCGCCAGTTCGAGTTCGGCGGGGACAAGTTCGGACATAAGGGAAGATCCCGGAGCGGTACGTGCGGAGGTTGGAAGCGGATCGTTGCAAGCAGACCGTTGAAAGCAGCTCGTTAAAAACGTGGATCTCCATGCGCCATTCGAATCACATGATCCGATGTGGAACCGGACTTGCTCACGGCGAATCAATCGCTTGCACGATAGGTTCGTCGTCGCGGCCATCGCTGGCCGCACGGGCGTCGGCGTTTCGACGGCCTGCCGGATGGGCCCGGCCGCAGGCGCCGGATCCGCGCCACGCGGTATCATGCCAGTCTCGGACAGTAACCAGAAGAGCATGACGTCCCCCTTCCGCGTGGATCGCATCGCAACGGACGGCTCCGCACCCCATCCTCCCGTATTCGGATACGCCGCATGCGCCGGCGCCGTATCCGGCCGGGGCATGTCGTCGGGAGAACAGCCTGCCGCCAGGGATGATCGGGGCAACGCCCGCATTTTCAGACATGGTCTCGCTCACGATCCAACCCTGCGCAGCGACGTTTTGCGATCGAGGCGCGGATGAATCGGCCCGCCGCGCACGCAGCTACCGCTGAACAGGCTCTGTTGTCGGTCGATTACGTCTCGGCGGCCTCCGCGCAGACCTTGTTCGCCGAAGACACGCTCGCGGTGTTCGGTTTCGGTGATGCGGCGCCGGCCTGCGACGACCCGCGCTATCTGCGCATCCCACTGCAACCTTACGGTACGGCCGCGTTCGAGCACTGGCGCTGCGCCGGACGCGTCGAATACGGCCGCCAGGACGACATCCGCTGGGCCAGCGACGGCCGCCTCACCTTCGGCGTGATCGAAATCGACGAATCGCCCGGGCCGCACCCCGATCACAGCGATATCTGCGAGGCCGCCGAGCGCGCTTATGCGCAACTGGCGCGTTTCGTCGAAGGCAGCCGCACACCGCATCTACTGCGGGTCTGGAATTATCTGGACGCGATAACGCTCGGCGACGGCGACGCCGAGCGTTATCGCCGCTTTTTGCGTCGGCCGCGCGCGCGGTCTGGGCCGCTTCGACACCACCGCATTGCCCGCGGCCACTGCGATCGGTCGTTGCGACGGCCGACGGACCCTACAGGTCTACTGGCTCTCGGCCGACCGTCGTGGCACCCCGGTGGAAAATCCGCGCCAGATCAGCGCCTACCGTTATCCCCGCCAATACGGGCCACAGTCGCCCAGCTTCGCGCGGGCGATGCTGCCGCCACCAGACAGTGCGATGCCGCTGTTGTTGTCCGGCACCGCCAGCGTGGTCGGACACGCTTCGCAACATATCGGCGAGTTGCAGGCGCAGATTGGCGAGACGTTCGCCAATTTCGACAGCCTGCTGGCCGAAGCGCGTCGTTACCGGCCCGGACTCCCCGCCGGTTTCGGCAGCGGCACGCGGCTGAAGGTCTATGTCCGCGACGCCGAAGATTTGCCGGTGGTCGCCCGGGCCTTGGACGAGCGCTTCGGCAACGCCGTACCGCGCCTATTGCTGCACGCCGCGATCTGTCGGCGCGAACTGGCGGTGGAAATCGACGGCGTACACGCCTGAACGGCCGCGAGGGCGCTTGAAAAACCGATGCGAGACCCTATCTACTGCCATCGTCGGCCCGCGCATTCGCGGCCATCATCTGGGGTAGGACCATGGGTGTGATCAGCGTGCTGTGGGGCATCGTCGCGATGGTGCTGATGTTCGTCGGCCTGGTGCCGCTGCTAGGCTGGAGCAATTGGCTGGTTATTCCTTTCGCCGGCGTGGGCGCGATCATCGCCGGCCTGGGATTCATGTTCACCGCACGCGAGAAACGCGGCCGCGCCAAAGCCGGTCTGGTGCTCAACGCCATCGTGATCGTGGTCGCCGCGATCCGCTTGAGCATGGGCGGCGGGATCATCTGATCCCGCTGTACGCCGACGATTCGATCTCACCGCGAGCTGCGGCGCGGTGATCGGGCAATTACAGCCCGCGGTGCCGTATGTTTCCCGCGCGCATATCTGCAGCGCGTTAGCGCCACCCACAAGCCCGATCGGATCGCTCTGCACATACCGTCCCGTCGTCGAATCGTAGTCTCTGAATTAGTTGTAGTTCAGGCCCGTGGCGCTGTCGTAGCGCTGTCCAGGGAAGCGCATGTCGAAGGCGAATGCGACGCCATCGCCGTCGGGATCTTCGTTCGGGGCGGTATCGCCGAAGGCTTCGCTGCTCAGATCCCAGCGCCAGATCGCAGCGTTGCGTCACAATCCTTCCATATATTGTTTTGCGCAACCGCTTTTGTACCCGCTGTTTTTCTTAAGTCCATTCAACAAAAGGCGTGAAGCTTTTTTTGATTCCGCATGACCTTGTGTTGATGCACGCTTGAACCAATAAATTGCCCGCAAACAGTCTTTTGACTCGGTGCTGTATGCCGCTAAAAAATGGGCGTAACTATATTGACCTAACTTCTCACCATTTTCTGCGGATATCTGATACCAAAAACTCATGGCGTCACGGTCTGTGTACATATAGGAATTGCCCAAACGATAAGCCGCACTCCCATCGCCCAATAAGGCCTTGTCTTTTAGACAAGCCTCATCGCAACTGCTTTCAACAAGCAAATTTCTTTGTCCGAAGAGTTGGTGATAAGGAAAAGACATAACACCAAGAATAATGAGCGTGGCATGAAATGTATATCTTTTCATACGTAACCGTCCCTTTTCTAAAAGCTTATTTTGACTTGATACTTCCAATAATGATTGTTATGAGATTTCTGGGCCCTGATATCTTCAAGCCATTTTGATATCTGCCCCATAGAATTCCCGCGTCACCAGGGACATCGCCAGGGTATAGCTTCCCATCTGATTGAAACCACACATATCTGTCAGTCGCCTCAATTACAACGTCAGGGAATTCCTTGTTGACAATTTCACTCATGATTTCAGCGGCACTTCGATTTCCTGGCGCATTCATCCCTGCATTGCAATGCGCAATTCTCAGAACTTTATAGTTTCCTCTAATAAAATCTTCCCGAATCATTTTCCATACTTTCTCTGGCCCATACCAAATGTCGTTGATTTTTAAAAGAGGGCGCCGTTTCGCGACTTTCATCATGGTGGGGACTTACCTCAAATGCGCAGTGTTCACCGAAAAGCCGGATACGCGAATGCAACTGTCTCGTGTGTCAACGTTAAGATCGAACAGCAACCGATGAACGGTGCTTGTGTGGGGAGTCCATACGTGATGGTTAGCTTTCAACCTACTTAGGCATTGGAAATTCGTGCTCAACAAATCGTTGGACAGGTGCGCCAAGTCCAAACACATCCATTTGCTCTTTTGTCTCCTGCGCCATTTCTTCATTCCAGGCATCAAACGTTATAAGCGCTAAATCTTCCGAACTTCCTTGGCTTCCGTAAGGCTCTAGACCTATTGCAAGAACTTTCTTCAGGTTCGGAAGCCTGTAGCGCATGGAACGTGCGAAAAGGTCCATTGCGAAGATGCGCCGCTGACGATATTGGTCGTATGGAACTCCGGGAAAGTGGCCAACGCAGATAACTGCATAGGCGAGACTATGGTCATGCTCGTCCGCTAGACTTAGCTGACGAATTTGCCCTTCTTTCGTTTCGAAGATTGCGGTCTCAATGAGTTCAGAGAGCTTCCGCCTCCGTACCCGGTTAGTTGAGGCCATGATTCTCAACGCAGTGTCCAGATCCGTCGCCGTTACGTTTTGAGCAAGTTTGTTATTTCGCCAGTAGTTGACGAAGTGCTCAATTAGACTATCCCAAAGATAGCTGCGTCGATTGACTCGTTTAGACTCTACGTACTGGGGTAGATTGACCAAGGCTGGATAGCTGTCCTCGCCGATTGCGATGACAGGGTGGGTGGCGGGATCGGCCTCCTTTGGCAGGAAAGAATGCTCGCCGTCAACCATAGTCAATAGATAGTGAGCGAGTAGATCCTCTTCGCCTGTGGCAATTACGCCGCAGTCATAGAAGAACTTCTCTTTAGCGTTAAGGTAGGCGACAAAATCTGAGATGGTATCGAGCTCGCGAAGCACAAAATTGAGCGCGATCTCATCAAACACGTGTAGAAACTTCTCGGTGGTCCCATCACGCCCGATTGAAAAAATTTGACGATCTTCATTGCCAGGCTCATGCGGGTAACCGCCATGAATTGGCAAGCTACCACTACCACCAGTGAAATATTCCCGGCACCGCTCTTCTGCGCCTAATGCAACTGCAATTCTGTGAAAGCGTAGTTCCCCCACTTGCGGGAGATAGACAAGAAGAGAGTCCGTGCATTTTGGATCGCGAAATACTCGATGTGGGAATTGTCGGAGCCAACGCTCAGCACCAAGTATTTGTTGATAAGACTCTGAGACAGACTTCTTGTACCAGCGTTTCCAATCAAGCGTTTCATCAGAAGTTGACGGGTAACGGCACGATTTGTCAGAAAAAATAAGTATGTCGTGGCCGAATATTACTAATAGATCGCAAAGTTCCTTGCCTTCACCTCGTTGGGCCAAACCCTTGTCGTTGTGCGGGTTTGGGTGTGACCAAAGGGACAGGAAGCTCTTAGCACACAAATTCTCAAGTAGCTTTTCAGACTCTTTACCCACGATGATGTCTCAATGAGAAAGCTAACGCCTGAGCTAACCGGCGTGCAAAAGTGACGCGAAGCGCCGCTTTTTCATGTCCGTGTTGAATGATGATATGGACTCCCACCACTGGAGCCCACTGCCATGGATGCTACTACCGTCGCGATTGATCTTGCAAAGGATGTGTTCGAGCTGGTGTTTGCCGATGCGCATGGCCGGATCGTCGAGCGCAAGCGTTTGTCCCGCTCTGCGTTCTCACGCTGTCTGGTGAACCGGCCTTCGCTTCGGGTGGTGATGGAAGCTTGCGGCAGCGCGCATCACTGGGCGCGGGTGTTCCAGGCGCATCGTAAGCTCCCCCTGATCCCGGACACCCGATAAGTAGAGCTTTCTGGCATCTTTGAGCCAGGAGGTTTCATGAAGAAGTCAAAATTCAGCGAGTCGCAGATTGTCGGCATCCTCAAGCAGGGTGATGCCGGAGTACCGGTCAAGGATCTGTGCCGCCAAGCCGGCATCAGTTCGGCGACGTACTACCAATGGCGTTCCAGGTACGGCGGCATGGAGGCCTCGGACCTGAAGCGCGTCAAGGAGCTGGAAGCCGAGAACGCCAGGCTCAAGCGCATGTACGCGGAGCTGGCCCTGGACAATGCGGCGATGAAGGATTTGATCGCAAAAAAACTGTAGGGCCGGCTCAGAAGCGCGAGGCGGTGCGGTACCTGACACAGGTACACGCACTGCCGCTGCGCCGGTCTTGCGATCTTGCGGGCTTGTCGCGATCGGCCTGGTACGCACCGCCACTGGACTGGACGGTGCGCGATGCCGAGCTGATCGCGGCCTTGGCCCGATTGGTCGACGCCCAACCGAGCCGTGGTTACCGGAAATGCTGCCAGATCCTGCAGAAGAGCCATCCGCAGTGGAACGACAAGCGGATCTATCGGGTGTATTGCGCCATGAACTTGAACCTGCGCCGGGCCGCGACCCGGCGATTGCCCAAGCGGGATCGGGTGCCGCTGTACGTGCCGGAGCGTCCCGATCGCGTGTGGTCCGCCGACTTCATGCTCGATGCACTGACCTGTGGGCGCAGCTTCCGAACCTTCAACATCACCGACGACTTCAATCGCGAGGTCATCCATATCGAGATCGACACTTCGATCACTTCGCATCGTCTGGTGCGCATCTTCGAGCGCATCCGCCTGGAGCGCCCGCTGCCGCAGGTGCTGCGCACCGACAACGGCCCGGAGTTCCTGGGCGAGGCCTTCGTGCAATGGGCCAAAGCCAACGGCATGGCCCTTCAGTACATCCAGCCGGGCAAACCGAATCAGAACGCGTTCATCGAACGCTTCAATCGCACCTACCGGGAAGAGGTGCTGGATCAGTACCTGTTCGCCCGACTGGAGGATGTGCGTGAGGCGACCTGGCGTTTCCTGATCGACTACAACGAGCACCGCCCCCACGATTCCCTCGGTGGAATGACACCCATCGAGTACCGCAACCACCACGCCGGAATCTCTACTTTTGGAATGTCCGCTTGACGGGGGAGCTTACGCCAGCGCCAGATCGCGACGTTGCGCACGGGGTCGATGACCACGCGCGGGGTGCCCAGGGCGTCAGCTTCGAGGTAGTAGAGCTTCTGATTGGTGCCCGCGCCCACCAGCAGGCCCACGGGCAGGTCATCCAGCCAGATCGCCTGTTGGATCGCCTGGCCGTTGCTGCCGAAATCGGCGATCCAGGCCCCGCTTAATTTTTTCGTTATTCAGTCTCTAATTCTATTTCGCCAGGAAAAATACTCCTTCCTTAATTTTTTCAAATCTTCATAGCCAGATTTTCCACATTTGAGATTTTCAAGAAGTTGGTTGGCTGCTCCGACGATTATTTTTTTGTGCATAAGAAAGCCGAGCCAAGATTTGTCAAAATCATCAAAATCGCTTGATTCTTCCAATACGAAACGTATCTTATCTAGATAAAAAAACATGGCATAAATTTCTTCCGGAGCCCCGAGCATTCCAGGGGTGTCATTAAATACATCATCAAATTCTTTGATGATATCTCTGATTGCCCTTACTTTTTCGGTTTCTTCTTTCATAAATAATCATCAATACTATCGATCGTACGAATAACGTAGGCGGTTTGACCACCATTCAAACGATTAAGAATTTCGATGTATTGGGAATATAACATTCCATTCGCGCCCGTGGATGCATCGTAGACCATATCACCTAAGCGAACAGCGAAATGCTGCGGGGCGACGTAATTGCCATTGCCAATGTACATATACGGAGTTTTCGTAGGATTCAATCTTAAATATTGTGGATTCAATTTGTTCGCCTTCATGGCATCAAAAATTCCTTTTGCCACTTGCTCACACCGATTTGATGCTAATGGATATTTTGTAGCAAGATTTTGGATTGCCACTTGTAATTGTTGAAGCTTAATTGCTATGGGCAACCCCATCATTTCCGCATAAAACGCTGCTTCAGAAATTTTTCCTTGTGCAAGAAGCACTAAAACTCTTGCGTTTGCAGAGGAAAGACCAAACGGATCAGTTTCCGACAAGGGACTCCCGCCGACGTACCCATACGTACTAATCCCACCCCCCAACCCGATCGGATCGCTCTGCACATATCGCCCCGTTTCCGGGTCGTAGTCGCGGAAGTAGTTGTAGTTCAAGCCCGTCGCGGCGTCGTAGCGCTGTCCAGGGAAGCGCATGTCGAAGACGAATGCGACGCCATCGCCGTCGGGGTCTTCGTCCGGCGCGCCGTCGCCGAAGGCTTCGCCGCTCAGATCCCAGCGCCAGATCGCAGCGTTGCGGATGGGATCGATGACGACCCGCGGGGCGCCCAACGCATCGGCTTCGATGTAGTAAAGCATCTGATTCGCGCCCGCGCCGACCAGCAGACCGACCGGCAGATCGTCCAGCCAGATGGCCTGCTGGATCGGTTGGCTGTTGCTGTCGTAGTCGCCGATCCAGCGGCCTTGTTCGTCGTAGAGCGTGGTCACGGCGAGGCCTCCGCCGATCTTGTAGACCTGCTCGCCTTTGCCGTTGTAGAGATAGCGCATCGCCAGCGTGCCGTCGCGCCGCACCCAGTGCAGGCGGTTGGCGTCGTCGTAGCCAAACTCGCGAACGGCTGCGACGGCGGCGTTCATTGCCGTCGTATGGGGCGCTGTCGTGTTGCTCGTCGTCGTGTTGCCCGCCGTTGCATGGCCTGGCGTGCGCACGCGCTGCAACACCGGACCTTCACCCGGATTGCCTGTGCCCGGGTCGGGCGGGATCTCTTCGCTACCGCCATCGGCCGCATCGATGCGCACGGTATTGCCCGCGGCATCGTACTGGCGGGCGATGCCGCCGACCTGGTTCAGGTGGTGCTTGCCCGGAGCATAGGCATAGACGCTGGTCTGCCCGCTCGCCGTGGTCTTGCCGGTGCGGTTGCCGGTCTTGTCGTAGGCATAGCCTTGCAGCAGCGTGTTTGCGCCGCCTTCTCGCACCTCGGTCAGGCGGTTCAATCCATCGTAGCGATAGGCCCGTTTGGTGGGATCGAGTTGGTTCGCATGACGCAGGGCTTCGAGATTCCCCGCCGCATCGAACCAATAGCCCTCGCTGATTCCGCCTGGGCCGATGTCTTCGACGAAGCCCGGTCGGTAGTTCTGGTTGAGCGATCGGCGCAATGTTCTGCCGTTGCCGTAGGTCCATTGCGAGACCGGGCCGAAGGGATAGTAGGTCGCGTTGCGTAGCAGGGTCGTGGTCTGGCCGTTGCTCTGCGTCACCCGCAACTCGATGGGTCTGGCATTGGCATCGCGAAGGATGCGGATACTGGCGCCGTCGGGATAGGTCCAGCCGATGTGTTGATTTCCGGGCGGCGGATTGACCAGGGCGTAGTCCTGCCCCGGCAATCGCCCGCGCGGGTCGGTGTGCAGATAGCGCAGGGTGAAGGTCTTGCCCTGTGTCGTCTGAATCTTCCGCGCGAGCTGGCCGTAACGGTCGTAGCAGTAGACCGTGTTGCCGCTGGCGTCACTCATCGTGGATAAACGTCCTTGCGCGAAGCGCTCTCCGTTCTGGCAATCGACGGGGGCGCTGTCGTAGGCGTAGCCCACATTGCGGCTGCTGTCGGGGTAGCTGAGCCCGATGAGGCGGTTCAGGGCATCGTAGGTCATGCCGACGGTGACGCCACGGGCGTCGGTGCGGGTCACCGGGTTGCCGGCGTTGTCGTATGTGGCGAGGGTGGCGCCGGTGTCCGGGCTGGTCTGTCGTAGCGCCTCACCCCAGGCGTTGTGGACGTAGGTGGTGCGTAATCCGTTCGGATCGGTGACCTCGGTGAGCCGGTTCAAACCGTCATAACGATAAGTCGTCTGCGCAGCGATGCCTTCCACATCCTGCAAGGTGCTGCGCAACCGGCCCAAGGCGTCGTAGTCGTGACCGGTCTTGCGGCCCAGGGCATCGGTGGTGAGGGTGAGCTGGTCTTCGGCGTCATAGTCTAAGCGGGTGCTGTGCTGATCGGCGTCCACCTGAGTCTGCATGCGGCCCAAAGCATCGTAGGTCGCGCTGAGCGTGCGCAGCAGCGCGCCGCTGGCATCGCGGGTGTCTTCGCGGGTGTGCTGGCCCGCAGCGTTCAGGGTGTAGGTAATGCGATTGCCTGCGGCATCGGTGATAGCGGTCAACCGCTGCGCGGGGTCGTAACTGAACCGAGCCCCGCCACCGTCGGGCAAAGTCACGCGATGCACCGTGCCGACAGGGTCGTAGTCGATGCGGGTGATCCGGTCGTCCACCTCGCTGGCGTCATTCGTGCCGCGCACCTTGCTCGCGGTCGTCCGGCCGCGAGTGTCGTACTCGAGGTCAGTGACGACGCCGTTGGCATCGCGCAAGGACACGAGCCGGCCGGCGCCGTCAAAGCGTAGCGCTTCCGTCGCTTGCCCCAGCGCGTTCGTCGTCTTCCACAGATCGCCTTTGCGATAAGCGCAGGTCGTCGGCGCGGTCTCGCAACCCGGCGCATCGCTCTGGCGATAGCTGAAGCTCACCGTATCCGTGACATCCGCGCGCGGGCCGTCGACGGCCTTGAGCAGACCCACCATCGGGCAAGCGCCCGCAGCGACATCCGCCGTTTCGCAGTAGCTCAGCGCCACCGCGCGCGACTGTCCGCTCACCGGGTCGATGCGGGCGACCGTGACGGCCTGTCCACGCGTGTTGTAAGCCCACACGGTGCGCGCCAGCAACGTGCCTGCGGTGTCGCGGATGCGGTGTTCGGTCGCCCGCACGGCGACCGGGTCAAAATCGATCTCTTCGCGCTGTTCCTCTGCGCTGCCGACGGTGCGGATGATCTGAGTCAGGAACGCATCCTGATACGCGAACGCGCTTCGCACGCCGCGCGCATCGGTGAGGGTCGCGAGGCGACCCTGCGCGTCGTAGGTGCGTGTCTGCGTGCCGGCGCTGTCGGTGAAGTTGAGGATGCGGCGGTACGTGCCCGGCTGAATCGCGTAGGCGTCGCTGCCGCCGGTGGTGGTCGCGAGCGTGGCGCTGTCTTCGGTCGGATAGCCGACCGTAGTCAGTTCGTCCGGCGCGCCGTGGACGCGGCTGGAGATTGCGCGGCCACGCGCGTCGTAGGCGAAAGAGGCATACCGCTGGCCATCCTCGGCGGTGATGCCGGTGAGGTGGTGACGCTGGTCGGCCGCGCCGGCCAGACCAGGTTCGTTGTAGTGATATTGGCGGACCGCGCCGCCGGGATACGTCACTGAGGCCAGGTTGAGATTTGCATCGTAGCCATACGCCACGGCGCTGGCGTCGGGCAGCACGATGCGGGTCAGCCGGTTGGCCGTGTACTCGAAGCGCAGCACGCGCCCCTGCGCATCGGCGATGGTGGCGATGGCCTTGTCGGTATAGGCGATGCTCACATCCCGGCGCGGGTCATCGGCGTGACGCACGGCGATGAGGTAGCCGTTCAAATCGAACTCGCGCACTTCGCCACCGGCATCACGCAGCCGCCAACCGATCCCATCGGCGTTGACATGCTCCAAGACGCGGTTGGCCGAGTTCTCGCCGCGATAACGGTTGCCCGCGAGCAGCACGAACAATTCGTAATTGCCGGTGTCGTCCACGGACACAAAGGTTCCGGCCGTAGCGCCCGTGAGCACGCGGTCGCTCCAGGTATGGGTCCAGGCGATAGCGAAGCCACGGTGGTTGCGGAACTGGCGCAGCGAGCGATAGTGGCGGGTAAAGGCCGTGCCGGCGAACACGAAATCCGTTTCGTGGCGCTGCTTCTCGCAGGTGGCGGGGTGGATCGGGCTGGGGCTACCCGCGCATGAGCCGCACTGCTGGATCGGCACAGTGATATAGGCCACATCGTTGTTGTCCGCCGCGCAGACATTGCCTGCGACCAGCGTCGCCTCGGTGAGATCGGTCAATGGCGCGGGGCCGAAACCTGGGGTGCAGTAGTACGGTCGTTTCTTCGCCACCGACCATTGGCTGCTGCGTGCACCGGTGGGGCAAGTGGCCCGGGTGACGTACCAGCGCAGGCTGTAGTCGGCGATGCCGCGCGTGGAATGCGTGGCGCTGCCGATCACGCCGAGGTCCGCATCGAAGTCGTCGATCATCTCGGTGCCGGTGAGCGTGCATCCCGTCCAGGCCGAACGCAGGCGCGACTCGGCCAGCGTCACCAACGCGCTCAGATCCGAACACCAACCAGGCAGCGCGGTCTGGTCATCGCCCAAAGCGCAGGCGCCGGTGCTGCTGCCTTGCGGACCATAGTTGGCGAAGTACGACGGCGCGCGAATCAGATCGGCCGGACGATCGCGCAACCAATACTGCATGCGCAGCGTGGTCGATCCCATCTGCGCCGTGGCCATGTGTTCGAGCAAATGCCCTGCGCCCTGATACGCCGTCTGCGCACGCATCGCGGACTCGGCCTGATCCAACGTGGCGAAACACCCCAATGGCGAGCAATACGTCGGCGGAGGCGTCGGCGTAACGACCTGCGCGATGGCGCCGGCGGCCACCAGCAACACGACGACGACAACGGAACGGACACGTTCGCGGCTCCGACGCCTGTCATTTCTGCCGGGGTGATGCGCACCCCACACCGCCCACCGCGAAAATCCTTTACGCATGCCTGCGATGACTCCTGATCCATAAGAGGGCTCTGCGGCCGGGAATATGCGCCCCATCTCCGGATTCCGGCCGTAAACCCGCAGCATCTATTTGAATTTGTTTGGCGTCAAGCCAAGTTTGTGTTGCGTGCAGCAAAGAGAGCATTCGGGAATTTTCCACGAAATCCCAACAAAGCAACAAAGGAGTCGAGTTCATTTTTGCAGCAACGGCAAGAAACAAACCCAGAAAATGAACCTGACCCTGAGGTTTCGTGGGGAGTCCATACGCGAATAGTTAGACCCTGCGCCGGTCACTGGTTGCACCACTGCCGCTCACAAGGCACGCCGTCATTGTTGCCGTCCATTTTTGTGTTGGGACAGCTGTGGATGAAGTAGGTTGCTTCCGCGCAGGAGCGCATCTGTGAACAATGTGTCCGTCCATCACAGGAGAATTGCGAAGGAGCTGCTGCAGGAGCCTCGCTGGCCGAAGACGCTGATGCGCTGCCAGTAAAATCTATTACGGGCTGAGTATTCATAGCCTTGTACTTGCCGTAGCCAAACCATATGAGCGCGCCAATGATGGCAATGACCAATAGATTTTTCACGTTGCGATTCCTTTGCTACGTAGGGCCTAACGCCTTATGTCTTGAATTTCCCCTAGCCTAGAACCGAGAGCCCGGCGTGCGCGCCCGATAACGCCTCGGTGTCAGCACCACCGTAATTCAGCAGGGGCCGCACGCCGGATCTCGCGCCCTGCGCCCGAACAGTTGGACGAGGTTTCCCTCGAACTGATAAGCGTGGGCCTCGGGCGCGATGCTCTCGGCCACCCAACTGTAGCGGAGAACGGGCATGACGGCAGTAGGCATCGACGTAGGCAAGACCAGCCTGGATGTGGCGGTAGGCGATCGTCCGGGGGTAACCCGGTATGCCAATTCCCGGACTGGGGTCGGCAAGCTGGTGAAATGGTTGTTGCGGCTGGAGTCGCCACGGATCGTCCTGGAAGCCACCGGTGGTTACGACGAGCCGGTGCTGGAAGCCTGTTGCGACGCAGGACTATGGGTGGCTCGGGTCAATCCACGCCAAGCGCGCAACTTCGCCAAGGCGACCGGCGAACTAGCCAAGACCGATGCGATCGACGCCCGCCTGCTGGCGTTGATGGCGCGGCTTCTGGCCGATCGGCTGCGCCCCCATGTCCCGCCATTGCCGTGGCAGCGGGAACTGCGCGACTGGCTTCGCCGCCGCAGCCAAGTGGTGATTGCCGTGCAGGCACACAAGCAGCAGGCAGCCATGGCTCCGGCAGCGGTTCGCGCCCTGACTTCACGCACGATTGCCGCGCTCCAGCGCGAACAGGTGGCCATTGAACGTGCCATCCAGGCGCTGATCGAACAGCACGCCACCCCCGCATTGCGCTTCAGCAAAGGGCTGGGGCCAGTGTTCCAGGCGAGCATGCTGGCTATGCTGCCCGAACTGGGCGAACTCGATCGCCGACAGATCGCCAAACTCGTGGGCGTTGCACCGATGAACCGCGACAGTGGCCAAGGCCAAGGCAAACGACGCATCCATGGCGGCAGGGCGCCAGTTCGCGTTGCCTTGTACATGGCGACGCTGTCTGCAGTGCGATGGGATCCGACGATGAAGGCCCACTACCAGCAGTTGCGTGCCCGCGGGAAACTGGGAAAAGTGGCGCTGGTGGCCTGCATGCGAAAGCTGCTCGGCATCGTGAATGCGAGACGCCGCGAAGAACTGCGTGCCGAGGGCCTGATCATGGCCTGAAACACAAAACCAGAAGACAGTTGCTGAGTTAAGCGGCAGCTCCCATCGCGAAGCGATTGGACTGTCCGCTTGAATGATGATATGGACTCCCATCACTGGAGTCCGGCGCCATGGATGCTACTACCGTCGCGATTGATCTTGCAAAGGATGTGTTCGAGCTGGCGTTTGCCGATGCGCATGGCCGGATCGTCGAGCGCAAGCGTCTGTCCCGCTCTGCGTTCTCACGCTGTCTGCTTCGACGGCAATCACCTCAGTGCCGCGCCTGCGATGCGCTGACAGGCCACAAACCGTTTCCAACACCGTTCAACGCAACCGCCTCCACGTTCACGAGTGCAACACGATCGACACGATGACCTCGGGCACGGTCCCGAAGCGGGTAACGCCGGCATTCATATGTGCAGCCGCAATTCCGGCCCCTCAGGCCGCTTGAACGATAGGCGCCGCTTCGCGACTTTCATCATGGCTCGAACCCGCGCATCACATGCGGTGTTCACCGAAAAGCCGGAGGGGAGTCCATACGTGATGTTAGGTTGCAATGACTATTGGCTCACCGCCCGTGTCGGCTATGAGCACAAGTGGACCACATGTAACCGATAGATGCTGCAGAACCTCCGTGATCAGGCTTTCCCACCCTTTCTCGAACGATAGTTCTTGCGGCATGTCATCCCCTGAATAGTTTGAGATGTTTAGCAGCGTCCAAGGGCCATTGTGACCGCCGTCTTTGTGGACGATTGATGCCTGCCAGTACGCTCCTAGGCCATTGTCAGTGATCTTGACATCATAGGTGCTCAGCGTGGCCAGCGCTAATTTGATTTCAGCGCCTGTTGGGAAGCGAGAAGGCCCTGCCGGATAGGCAATGTCTTGCTCGTCCAGCCATTTTCGCATGTCATCATCGAGTGGCCAAACTGTCCAAAGGATCCCCACGTGCGATGATCTCCTCTTGCAACCTAACGTGTAGCTAACCCGACGCCCGTCAGGGCGGTCGGGTTGAGCGCAGTGTTAGGGCTTGGCACTATTAAGCCCCAGAACAGCTCGAATGGATTCATTGTCTGGCCGGCTCCTATGCAATAGCCACCAGACGCATGCCTGACCAATTGCGCGACTGATGGCGCCAATACCTTGGAGATGCACTTCACATAGTGATGTTGCGTCTGAGTCATCCTTAGATACGTCATGATGGCCGTGAGTGTCTAGTGACATGAACCGATAGAAGACTGTGTATAGATCAGAAACCTCCGCTTCCCTGGCTAGCTGCTCTATGCTCTTCCGCGCGGGAATGCTTTTCATCTGATCGGTTTCCAGAAACTCTGCGGTGGCATCTGCCCCTGTATGCCTATTTTTGATCTTTGCCTTGCCAGCCTTCAGGTTGATTCTGAGCGCCTTGGCAAGCTCGGATTTTGCCGAGCTCTGATGTGACTGAGCATTTTCAATCGAACGGACTGCCCACAGGACGATGATCAGTTGCTCAAGTAGACATCGCCCCAAAATTCCTAGGCAAGCAGCGTTGTGATTGGCGCCTAATGCTGCCGCCCCGCGCACTAACTCTGCAGCGCGGCCAAGTTGCTGGCGGGCAATCTCATCTCTCAGATCTGCTTGTCCCGTTGCCTTAACTTCAGATGCGGCAATTAGCAGGGCAGCGTGCTCGCTCAAAGAGTCAACCAGCTTGTCCAGAGTCGTTGTGGCGGCTGTCATGTGATGCGACCGAAAGCCCTAACGTAGAAGTGAGGGGCGGCCGGAGCGAAGCGTAGGGAACCACAAGCGCAGCTTGTGGCCGTCCCTCTCGACTGCCGGGTTAGGCCGACCGCTCATGGGTTATGGCCTGTGCTAAGAGCTCTGGCTTCTGCCGAAGAGGTGGCGAGATACGCATTCAATGGCGCCAACGAAAAATTGTCTGTGGTCAGACTTCCTCCCAAAGCCGGCGACACATATGGCGAAAAGACTTGCCCTGGACTTCGAGTGGGTTTTGTTACCGTCAAGGACTCTACGAGTTCTACAAGAAACCAAGACTCAAAGAACGTCACGTCCGACGCCACCCGATCTTTATATTCGTCAAAGCTCTGACTGACTCCATGTAGTTGGCCGGACCACGTATCTAGTAAATATACGGCCCCGTTGTCGTCAACTACGAAGAGGTTCCCCAGCACCGTTACATGGAGAACTGAAAGCCCACTTCCTAGTTTCCAGCGCCACGGCTCTGCAACAGTAGTGCCGTCGTATTCGCTGGGGTGGAGTAGCACGTCCGACAAGTTCATATGAATGAGGCCTAACGTTTGAGCTGAGCGGACCCCGGCGGTAAGGCGCTTGGGCCGCGAAGCGGATGATGACACTGGACGCTTCGCGGCCCAAGTGCCTTGCCGGTGGGGGTCCGCTCGAGCGAAGGGTTAGGCCTCACCTGCACCCCGGCTGATCGAGCTTGCGCAGAACAACGTGGATAGTTGCCAAGTAGAAGTAGAACATCCAGCTCAACCAGAGACTCGCGTCATACGCAGTTCGTTGCTTGTCGTTGTGGTGACGGATGCCGAAGTTGTTAGCGATATTGAAGAGGTCCTTCTCGTCGGCAGCGGTGAGGAGCGTCTTCACCTGGGGGCGTAGGTACTCAAGTACATCGGCCAAGTCGCGGACGGCTTGCCTTCGGTCGTCAATGGTCGAGCCGTGCCGTCGGTACTGCCGCATTGCTGCATTGATTCGTGTAGTCACGTTGGAGTCGCTAGACGGCAGATCAGCAGCAAAGATCGGCTCGAAGCCCGCTTCTGCCTTGGTAAGGATTTCGCCGTCTGTCGATAGTTCGAACTGCCTCTCGTACTGGGAAAGAACTACGTTGACTCTGTCCCGATACTCCCGCTGGCCGTCCTGCTTGTTAAACGTCTCCCAATGCATCCCACAATCGGCAAATGAGTGTCTGGTGCCATCTATTGGTTTGGAGACGTACCTGTACAAGAACTCCACAACATCAAGAAGGTCGTCCTCACTGTAGAAGGGTATTTTCTCGTAGATGGGCCAGAGGCCCGGCTTCCGGATCGTGAGCAGCATCTCAAGCTGCGGATCGCGGACCTTGCCTGGTAGCTCACCGGCATCCACGCAGATGAAGCCGAATGCCTCGTCAAAGTACCCGTCAGCGCGAAGTTGATTGAAGAGCCGCCCGAAGAGGTCCAGTACCTCTTTCAGCGCGAGCCCCTTGGCGTTCGGATTCGTCCCCTTGCGAAGCGAGTAGATTTGGCTCGGCATGGTTTGTGAGGCCTAACGCCAGCCTTCAGCCGCGGATTTGACGGCGCGAAGCGGCGGCAAATACGTCGGCTGGAAGGCATTGTTGTGCCTCATGGCCGACTCTTGATTAGATCGGCAATTTCGGACGCGATTTCCTCGACAGTGTGCGTTGCAGTGCTGCGCGCAACTTTGTCAGCTAGCGATGGGCTGAAGTCGATTACTTGCTGTTTTGTAATGTTGTGCCATATCGGCAGCAGTATTTGTTCACCGGATATCGTTCGCGTGACGATTCCGTCTAATTCGTAGTTTGTCCATCCCTTGGCGATGAACGAGGGCGAAAGTATCACTAAGCCGACTCGACTTGCTGCAAGGCCACGATCAATTTTTTGCCGCAGGCTGTCTCCTATGCGTAGCGAGAATTCGTCGTACCAGACATTAAGCCCCAAGGCCACGAGTTCATTGGCGAGAGCTCTCACGATTGAGTCTTTGTCCTCTGATGCGTGGGAGATAAACACGTCATGAAACTCTGCCCCATCAGTCAGCTGGGGTGGAGGCTCGCGAACTAGACTGCGAACAGAGGACAGCGGCGCTTCTCGTATTTCAGGGAGCGGCATTGGCAGCATTCGGACGGAAGCGCGAGTGCTACCCACAAGCCCCTGCATGTCGATGGCGACATGCCAATGGCCTGAATTCGGGATTTGCAATCGGATGGGAGACTGCTTCGCTAGCCCTCCGTAATAGCGATGCTGCCGGCCGTTTTTGTAGTTCGAGAAATTCGAGCTGTCCATCAGTCGGACGTTTGCCCCGCTAGTGAGCGTGACCTCAACGATCTCGCCTCGCTTTCTTTGCCCTAGATCGTTATGAATGAACTGCAAAGGCTAGCCCTCCTTGAATGAGGCACAACGCCTGAGTTAAGCCGACCC
Organism: Lysobacteraceae bacterium; assembly: GCA_008015095.1. GTDB lineage: Bacteria > Pseudomonadota > Gammaproteobacteria > Xanthomonadales > Xanthomonadaceae > Lysobacter_I. Next base: position 2,025 of record SSEV01000231.1, on the reverse strand, counting down.
GTGGCGGGGCGGCGGACGCGTGCAAGCGTAGCGCAAAGCACGCGGCTGACGCCACGACACGGGGTCGGCTTGAATGATGATATGGACTCCCACCACTGGAGTCCGCTGCCATGGATGCTACTACCGTCGCGATTGATCTTGCAAAGGATGTGTTCGAGCTGGCGTTTGCCGATGCGCATGGCCGGATCGTCGAGCGCAAGCGTCTGTCCCGCTCTGCGTTCTCACGCTGTCTGGTGAACCGGCCTTCGCTTCGGGTGGTGATGGAAGCTTGCGGCAGCGCGCATCACTGGGCGCGGGTGTTCCAGGCGCATGGCCACACGGTGAGACTCATGCCGGCGCGAGACGTACGACCGTATGTGCGCGGCAACAAAACTGACCGGGCCGATGTAGCGGGCATTCTCGAAGCGGATCGCTGCGGGCAGATCGCCTCGGTGACGGTCAAGACGCCCGAGCAGCAGGGCGTGCAGGCGCAGCATCGTGTGCGTGAGCGGCTCAAGGCGCAGCGTACAACGTGCGGCGACCGTCTGTATCGAGCGCGCAACACCCGAGCAGATCTGGATCCGCGATCTGTCTCGACGCATGCCGTTCGGCAAACTGCTGGTGGCGATCGCCAATAAACACGCGCGCCAGCTGTGGGCGATGCTGGCACGGGACGAGGATTACGATGCGCAGGCGTGGCTGCGGCACCCGATGGTGCAGCGGCCACGCAAAGCGACCGCAGCCGCTGCATGCTGAGCCGCCGTACAACGCTCGAACATTCGACTCAACGCATCACGTTCAACGTCAGTGCGACAAGGTAGCAAGCGGTCAGACCGGCCCGAAGAGAGCCTGGCTAACAAGTGGGCGCCATCGCATCGCCGGATTGATCCTCCGTCGATGGGCGACACCGGTACGCAAGAGAGGCCTTCGGGTGCGGTTCCTACCCGGGTCCGGGGCAGCGACAACGTCCCCACAAGACCGATGACAGAAATGCAGTCTGACTACGCTTCACGCACCGCATCGCAATGACGGCAACACCGCGACATCGACCACGCAAGACAACGTCAATACAGCAAACGCCTGACGCTCAAGGCAAGGCCATCATGCACTCGGGGTTGACAGGAAGCTCCTTACAGAATTGTTAGGCGCCGGCACGAGATAACCAATAGCCGGGCTTTTGGTGACAATGCATGATGGCCAGCACCAGTATGGTTTCTGATTCAACCGAATAGAGGATGGCATACGGGAACACGCGAGTCAGCCTGCGACGAACATCTCTTTCCAAGATTGGCCAAGTCAGTGGTGCATCAAGTACGCTTGTAATGGCAGCTTCTACTGCAGTAGCAAAACGACCGCCTAATCCGGTCTGTTGTTGCTCGTAATGACGCACAGCGGACTCAAACTCGGCAAGCGCTTCCGGGTGGAACTCAAGAGCAGTCACTTGAGAATAGAGCGGATGCGAGAAAAAACCTCTTCAGCTGGGATTGCTTTTATCTTCCCAGAGCGGATTTCATCAAGCCGACGCAACGATTCAGCTGCCCAAGCACCCCGAACATCTTGGTCTGTAAGTGGGTCTAGGCTCTCGACTAAGCGGTCAGCTAGAAGGGCCCGCGCATCGCTCGGCAGAGCAAGCGCAGCTTCGGCGATTTGTTCAATGGGAATGCTCATGGATGAAGCTTACTCCCCGTCAAAGTAAGGCACAAGAATAGGCGCCTAACGCCTGAGTTAAGCCGCCCCGCAGCGGGGCGGCGGACACGTGCAAGCGTAGCGCATAGCACGTGGCTGACGCCACGACATGAGGTCGGCTTGAATGATGATATGGACTCCCACCACTGGAGTCCGCTGCCATGGATGCTACTACCGTCGCGATTGATCTTGCAAAGGATGTGTTCGAGCTGGCGTTTGCCGATGCGCATGGCCGGATCGTCGAGCGCAAGCGTTTGTCCCGCTCTGCGTTCTCACGCTGTCTGGTGAACCGGCCTTCGCTTCGGGTGGTGATGGAAGCTTGCGGCAGCGCGCATCACTGGGCGCGGGTGTTCCAGGCGC
>SSEV01000227.1 GCA_008015095.1 Lysobacteraceae bacterium | reverse complement strand
GGGGGCAGCCAAGTCCGCGAGGACTTGGCGGGGGTTCGGGAGTACGGCGGGACGTTTTCGAAGAGACGTCTCCTCGGATACGCCGACCTTAGTGCTGTTAAATGCCCCCGATGTTCGGGGGCAGCCAAGTCCGTGAGGACTTGGCGGGGGTTCGGGAGTACGGCGGGACGTTTTCGAAGAGACGTCTCCTCGGATACGCCGACCTCTCCGAAGGGGCGTCGCCAAGTGGTTAAGGCACCGGGTTTTGATCCCGGCATTCGTAGGTTCGAATCCTTCCGCCCCTGCCATTATTAGTAGTTGTAGTAGTTGTCGCCGCTGGTCTCACCGATGCCGCGTCCGCGCGTAACCGGTGCTACAGGCGGTGTCCATTCCCGCAACGGTCAGAGCGAGGCGGAACATGCAGGACGATCGTCAATTGTTGATCTTCTCCGGCAACGCCAACCGGGCTCTGGCCGAAGCTGTTTGCCGAGAGCTCGGCGTTCGTCCGGGCAAGGCCCTGGTGTCGCGGTTCTCGGACGGGGAAGTACAGGTCGAGATCGAAGAAAACGTGCGTCGCCAGGAAGTGTTCGTCGTGCAACCTACCTGTGCGCCGAGCGCCGAGAACCTGCTGGAGCTTCTGGTGATTACCGACGCGCTGAAACGCGCTTCGGTGGCCAGCGTGACCGCTGTGGTGCCGTACTTCGGCTACGCCCGCCAGGATCGCCGTCCGCGGTCTTCGCGGGTGCCGATCACGGCCAAGGTCGCCGCCAAGATGTTCGCCGCGGCCGGCGTCGATAGCGTGCTCACAGTCGATCTGCATGCGGATCAGATCCAGGGGTTCTTCGATATTCCCGTCGACAATGTGTACTCGTCGCCACTGCTGCTGGCCGATATCTGGCGCAGCTACGGCACGGACAACCTGATCGTGGTGTCCCCGGATGTCGGTGGCGTGGTTCGCGCCCGTGCGATCGCCAAGCGCCTTGACGACGCGGATCTCGCGATCATCGACAAGCGCCGCCCGCGCGCCAATGTCGCCACGGTGATGAACATCATCGGCGACGTGGCCGGCAAAACCTGCGTGCTGGTGGACGATATCGTCGACACCGCCGGCACACTCTGCGCCGCGGCTGCGGCGCTGAAGGCGCAAGGTGCCAACAAGGTCGTCGCCTACTGCACCCATCCGGTGTTGTCGGGGCCGGCGATCGACAATGTGAACAAGTCGCCGCTGGATGAATTGGTGGTGACCGATACGATCCCGCTGTCCGATGCGGCGAAAGCCTGTCCACGGGTTCGACAGCTCAGTGTCGCCGAGCTGTTGGCGGAGACGATCCGCAGGGTGGCGTTTGGCGAGTCGGTCAGCTCGCTGTACGTCGATTAGCGTTTTCGCGGAGCGGCCTGCCGCTCCCGTACCGGCTCTCTTGGTCGCGAGAGAGTCATCCCGCCGCCGCAAGGCGGTCCATCACTACAAAGAAACGAGCAAACTCAATGGCAACGACACACGAAATCAAGGTGCAACGCCGCCACGACGAGGGGAAGGGTGCGAGCCGCCGCCTGCGTCATGCCGGAATGGTGCCTGCCATCGTCTACGGTGGCGATCTCAAGCCGGTCAGCATCCAGATCCATCACAACGATGTTTGGCTCGCCAGCCAGAATGAATGGTTCTATTCGTCGATTCTCGATCTCAGCCTCGGCGGCGACCTGCAGAAGGTTCTGCTGCGCGATATCCAGCGTCACCCGTTCAAACAGCAGATCATGCATTTGGATTTCCAGCGCGTGAACGAGAACGAGGCCTTGCGCACCGCAGTCCCGCTGCACTTCCTGGGCGAGGATAAATCCCCGGCCGGCAAGTCCGCTGAGGTCGTGGTGACCCACGAGCTGAACGAAGTGGTCATCGAGTGCTTGCCGAAGGATCTGCCGGAACACATCGAAATCGACCTGTCCGAGCTCAAGGTCGGCGACATCGTTCACCTCTCCGACATCAAACTGCCGAACGGCGTCTCGATCCCCGAGCTGAAACTAGGCAAGGAACACGATCTCGCCGTGGTCATCGCCAAGCACGGCAAGGAAGAGGCCGAATCCACCGATGCGCCTTCCGCCGCCGAAGTGCCGGCCGCGAAGGTCAAGAAGGACGACAAGTAATCGCAGCCCCCCGGCGCATGCTTGCGACACGTCGGGGATGCGATGTCTCACCTTCGGATGGCTGGATTGCGTCTCATCGTCGGACTAGGAAACCCTGGTTCGGAACACGCCAGAACCCGGCATAACGCCGGGTTCTGGTTTGTGGATGCGCTCGCCGAGGCGCGCGGCGCGCGTTTCGGACTGGAGAGCAAGCTGTTCGGCGAAACCGCGAAGATCGATATCGGCGGTGCCACGGTATGGGCGCTCAAGCCGGCGACGTTTATGAACCTCAGCGGCAAATCGGTCTCTGCGGCCCTGCGTTACTGGAAGATCGAGCCGGAGGAGATGCTGGTCGCTCACGATGAACTCGATCTGCCGCCCGGCACCGCGCGGTTGAAGTTCGATGGCGGACATGGCGGGCAGAACGGCTTGCGTGATATCGCCAGACTGCTTGGACACGGTAAGTATCACCGCCTGCGTCTGGGCATCGGTCACCCGGGGCACAAAGACAAGGTCACGCCCTGGGTGTTGGGGCGTCCCGGCAAAGACGACGAGGCTGCGATCCTGCGCGGCATCGATGACGCGATCACGGTGCTGCCGATGGCGGTGGCCGGGAACTTCCTGGATGCGATGACCCGGCTGCATACCCCAAAACCTGCCTGACGCATTCGTGCGCGCGGAGGTCAAAATTCGAAGCCCGCGGAGGCGACGACCGCCTCGGGCTTCGACTTTTCACTTTCGATCGGAACTTCGCAATGGGCATCAAATGCGGCATCGTCGGTTTGCCGAACGTCGGTAAGTCGACCCTGTTCAACGCGCTGACCAAGGCGGGCATCGCCGCGGCCAATTTCCCGTTCTGCACGATCGAGCCGAACATCGGCGTGGTGCCGGTGCCCGACCCGCGGCTCAATGCGCTGTCGGGAATCGTCAATCCGCAGAAGGTGATCCCGACCGCGGTCGAATTCGTCGACATCGCCGGCCTGGTGGCGGGTGCGGCCAGCGGCGAAGGGCTTGGCAACAAGTTTCTCGCGCATATCCGCGAGGTCGACGCGATCACCCATGTGGTGCGTTGTTTCGAGCATCCCGACGTCATCCACGTCAATAACCGGGTTGATCCGATCGCTGATATCGAGACCATCGATACCGAGTTGGCGTTGGCTGATCTGGACACTGTCGAGAAAGCCCTGCAGCGGGCTGAACGCTCGGCCAAGACTGGTGACAAGGACGCGAAAGCACGGGTCGAGATACTGGGCCGAGTTCGCGCCGGTCTGGATAGCGGCAAGCCGGCACGCGCGCTGGGCTTGTCCGAAGAGGAGCGCGCCGAGCTGCGCGATCTGTTCCTGCTCACTCTCAAGCCGGTGATGTACGTGGCCAACGTGCTTGAGGACGGGTTCGCGAACAATCCGCACCTGGACGCCGTGCGAGCGCGTGCGACCGGCGAAGGTGCGGAAGTAGTGCCGGTATCGGCGGCGATCGAAGAGGAACTCAGCCAGCTCGACGATGCGGATCGTGATGCGTTTCTGGCCGATCTGGGGCTGGACGAGCCCGGGCTGAACCGGGTCATCCGCGCCGCGTACAAACTGCTCGGATTGCAGACGTATTTCACCGCTGGCGTGAAGGAAGTGCGGGCCTGGACCGTGAAAGCCGGCGCGACTGCGCCTCAGGCCGCGGCGGTGATTCATACCGACTTTGAGAAAGGTTTCATTCGCGCCGAGACCATCGCCTACGACGACTTCATCAAATATCGTGGCGAAGCCGGCGCGCGCGACGCTGGCCGTTTGCGTCTGGAAGGCAAGGAATACCGGGTCCAGGAAGGCGACGTCCTGCATTTCCGTTTCAACGTCTGACCCGTCTGACCCGTCTGACTGTCGACGCCTGAACCGACTGCGGCTACATTCCCCACATGCATCGCGCACCGATTGGCCGAAGAGTTTTCAGCGTAAAACGATACGTCGAATATGCCGGGGTTTGTATGCCCAGGCTTGTGTTCGCGCTTGCTTTTCAGAATCAACAGGTTAGCTGTCGGCTTCATCGTCGCGGCGGTAATTGACGGCCGACGCTACCGGCTTTTTTCAATAGCCAGCTAAACTCGCCGAGCCGGATTGCGCCAGACTTTTCGGTGAAAGCCCATGTTGTCGTTACGGCCACGCGGATGCGGTCGCATTGGTGCGTGGACATCCTCACCGGAGGGAGTTGCGGTATGCCCCGATTCGCGTGCGTTGGCCCGGTCGTTGTCGTTCGTTTCGCGTTAGCGGTCCTACTGTTCGCCATGGTCTGGCCGGCGACGGCTCGCGATTACCGACATTTCATAGTGGGCGACCGTTCCGTGCCCACCCCTGGGGCCATTGGCCCTGGCCTCCTGCTGATGGGCGGGGGCGATCGCAACTACGACGCATTGCGCTGGTTCGTGAACAAGGCCGGCAATGGGCATCTGGTGGTGTTGCGGGCTTCGTTGACGACCGATGTCGCCAACGAGTTCTACTATGACGTCGGCGGCGGCAAATCGGTTGAAACATTCGTTTTCAAGAGCCGCGAACCCTCGACGGATCCGAAAATCCTTAGTGCCCTCGCCAAGGCCGATGGCATCTTCATCGCCGGTGGCGATCAGGCCCGGTATGTCCGGTTCTGGAAAGGCACGCCCGTGGCCGAAGCACTTGATGCGCATGTCCGTGCGGGAAAGCCTTTGGGCGGCACTAGCGCCGGTTTGGCCATGCTCGGAGAGTTTCTCTATGGCGCCATGGATGGCGGTAGCATCCGTAGCGCCGAAGCATTGGCCGATCCGCTTGGCCCCGCAGTCACCATCGAACAAGATTTTCTGCATATCGCCCCTTTGCGTGGCGTGGTCACCGACACCCATTTCAAGGAGCGCGAACGGCTGGGCCGGCTCTTCGCCTTCCTGGCTAAGGCCGAAACGCTCACGGGCGAGCCCAGGCGTGGGCTGATTGGTCTCGGCGTTGACGAAAGCGCCGCGCTTGCGGTCGAAGCCGACGGCACGGCGCGGGTCTTCGCGACTGAAACGTCTGGGGGCGGTACTCTGGTGCGCGCCGGTTTCAAACACGTGCAGCAATCTGGCCGAGCGATGCACCTGCCACGAGTGTCGACCATTGGCTTCGGTCCGAAATCGGTGATCCATCTGCCCGAGGGTCGTGTGGAGTCCCCCATGTACGAACGCCATTACCGCATTGTCGACGGCAGGATGATCGAAGTGCCGCGAGTGTTATTGGCGATCCATGGGGGCGCCGGAGTCGAACGGCGCAGTATGACCCCAGAGGAAGAAACCGGCGCTCGTGCGGCGCTCGAACTCGCACTGCGCAAAGGTTACGAGCAATTGCAGGCGGGCAAGCCGGCATTGGAGGCGGTCACCGCAGCGATCACCGTGCTTGAGGATGATCCGCATTTCAATGCCGGCCGTGGTGCGGTCTTTACCCACGATGGCAGGAACGAACTGGATGCCTCGGTCATGGATGGCGCGACCCGACAAGCCGGAGCCGTCGCTGGCGTGCGCCGCGTCCGCAATCCGATTCTTCTCGCCCGCGCGATCATGGAGCGTTCTGACCACGTGATGATGGTGGGCGACGGCGCAGAGGCGTTCGCTCGGGAGCATGGCGTCGAGTTGGTCGATCCGACCTGGTTTCGCACCGAGAAACGCTGGCAGCAGTTGCAAAGGCGGTTGGAAGAGGAACGGGCAGGCCATAAGGGAGCTGCGGCGCCTCCACCCCTTCAGGGGCGCGAGTACACGGGCACGGTCGGAGCGGTTGCGCTGGATGTCCATAGCCGGCTTGCTGCGGGCACCTCGACCGGGGGCATGACCAACAAGCGGTACGGCCGGGTTGGCGACTCGCCGGTCATCGGGGCCGGCACCTATGCGAATGATGTCTGTGCCGTATCCGGCACCGGTTGGGGCGAGTTCTATATCCGCACCTCCGCAGCGCACGACATCTGTGCTCGGATGAGCTACCTGAACGAAACCGCGGCCCAGGCGGGAGAGGCTGTGATCAACCAGTCAATTCCTGCGCTGGGCGGCGATGGCGGCGCGATCGTTCTTGGCGCCGACGGCAGCATGGCCATGCCGTTCAACACCGAAGGGATGTTTCGAGGCTGGATAGGGCCCGAAGGGGTGCCGCAGGTAGCCATCTATGCCGCCGATGCGTTTTCTCTGCCGAATGCGGTAGAGAAAACGCCCCCTGAGAGCCCTTGATCTTGCCGTGAGCCGTCCTCGTCGGCGTTGACAGTAAAACCGGCCGAGGTCAGAATTACGGGCTGTTTCACCGGATAGTGTGTCGATTCCGGAGGGATACCCAAGCGGCCAACGGGGGCAGACTGTAAATCTGCTGGCTTACGCCTTCGGTGGTTCGAATCCACCTCCCTCCACCATCTGCCGGGCCTCGCGGCTCGTCGATGGGCTCGATACGCGACCGTTCCGCAAGATGCGGGAGTAGTTCAATGGTAGAACCTCAGCCTTCCAAGCTGATGGTGCGGGTTCGATTCCCGTCTCC
>SSEV01000212.1 GCA_008015095.1 Lysobacteraceae bacterium | reverse complement strand
ACTCGGTGCGGGCCAGCTCGTAGCCCCAGTCGCGGAAGCCACCCTCCGTGAACTTCATGATGTTGCCCTTGTGCACCAGCGTGACCGACTTGCGCTTGTTCTCGATGGCGTACGAGATGGCGCTGTGCACGAGGCGCTCGGTGCCGAGGTACGACACCGGCTTGATACCCACGCCCACCTGCACCGGCAGGCTGCGCGCGGGGGCACCGATGCCCTCGAGCACCTTGTTCCACTCGTCGGTTTTGGCCTTGGTGCCGAAGCGGATCTTGTCGAAGCCCTTGGGGAATTCCTTCTGCAGGAAATCCAGCATCTTCTGCGCATCGGCAGAACCCGGCTCGAACTCGATGCCGGCGTAGATGTCCTCGGTGTTCTCGCGGAAGATCACCATGTCCACATCGCCCGGCTTCTTCACCGGCGAGGGCACGCCCTCGAACCAGCGCACCGGACGCAGACAGACGAACAGGTCGAGCATCTGCCGCAGCGCGACGTTGAGCGAGCGGATACCGCCGCCGACAGGCGTGGTCAACGGCCCTTTGATGCTGACCAGATACTCGCGGCAGGCGTCGACCGTGGCGTCGGGCAACCAGTTGCCGGTCTGATTGAAGGCTTTCTCGCCGGCCAGCACTTCCATCCACATCAGCTGGCGCTTGCCGCCGTAGGCCTTAGCCACCGCGGCGTCCAGCACGCGCACGCTGGCGCGCCAGATGTCCGGACCGGTGCCATCGCCCTCGATGAACGGCACGATCGGGCGGTCCGGAACGACCAGCCCTGCCGGGGTTTTGGTGATCTTGGCGCCTCCTGCCGGCGCTACGGGGGTGAAATCGGCCATACGTTCTCCATCAGCAGCCCCGCGCCCACCGCGCAGGCAAGACGTCTATTGTCGCGGGTTCCTGCGAACCGGGAAAGGCTTGACGCCCGGAGCATCGAAAGTGCTGCGGCGCAGCATTCGCCGAGCTAGTGAAAACTCGTGCGGGCGCTGAGGCGCCGCTTCGAAATCAGCCAGGCGCCGCACCAAGGCCGTCTGTGGGATGCAAGAACACATCCTGTCAAAAGTGACAGGAATTACAGCGGCCTATGCGCTATCGCACGATATGCGATGCAATGCGGCCTATGCGCTATCGCACGATATGCGATGCAATCACGTCAGAAACAACAACGGCCGGTTGCCCGGCCGTTGTCTGATTTGGTGCATCTTTCAGCTTGTTGCCGGCTGGAAGAGCGCATTTCCTGATCTGTAGGTGGGACGACCATAGACCCGCCGACGCGCAACGTCAAGGGGAGAACCATGAAGGGACCTTATCGCATCGGACTGGATGTCGGCACCAACTCCATCGGATGGTGCATCTATCGGCTCGATGACAACGATGCACCCATCGCTCTGCTCCGCAGCGGCGTCCGCATCTTCAGCGATGGCAGGAAAAAGGACGATCTGTCGTCGCTGGCCGCGGAACGGCGCAAGGCCAGGCAGGCTCGCCGGCGTCGAGACCGTCTGTTGTCGCGACAACACCATCTTGTCGGCGACCTCATCCGCTTCGGTCTGATGCCGGAGGACGACGGCGAACGGCTCGCGCTGTCGACACTCGATCCGTACGAATTGCGAAGCAACGGTGTCGATCAACCGCTCACGCCCCACCAGTTCGGTCGGACGATCTATCACCTCGCGAAACGCCGTGGATTCCGCAGCAGCCGCAAGACCAAGGGCGAAGACGACAAGGACAGCGGCAAGGTCAAAGGGGCGATCAAGCGCACCGAACAAGCCATGGACGAAGCCGGTTGCACGACGCTCGGCCAGTATCTGGCGCACCGCCGCAAGCAGGGTCTGCCGGTCCGTGCCCGGCGCGACCCGAATGACGAGTATCTTCTCTACCCGCAACGGGATCTGGTGGCGAAAGAGTTCGATATTCTGTGGGAGAAGCAGGCCAGCTATCACCCTGCGATCTGCACTGAACCCGCCCGTGCGGCCATCCGGCATACGCTGCTGCTGCAACGCCCGCTTCGGCCGGTCGAGCCCGGGCGCTGTCAATTCGAGCCCGATCAACCCCGGATCCCGAAATGTTCGCCCCTGTTCGAACGGTATCGGATTCTCTGCGACGTCAATCACCTTCGTATCCGCCGCGACGGCGAGGAATCTCTGCTGACGCTGGAGCAACGCGATACGTTGGCCGACGCACTCGCCAGACATGCCGACAGGAAACCGATCCCGTTCGCGGACATGGCCAAGCGGTTGAAGCTGCCGCGCGGCGCTTCCTTCAATTTCGAGAAGGACCGCAAACGCACGGGATTCAAGGGGGATGCGACGGCGCCGATCGCTGCGGCGATCGGCGACCGCTGGACCCGGATCAGCGATCTGCAGCAGGAAGCCCTCGCGGTCCTGCTCGAAATGGCGCCCGACAACGAGCTGTTGCTGTCCGCGCTTTCCGCGCTGCCGAAGGACATCGGTCCGGCCAAGCAGATCAGCCGCAGCATCGAGGCCCCGCAGCGCATTCAACCGTGGCTGGACGCGCTCTCGCGCCTGCCCTTCGCGTTCGACCAACAGGCCGTCGCGGCATTGCTCGCCGTCGGCCATCTGCCCGACGACTACGGCAGCCTCAGCCGAAAGGCGATTGAGCACCTCCTGCCGTTTCTGGAGGCGGAGGTCATCACCTACGACCAGGCGGTCGCGAAGTCCAGGTACGTCAGCCACTCCGACTTCTACACCGGAGAGATCAGGCCCAGGCTTCCCTACTACGGCAAGGTGCTCGCCGGTTACGTTTCTCCGCACCCGCGACGTTACGAAGTGGCGACCGAGCCGAACGACGACGATCCGAAACAGATGCATCTGGTCGAGAAGTATTTCGGACGGATCCCGAACCCGACTGTCCATGTCGGGCTGGTCCAGCTTCGGCTTCTGGTCAACGCGATGATTAAGCGGTGGGGGCCGCCGCGCGAAATCAACATCGAACTGACGCGCGAATTCGGCATGTCCGGAAGACGCAGGAAGGAATTGAAGGACGAACAGGATAAAAACCGGAAACGAAACGACAAGATCAATGCCGAGCTGCGCAAGCTGGGGCAACGCGAGAACCGTGAGAACCGGCACCGTTACTTGTTGTGGGAGGAGCTTGGGGGAAGCGACCCGCTGTACCGTGCCTGTGTCTACTCCGGGCGGAAACTGTGCCTGACCGACACCACCGACAGCCTGTGTGTGTTCTCGTCGGACGTCGAAGTCGACCATCTCCTTCCGTTCTCCCGCACCCTCGACGACAGTCTGACCAACAAGGTGCTCTGCGCCACGGAAGCGAATCGCATCAAAGGCAACCGAAGTCCGCACGAAGCATTCAGCGGGGGCATGCACGGGTTCGACTGGCAGTCGATCGTCGAACGGTCCAGGGACTTGCCGGCCAACAAGGCGAAGAGGTTCAAGGAAGACGCGGTGGAGACGGCACTCGGTGAGCGCGGATTTCTCGCCCGGCACCTCAACGACACCGCTTACCTGTCCCGCGTCGCGAGGGAGTATCTGACCACGATTTGCCCCCCACAACGGGTCCGGGTCACCAGCGGACGGCTGACCGGCATGCTGCGGGCGATCTGGGGGCTCAACGATCCCTCCGGTGTCAACGCCGGCCGCAAGTACCGCGAAGATCATCGCCACCACGCGCTCGATGCGGCGGTCATCGGCGCCTGCGACGAACGAACACTGCAGGCGATGTCGCAGGCCGCGCGCAATGCCGAGGATGCCGGCCAGAACCGCAAGTTCAAGCAATTTCCGCCACCCTGGCCGGACTTCCGCGAGCGCGTACTCGAGTCCTACGAGCGCATCACCGTCTCGCACAAACCGGACCATGGCGTTCAGGGCGGTCTTCACAACGAAACGAATTACGGCATGCGCGAGCCGGCCGCGAAGAAAGGCGATAGCCCGAAGGTCTGGCATCGCGTTGCGATCGAGTCCATCGAGCTGAACAATGTCGAGATCGTACCCGGCAAGACCGGTCGCCCGTCCGCGAAGGTCGCCAATCCCGCGCTTCGCGAACAGTTGTACGCCCTGCTGCGCGGCAAGACGCCTGTGGAAGCCAGGCAGGCGTTGCTCGAATTCTCGCGAACCACCGGCATCCGCCGAGTCCGGGTCGAGGAACGTCTTTCGGTCGTCGGTATCAGGGATCGGTATGGCGAGCGACGCGAATACCGGTACGTCGCCACCGCCGGCAACCACTGCCTGCTGATCTGGCGCAATGCCAAAGGCCAGTGGCGACCCAAGGTGATCACCACATTTCGCGCCAACGCAAACAATTTCGATCTGCGTAGGGAAACGGGGCCCGACGGCGAGCCTGTCGTCCTGCGCCTGCGCAAGGAGGACATGCTGGTACTGGAAGAAAATGGCGTCGCCGTGGTGCGCAGAGTGGTGAAGATCTCGGAGAAATCGGTTTTCCTCGCCGATCATCGCGAAGCCAACCCGTCGGCCGACAAAAAACTCAAGGAATGGAGCCCGGAACAACTGCGCAAGGCGGCAGCCAGAAGCGTCGGCGTCGACCCGCTGGGCTACGTCAACGACCCCGGATTCAGATCATGATCGGCCGGATCGTCGAAGTGGCCGGACAGGGCCGCTATCTGCACATGGATCGCGGCTTCCTCGTCGCCGAGCGCCACGGTGCCGAGCTGGGCCGGGTGCCACTGGACGATGTTTCCGCCCTGATCGCGACCGCCCATGGCGTGGTGATCAGCAACAACCTGCTGACGGCGCTGGCCGAGCGGGGCGCGCCGGTGGTGATCTGCGGACGCAACCAGATGCCGCGCGCGGTGTTGTGGCCGCTGGAGGGCCATCACCGGCAGGGCGCACGGCTGGATGCGCAGATCGCGGCGGGCAAGCCGCTGTGCAAGCGCCTGTGGCGGGATCTGGTGCGTGCGAAACTGTCGATGCAGGCCGCCGCCCTCGGCGCCTATGCCCTTCCGGAAGCGCCCTTGCGCGCCCTGGTGCCGAAAGTGCGCTCAGGCGATGCCGGCAATCTCGAAGGCGTTGGCGCGCGCCGTTACTGGTCGCTGCTGTTCGGCAAGGCGTTCCGCCGCGACGCCGACGGCGATGGCATCAACGGCCTGTTGAACTACGGCTACACCGTGCTGCGCGCCACCGTCGCCCGCCATCTGGTCGCCACCGGCCTGCATCCGGGGCTGCCCCTGCATCACGCCAACGACGGCAACGCCCTGCGTCTGGTGGACGACCTGATGGAACCGTTCCGGCCCTGTGTCGACGTTCTGGTACGCCAGCGCGTCGATCTTGGCCTCTACGACGTGGATGCCGCCGGCAAACGCGAGCTGGCGCTGCTGATGACCCGGCCGCTGCGGACCGACGAAGGCAGCGGCCCGATCGCCAATGCCATCGAACGCCTATGCCTGTCGCTGGCGCAGATCTACGAAGGCGAGCGCACGCGGCTGGCACTGCCGCTGGCGCATGCGGAGGCGCTGCGCACCATGCTCGACTCGCCCAATCACCCACGCCGGCCGCCACGACTCACGCCAAGGGCCCGCCGTCATGCCAAGGACGAAGAAGAATGAACCCCGCCCCGCCAAACGCGCGCTCAGCGCCTACCGACTCATGTGGGTTCTGGTGATGTTCGATCTGCCGGTGGACACGCCGGAGGAACGAAAGTCCGCAACGGACTTTCGCAACGACCTGCTGGACCTCGGATTCGAGCGTTGCCAGTACTCGGTCTACCTGCGTTTCGTCGAAGGCCGCGAACAGGCCACCACCACCACTCGTCGGGTCGAACTGGTACTGCCTCCGGGCGGCAAGGTCTATGTGCTTTACTTCACCGACAAGCAGTATGCCGGCATCGTCCGCTTCGACGGGCGCAGGCGGAAACGGCCGCCCAAGAACCCCGAGCAATATGAACTCTTCTAGCCCCTGCGGGCCGATTTTCAGCCCCATAAAAGCCGAAAAACCCTGCCGAAACAGGGAGTTGCGGTACGACGGAGCGTAACAGATCAGGAAATGCGCTCAAGCCGGAACGTGTCACAACCACACAGACGGGCGCGATTGGAGCGTAACAGATCAGGAAATGCGCTCAAGCCGGAACATATGCAGCAGCCAGAGCGCGGAAATTGTCGAGCGTAACAGATCAGGAAATGCGCTCAAGCCGGAACGCGAATACGTATGTTAATGCCCTCCCCTTTGAGCGTAACAGATCAGGAAATGCGCTCAAGCCGGAACAGTGAATTGCGATGCGCCAAGCGCACGGAGGAGCGTAACAGATCAGGAAATGCGCTCAAGCCGGAACGCTCAGGTCAGTATTTGCAGGACTGGCACTGAGCGTAACAGATCAGGAAATGCGCTCAAGCCGGAACTGCAGCTGGGTGCGATACGTGTTCGTCGGCGAGCGTAACAGATCAGGAAATGCGCTCAAGCCGGAACGGGAGGCTTCGTCCCCTTTTTGAACTCAAGGGCGTAACAGATCAGGAAATGCGCTCAAGCCGGAACTGCGTCCCAGCCCACCCGTTCGGCGCGGAAGAGCGTAACAGATCAGGAAATGCGCTCAAGCCGGAACTGTATGCGAACCCACGTCATGGGATCGAATGAGCGTAACAGATCAGGAAATGCGCTCAAGCCGGAACGGGGAATGGAGTTTATCGCAATGACTTCAGGAGCGTAACAGATCAGGAAATGCGCTCAAGCCGGAACTGCCGAGATCATTCACCAGCCGAGTTGGCGGAGCGTAACAGATCAGGAAATGCGCTCAAGCCGGAACGCCCTGCGGTGTACGCATGAACGCCAACCGGAGCGTAACAGATCAGGAAATGCGCTCAAGCCGGAACCCAATTCCGCGTCGCATGTGTTATTCATACGAGCGTAACAGATCAGGAAATGCGCTCAAGCAGGAGCTGGTATGACGCACACAGTCCGTATCAAAAGATGCATTGCGGATCATGTAGTCCTTTCGATTCGTCCACCCGCGCAAAAGGTGACTTTCGACAGCTACCGCTCCCGCTTCCGGGTTTTCTAACATCGCTGTCGCACCGGGACATGGCCTGCCGGATCCTGACGGAGAAGACGATGTATCGATTTTTGCGCCATCGCAGGGCCGTGCTCTGCGCTTTACTCGCGATGGCGTTGTCGTCTGTATTGGTGTGCGCGAAAGACGCTGCGGAGGGTGATTGGAGCGCGGCCGACAGCGCACGCACAGCCGACGAGGTGGCGACGATGCTGCGCCGGCATTTCGCGCATCGACAGGCGTTGTCCGGCGTCGATCTGGAACAGGCGTTGGCGCAGTACCGGATGCAGGCGGCGGCGACCGCCGAGCGCGCGGCGTTTTCCGCACTGACCACGCGCTTCGTCGCAAGTCTGCGCAACGGGCATACCTTCTTTCGCGACCCCGCGCGCGAACGCGACGACCCCGGTCACCTGGGTCTGCGGCTGCGTCATCTCGACGGTCAGTGGGTGGTCGCGGGCTCGCGCCGCGCCGAGGTGCCGGCGGGCAGCGTGGTCGAGGCGATCGATGCGCAACCGTTCGAGGCGTTTTTCCAAAGCCGGGCGGGGTTTCTGTCCGCCTCCGACGAGTCCGCGCTGCGCGATGCGCTGTCGTTCGACGCAAGCTTGTTTCCGCTGCGCTTCGATCTGCGTCTGGGCGACGGCACGCAGGTGCGCATCGATCGCACACTCGCGCTCACCTCGCCCGCCAGGACCGAACCGCCTCCGGTGGAAGCGCGCTGGATCGAGCCGGGACGCATCGCTTATCTGCGGATCGGGCGCTTCGACCGGCCGGAGTACGAATCGCAGGCGCGCGATGCGGTAACGGGCGCGTACCGCGATGCCGCGGTGTGGGTGATCGATGTGCGGGGCAATCCCGGCGGTACGACGCCGAGCCGTCTCGGTCGCGCGCTGCTGGGCGAGGATTGGGTCTCGTGGCGGACATCGCCGCCGCGCGACGCGACGCGTCTCGCCGCCACGCCGGCCGCGCCTGAATCCGCGCGCGCGCTGAAGTACCTGTTGCTGATCGATCATGGCTGCGGTTCGGCCTGTGAGGATTTCGCGATGCCTTTCGGTCTCAGCGCGCGGGCCTTGGTGATCGGTCAGACGACGTGGGGCAGCAGCGGACAGCCGAAGATCAAGACCTGGGATAACGGCATGACCCTGTGGGTGAGCTCGCGTCGGCAATGGTTTCCCGACGGGCGCGAATTCGAGGGCGTGGGCGTCACCCCGGACCTGGCATTGCCTCTGCATCGCGAGGACTTCATCACCGGCGCGCCCGACCGCACGCTCGCATGCGCGTTGCGGATCGCGCGCGCACCCGACCTGCGCGATTGCGGTTGAGGCCGCCACGCATTGCATGCGGACCTGACTTCCGGCACGGGAAGCGGTGCGCCGATGCGCGGACGATCGCACCATCGTCCGCGGGAGCATGTACATGGGCCTGGATCGTCGTGGCATGTTGAAACTGGGAGCGCTTGGATTGGCCGGTGCTGCCGCCAGCCGGGTATCGACCGTTGCGGCTGGCGCCGCCGCGCACGGTGGCGAGCCGCACGATGCGCCTCCCGCCAGCGCCGCTCCGCTCGCTGCCGGCGCATCCGACACCACGCCTGCGGACGTCAAACCGCTCGACATTCTTATCCTCGGCGGCACCGGACTGACCGGTCCGCATCAGGTGCGTTATGCGCTGGCGCGCGGGCATCGGGTGACGATCTTCAACCGCGGGCGCAAACAACCGGAGTGGCCGGGGCATGTACAACAATTGCTCGGCGATCGCGACAAAAACGATTACGCCTCGATCCGTGCCGAAGTCGACAAAGGCCGGCGCTGGGATATCTGCATCGACAATCCGAGCAGCGTGCCGATCTGGATTCGCGAGGCCGCGGCGGCGCTCAAGGGGCATGTCAACGGCTACATGATGATTTCGAGCGTATCGGCGTATGCCGACAACGCGGCGCCGGGCCAGGACGAAACCGCGCCTTTGGCGACATTCGATGGCGAGGCGCTGAAAGAAACTTCGACGAGCCTGCGCGCGGACATGGGCAAATACGCGGGCCTGAAAGCCGCGAGCGAAGCCGAAACCCGCAGGCAATTCGGCGACCGCGCCACCATCGTGCGGCCGGGCCTGATCGTCGGCCCCGGCGACGAGACCGATCGTTTCAGTTACTGGCCATTGCGCTTGCGGCGCGGCGGCGAAGTGTTGTGCCCGGGCGATGGACGCGATCCTGTGCAATTCATCGATGCGCGCGACCTTGGCGAGTGGATGATCCGGTTGGCCGAACAGAAGACACGCGGCGCATTCAACGCCTTCGGTCCGGATTATGGCCTCGACATGACGGCGTTGCTGTACGGCATCCGCGCTTCGACCACACAAGGCGCGAAGTTCGTCTTCGTGCCGGCCGAATTTCTTGAAGCGCAGAACGTCTCGCCCTGGAGCGACATGCCGGTGTGGGTGCCGAGCACCGGTGACAGCGCCGGTTTTCACACCCGCCGCAATGCCAAGGCCGTCGCCGCAGGTCTCACCTTCCGCAGCATCGCCGACACCGTCACCGCGACGCTCGCGTGGTACGACGCGCAACCACAGGACCGCCGCGACGCCGGCCCGCGTTCGGGCATCAAACCGGAACGCGAAGCGGAAGTCTTGGCCAAATGGAAAGCGCAACGCGGCGGTTGAGCACGCACGACAACCACGCCGAAGCCGGAGCTACTTTTTCGTTGCCCTTGCCGCGTTGGAACGCTGAGAAAGAATCGTAGGGCGGGCTCAAGCCCGCCACAAAGTGCGGACGCGTGTGTGGTGCGAGGTGTCGCGAAGAAATCGCTTAAGTCACGTGCGGCATGGAGGGCGTCTCGTGATGGCGTCTCGTGATGGCGTCTCGTGATGGCGTCTCGTGATGGCGTCTCGTGATGGCGTCTCGTGATGGCGTCTCGTGATGGCGT
>SSEV01000078.1 GCA_008015095.1 Lysobacteraceae bacterium | reverse complement strand
GGGCGAGCATGGGTGATCTCGCGGGCATTCTGATTTTGCTGGGGCTCGCCGTTCTGGCCGTTCCCGTCTTGCTCGTGGTCGCCTTGCTCAAGATCGGCAAGGCGAACGATCGCATCGATGCATTGATGCGCGACATTGATGCGCTGAAATCGCGCCTGCGCGGGCTCGAAGCGCGCGCTGCGGATGGCGTGGCATCGCCCGCTACGGCGCAGTCCTCTGCGGCGCAGCAGGCGGCTGATCGACCGCCGGCCCAAGCCGTTGCGCCCCCTGCGGCAGCCGTGTCCGCGGCATTCGATCCGCAGCGGATGGGCTCGGCTGAGGCCGATCCTGGATCACCCGGGCGCGCACCGGGCCTGGAAGCGGCGGCCGGTGTGATCGCATCGGCCGAACATCCTACCGAGCACCCGACAACCGACGCGTCGCGCGCTATGCCGCCGCCGTTGCCGCCCGCACAGCGGCCTGCGGCGATCGCGATCGGCAGCACGGCGGCCTACGAGCAGGACCGGGCCAACGCCGCGACCGGTGCTCCGCCGATGCCGCCGCCGCGCCCCAAAGCGCCGCCGCCGTCCGATCCATTCGCGCCGGTCGTGCGTTGGTTGCGGCGCTGGTTCACCGAAGGCAACGTGCCGGTGAAGATCGGCATGCTTGTGCTGTTCGCTGGCGTGGCGGCATTGCTCAAGTACGCCAGCGATCAAGGCTGGGTGCGGGTGCCGATCGAACTGCGCCTGGCCGGCGTCGCCGCCGCCGCTATCGCCGGCCTGGTGTTCGCGTGGCGTCAGCGCGAGCAGCGCCGTTCGTTTGCGTTGGGGCTGCAAGGCGGCGCGATCGGCGTGCTGATGCTGGTGGTCTTTGCCGCATACAAGCTCTATGGATTGATGCCGGCAGGCGCGGCGTTCGCGATCACCATCGCATTGGTCGCGGGACTTGGCGTGCTCGCGGTGATGCAGAACACGATGGCGCTAGCGGTGCTGGGCATCCTCGCCGGATTCCTCGCGCCGATCTGGTTGTCCACCGGAAGCGGCAATCATGTCGCCTTGTTCGGCTACTACGCGGTATTGAATCTCGGCATTTTCGCGATTGCTTGGAAGCGGCCGTGGCGTCTGCTGAATCTGCTCGGTTTCGTCTTCACCTTCGGCATCGGCACGCTCTGGGGCGTGTTGCAGTACCAGCCGGAGAAGTTCAACAGCACCGAGCCTTTCCTGCTGTTGTTCTTCGCCCTGTATCTGCTGATCCCGATCTTCTACGCACGCGGCCGTGGCGAACGCCGCCGCGATCTGGTCGACGGCACCCTGGTCTTCGGCGCGCCGCTGGTCGCGTTCTCGTTGCAGGCCGGGCTGTTCGAGGGCGCGCGCATGCCGTTGGCGCTTTCGGCGCTGGCGTTGGCGGCGATCTACGCATTGCTCGCCACGCTGTTGCGCGGGCGCGAACGGTTCCTGAGTCTGGTGGACTCGTATGCGGTGCTCGCGGTCGGCTTCGCCACGCTATCGGTGCCGCTGGCCTTGTCGGCGCGCGTGACCGCCAGCGTCTTTGCGCTTGAAGGCGCGGCCCTGATTTGGCTCGGCCTGCGTCAGCGACGCCTGCTGCCGCAGCTCAGCGGTCTGGCGCTGCAGGCGCTGGCGGCGATGGCTTATGTCCTCGGCGCCAGCGGTCTGAACCTGCATCCGGTCGAGCTTGTCGATCAGGGCGAGATCGGCAGGATGGCGATCGCGAATGCGAGTTTCATGGGCGCGTTGTTGATCGCGATCGCCGCCGTCGCCACGGCATGGTCGTACCGGCGTCATCGCTTCGGCGGAATGGCGGGGTTGTTCACCGTCTGGGGATTGGGATGGTGGCTGTTCGCGGGGCTGCAGGAAATCGATCGTTACGTCAGCTCCGCCAACGATCTGAAAGCGGTTTTCGCCTTCGTGACCGTGACCGGCTGGTTTTGCGCCGAGGCGCGGCGGCGATGGTCCGATTGGCCGGTGCTGGCATGGACCACAGCGGCTGCCTTGCTCATGGGCTCCTTGTTCGCGCTATGGCTCACTTCCCAACATGATTATCCGTTTGCGGGTTGGGGCGCCGCGGCCTGGGCGCTGTTCGCCCTCTTGGGATGGCGCAGCCTGAGCACCCTGCGAGGCGCCGGTCGCATGCAACGTTTCTTTGCGCATGGCGGCTGGCATTGGGCGTGGGTCGCTGCGATAGCGACCACCCTGATGCATCTGGTCGATCGCGGAACGTTCGGCGACGGATGGGTCATGTCCAGCCTGATGGCGCCGATCTTGATCTATGCCGCGTTGCTGCAGCTGCGCGCATCGAGTTTATCGCCGCCGCTGCATGCGGGTTTCGATGATTACCGCGGCATGCTCCTGGTTTGCGCGCGGATCGCGTTCGGCGCGCTTTGGACGCTGTCGTTGTTCTACCCAGGCGACAGCAAACCCTTGCCATGGCTGACCCTGGTCAATCCGCTCGAACTGATCCAACTCGGCGGGCTGGCGCTTCTGGCGCAATGGGCCTGGGCGACAGGGCCGGGAATGTCCACCCAGCGCCGGGTGCCTCTGTTCGCATTGACCGCTTTCGTGTGGATCACTTTCGCCACGCTGCGCGCCTGCCATCACTGGGCCGATACGGTCTGGTCGCCGTCGATGCTCGATGACGCCACGGTACAGACCGCGTTGACGGTGGTCTGGAGCGTGCTGGGCGTGCTCGGCTGGATCTTCGGTTCGCGTCGCGCCGATCGCTTGTTGTGGGGCGCAGGGGCCGTGTTGATGGGCGTGGTGTTGCTCAAGTTGGTCGTGGTCGATCGCAGCCATCTGGGCAATCTGTTCGGAATCGTTTCGTTCTTGGCCTACGGGTTGCTCTGCACCGCCGTCGGCTATTTCGCGCCCGCACCGCCACGGCGGGCGTCCGCTCAGGAGAGTCCGGCATGAGTTCGCGCAATGCCCGCATCGGAAGTGTGTTCGCCGCCTTCGCGCTGGCCGTGTCGGCGGCGTCAGCGCAAGCGCCGCAGGCCTCCAAACCCGGCGACTACGCCTACCAGTGGCCGTTGCGCTCAGAAGGCGACAGCGCGGCCTGGCAATTCGCGCTGACGCCCGAGGTCTACGCCGTGCTCAAGGACAAGGCGCTGGGCGATCTGGAAGTGTTCAACGCCCAGGGGCAGGCGGTGCCGGTGGCGCGGATGACGATCGATCCCGCGACCCAGCCGGGCGTGGCGCAGGTCACGGTGCCGGCGTTCCCGTTGCCCCGCGCGACCGTGGCCATGGGGGACGATCTCTCCCTGCGTCTTGAGCGCGATGACGACGGCCGCCTGCGGTCGTTGCAGGCGGACGTCGTTTCCGCCGAGCCGCAAGGCTTCATCGATTACGTTCTCGACGCCGATGTCGGCCGCCGCCCGCAACGCGTTTCGACCGTCGATCGTCTCGATCTGCACTGGCCGGAGACCGGTCGCGACATGCGCACGCGCTTCGCGGTCGACGGCAGCGACGATCTGGAGCACTGGCAGCCGCTGGTCGATGCGGCTGCGGTGATCTCGCTGCGGCGCGATGGCGCAGTGCTGCAACGTCGCGACATCGTCCTGCCGGCGACCGCGTTGCGTTATCTGCGCCTACGCCAGTTGGATGGCGACGCCTTGCCCAGCCTGCAAATCACCGCGCGCCGCACCCGCGCCGGCGCGCCTCCGTCGCATTGGCGCCGGCTGCGCGCGGAGTTCGTCGATGCGGTTCGCGACGAACACGGCGGCGGGCAACTGTACCGTTATCGCCTACCCGCATTGTTGCCCGTGGGGCGGATCGGCGTGACCCTGGGCGCTGACAACGCGACCGCCGAAGTCACGATCGATACGCGCAGCGAGGAGGCCTGGTTGCCGGTCGGGCGCACGTTGTTGTTCCGCCTGCGTCAGGGCGAGCAGAGGATCGACAATGAAGACATGGCCTTGACCGTCCCGACGGCCGCGCGCGAGTTGCGTCTGCGCAGCCCGATCGCGCTGAACCCCGCGCCGGTCGTGGAAGTGTCCTATCTGCCGGATCGTTTTATTTTCCTGGCGCAGGGGACCGGTCCTTACACCCTCGCCGCAGGCAGCCGCAACGCGCATCGACCGGAATTGCCGGTGGAACAGGCCTTGGCTCCGCTGCGTAAGCAATTCGGCGCCGATTGGCAACCTGCGATGGCCACGCTGGGAGCGCGCGCCGTGAGCGCAGGCGACGCTGCCTATGCGGAACCGCGCAAACCTTTCGACTGGCGCAACGCGTTGCTGTGGGCGCTGCTGATCGGCGGCGCCGTGGTCGTCGCCGGATTCGCCCTCACCTTGTTGCGGCAGAAATCGACGCAACGGGATGGAAACGCCTGATCGCTCGCGCATCGCGCGAATACGCCTCGCCTGACTGCCCGCTCCGCGGTTGTGGCCGGAGCCATGCCTTGCGGCCCTGCCGCCGCGAATGTGGCTGATGACGGGCGATAGCGCGGCGGGGGACAATAGGCCCTGCATCTCTGGCATGGCGCTGGTCCGCGCGGACTGGATGACCGTAAACCGTTCGTTCTGCGCGAGCAGGACGTTTTCGACAGCTTGGTTTTCGATAGCCCGGTTTTTCGACGGCCCGGTTTTCGACAGATCGGTCTTCGACAGCTCGGTTTTCGACAGCCTGCCAAGGATGGCGTTGCACCGACTTCGACCCCCATTGGAACCGACGACCCATGACCATTTCGCGCATGACCGACCTTGATCTGGCGCACAAGCGAGTGTTGATCCGGCAAGACCTCAACGTCCCCGTCGCCGACGGCAAGGTGACCTCCGACCAGCGCATCGTCGCTTCGCTGCCTACGCTGAAACTCGCTTTGGAGAAGGGCGCGGCGGTGATGGTGATGTCGCATCTGGGACGGCCGAAGGAAGGCGTGTGGAGCGAAGCGGATTCGCTGGCGCCGGTGGCCGCGCGATTGTCCGAACTGCTCGGCCGCGATGTGCCGCTGCTGAAGGATTGGGTCGATGGCGTCGAACTCGAGCCCGGTCAGCTCGTGCTGCTGGAGAATTGCCGCATGAACGTTGGCGAAGGCAAGGACGACGACGCCTTGTCGCAAAGGTACGCCGCGCTCTGCGATGTGTTCGTGATGGATGCGTTCGGCACCGCGCACCGCGCCCAGGCTTCGACGCACGGAATCATCAAGTTTGCGAAGCAGGCTGCAGGCGGCCCGCTGCTGATGGCCGAACTCGATGCGCTGGCCAAGGCCCTGGAGCATCCGGCGCGGCCTTTGCTTGCGATCGTCGCCGGCAGCAAAGTCAGCACCAAGCTCGAACTGTTGTCTTCGCTGGTGTCCAAGGTCGATCAACTCATCGTCGGCGGCGGCATCGCCAACACCTTCATCGCCGCCATGGGGTATCAGGTCGGCAAGTCGCTGGTGGAGAGGGACTTGATCGACACCGCGAAAACCATCATGGCCGACGCCAAGGCGCGTGGCGCAGAGATTCCGATCCCCGTCGACGTCGTGGTCGCGCCCGATTTCAAGGCCGATGCGCCGGCCTCGGTGAAGACCGTCGATGCAGTGGGCGAGACGGACATGATCCTCGATATCGGTCCGGCCACCGCCGCGCGCTACGCCGAGTTGATCAAGCGCGCCGGCACCGTGGTCTGGAACGGCCCGGTCGGCGTGTTCGAATTCGACGCCTTCGGCAAGGGCACCGAGGCGCTGGCGCGGGCAATCGCGGCCTCGCAGGCGTTCTCGATCGCCGGCGGTGGCGACACGCTGGCGGCGGTGGACAAGTACGGCATTGCCGGTGAGGTGAGCTACATCTCCACCGGCGGTGGCGCGTTCCTCGAATT
>SSEV01000197.1 GCA_008015095.1 Lysobacteraceae bacterium | reverse complement strand
GCGGGCGGTGTCTATTCCTGATGGCGACCGACCGGAACACGGCGGGAGTTTCGGTCTATGAGCAGTTGCGCCGAGCGGTGGGATGATGGGTGCGCGCGATGACGGGCGGCCCGAACAGCCGGATCAATAACAGGCCCTGGGAGATGCGGCTGTTCGGGCCGCCCGTCATCGCGCGCACCCATCATCCCACCGCTCGCCGCAACTGCTCATCGACCGAAACTCCCGCCGTGTTCCGGTCGGTCGCCATCAGGAATAGACACCGCCCGCCGCTGGCGGCGGCCCAGACGTCACCGATGGTCCGCTTCTCTCGCGAATCGTCGTTGCTGAAGCGATCGGCGCCCTTGTACTCGACGACGAATAAGCGTCCATCATCGAGTTCGGCGACGAAATCGGGATAAAAACGATCCGTCGAAGTCGGTAACCAGAACGAGTGACTGGGCTGGCGCTCGAGATTGCGGACCCAAAACCGCACCTGCGGCATCCGGTCCAACGCGATCGCGCAAGCGGTTTCCTCGGCGTCGAGGTCAGGCTTGAGTTCGCCCGGTTTCGGGTAGTAATGCCTGCGGAACTGATAGCGCCCTGTGTATTCCCACCGCGCGGGATAGGCCTGCGGGTCGAAGCGGAACGCGAAATGCTGATCCAGCCGCGGCGACGTGGCCGGCTCGACCAGACTCTGCTGGAACGCAGCCCGGCGCTGGTCGCCAAGCAAGGCATTGAGGCGGGCGGAGGCGGCATCGGCCACGGCATTGAGATGGCGCAGCAGATAGGCCAGGTCGAAGCCGGCACGATCCAGGCCATCCAACAGGCGGCCCAGCCACGCAATCATGTCCGGTTGCAGGATTGAATCGCGGCGAAGTTGCTTATCCAACTCGCGAATGACCGTTTCCCGACGCACACCGGCATCGCCCTCATCCAGGTCCAGTTGGTATTGCGCCTGATCCTCGGCGATGCGTAGCTTGCCGCGCTCGATATCGATCAGATACGGCCGCACCGTGTCCTCGCGCCGAAAATCCGGAAGATCTGCGGGCAATCCGGCCAGCGAATAGTCCGCCAGTTCGGACAGCAGTTCCGGCTCATACAGCATCAATTCGCCCTGCAGCGGGATCGCCAGCATCGGTACCGCCGCGAACGCGACGCCGCGCTGGCTCGGCGCTTCCGCGGATTCCACCCGCGCCTGATGGCGCTGCAACACCTGCGTGGCGACTTCGCGCACGTCCTTGTTGCGCGGCAGGCGTTCGACCGCCGCTTCGATGGCTTCGACGGTCAGCGTGCCGGCGACGGTCAGCGTCGCGGGCATCCCGTCATCGCCGGCCGGCGCCATGCGCACCTGCCCGGGCAGGGCCTCGACCAGTGCCTGCATCGCCGCCGCGTGCTTGTCGTCGACCTCGAACACGGTTTCGACCGCCAACGGCGTCGGTGCCGGCGCTGCGAACAGATCGCCACCGCCGATCGCGGGCTGCACGAATTGCGCGGCAGCCATTTCCTCGAAGCCCATCGACACCAGACGATCGGTCAGCTGATTGGCCGCAAGGGTCGTGCTCGGGCTGCACACATGCGCATACGCACGATTGAGCGTTTCCGCAGCGCGCCTGCGCGCATACGGCATGCGCAGCACGCGGCCCAGCAACTGCTCCATCTTGGTGTTGGAGCGGATGTTCTGCGCGGTACAGAACACATAGGCGAAGGAGCAGTCCCAGCCTTCCTTCAGCGCCTCGACGGTGATGATGAAACGGATCGGGCAGTCGCGCCTAAACAGGTCCACGCCGTCCAGGTCGCGCTGCTTGCCCGTATGCACGGCGATCTGCGCAGGCGGAATGCCGTGCGCATCCTGCAGATGCGTCTGCAGCATCTCGAAGGTCACTTCGCCGCCCTTGTCCTCGGCCTGGAACAGCGCGATCGGGCGCACGTAGTCGCTCTCGCCGGCCGCGGCCTCTTCCAGGCGTGCGCGGGTCAGTACCGCATCGCGCACCGCCTCCTGCCAGTTGGGATGCGGCGCCAGCACGATCGGCAGCTTGATCATGTCCTCGGCCTTCAACGCCTGCGCCGAGACGTGATACAGCACGTTCTGATCCGCCGCGGGCGTGGCGGTCCATTCGATCAGGCAGGCCGGGCGGATGCGCCCCATGAACTTGAGCGAAAGAGGAGTCCGCGCGTTGTGCGCCTCGTCCATGATCACGATCGGTCGATGCCAGGCCAGCAGGTTCGCGAAGCTGCGCTTGATCTTGCCGATATCCGCCTGCGACAGATAGGGCTGTGCGTCCAGATCGGCCTGACTCACGCGCTCGAAAATGGGCGCGTCCGGCGCATCGGCGAAATGCGGCTCGAAGTCCTCCCGATAAGCGTAGGCGGTGCGTCCTTGCGTCTTGTCCACACGCAGGGTCTGAATGGTGCCCACCAGCACGATGGCGCGGGCGCCGATATCGTGCGCGCGCAATTGCGCGGCGTCGCCGATGTCCAGCACGCTCAGGCGTTCGGCCGGCCAGTAACGCAGCAACGCATCGCGATACGGATGGTCGGGCGTTTTCAGCGCTTCCAGCGTCTGGGTGCGAATGGCGTCGCTGGGCGCCAGCCACAGCACCAGCGGCGCGGCGCTGCCGGTGTAGAGGCGCGCCGCGCGTTCCACCGCATGCGCGGCCATCAGGGTCTTGCCGCCGCCGGTGGGAATGCGCAGGCAGGCGACCGGGATCTCCGGCTGTTCGTTGGAGAACACGCGATACGGCAACAGCGGCGCCTGCTCGCCCAGCGCCTCGCGGCGCGCGGCGGTGAACGCGGCCTGCATCTGCTCGGCCGTGCTGCAGCCGCGCGCGGCGACGAGGAAGGCATCCAGCGCCGCCAGCGCGTCCTGTTGATACGGTTTGAGGGTCAGGTCCATGTCAGCCCCGGCGGATGTCGTAGGGAATCTGCTTGAAGGCGATGCCGAACCGTTTCAGCGTGGCCGGGCCGAGCCGGCAGGCCTCGCCGTAGACCAGCCACGGCCCGTCATGCTGCGGCAGGCGCGCACGCAGGTCTTCGAACACTGCGTGGGTCAGCACGTTGCCGGCCTGCGGGCGGCGGTCGCCGAGCACGCCGTTGTAGAGCAGCACCACCGCGGTATCGCCGTGCAGGCCCAGCACTGGCGACGGCACCTTGCGCACGCCGGGCGCGGGTGCATCCGCCCACGGCGTGCGCGTGTGCAGGAACCACAGATACGCGGCCAGCGGTGCGAAGCGCACGTCCCCGCGGATGCGGCCATCGGCGTCGAACACCGGCTCGCCCAGGCGCATGAAGCGGAAGCCACCACCGCCCTGCCAGCCGACAGCTTCGGACACCCCGCCCTGTTCGCCTTCGACGACCTTCGTCAGCCGCGGCAGGCAATGGGTTTCGGCATGCGCGCCCATTTCGATACCGATCCAGCGTCGACCCATCTTGTGCGCGACGGCTGCGGTGGTGCCGGAGCCGAGGAAACTGTCGAGGATCAGGTCGTTGGAGTTGGTTGCCAAGGAAATCAGTCGGCTAATGAGTCTCTCTGGCTTCGGTGTTCCAAATGGATCTTCTGGAAACAGATCCTTAATTTCCTTTCTTGCTGTACGCGTCTGATCAACTTCTTTCGTAAACCAAATAGTCGTCGGCACCAAACCCGCAGGCGCGTCATCAAGAAATTTCTTGAGTTTTGGCAGTTTGTAATTTCCCGTCTTTCCCCACCACAGTAGATTTTCTCTCTTGTGTCGTTCATGCTCGCTCTGGCCATATGCCCAAACCCTCTCCCTACGCGGCCAGACTTCTTCACCCGTTACAGGATGAAGGATCGGATAATACAGATTCGGCCTCTCATCCGCAGTCTTGGCGCATTTGTAGTCAATTTCACGCCAAGGGCCTCGGGGATCATCATCTTGGTTTTTGTACGCCTTATTTGAGCTTTCTGTTCTCTCAAGTTTACCAAGCTTGAAATCACTCATCGACTTTGCATACACAAGAACAAAATCATGCGCAGCAGAAAATAACTGCGCATCATTTCTTGCACTAGTAGTTTTCTCCCATATGACTGTAGAGACAAAATTCCCCCGCCCAAACACCTCATCCATGACGACCTTGAGGTAATGCGCCTCGTTGTCGTCGATCGTCACCCAAATGCTGCCGTCCTCACTCAGCAGTTCGCGCAACAGCACCAGCCGCGGATACATCATCGACAGCCACTGGCTGTGTTCCAGGTTGTCGTCGTAATGCTCGAACGCGCTCTTCGTGTTGTACGGTGGGTCGATGAAGATGCATTTCACCCGGCCGGCGTACAGGGGCAGCAGGCTCTTCAGCGCATCGAGGTTATCGCCCTGGATCAGCAGGTTCTCGCTGTCGGGCGCGCCCACCTCGCTCACCGGTTGCAGCAGGCGGTATTGCACGTGGCGCGCAGCCTGGCGGGCCTTGCGGTCGCCCAGCCAATGTAATTCGGGCATTGCGGTCGCTCGTGCACAAAGAAGGGCACAGTCTAGCTTCGCTTGCCTTAGTCGGCGACATCGGAGGGCAGGCTTGCGCGCGCGATGCCCATGGATTTGGCGCGGCCAGCGGAATCGTGTCGTTGCAAGGATTGGAGGCCGCTTGTCGCTGCGCTCGTTCCCGCGGGAGCAGACGCAGGCTTGGCCTGCATCTGTGACGTCCGAATCACACCAGGCGGGTGTTGTTCAGACCTTCTCCAGCGCTTCCGTCACCCGTGCGCGCAGCGCCGGCAGCGTTTTGTTTTCAAACCACGGATTGGCCTTGAACCAACCGATATTGCGCGGACTGGGATGCGGCAACGGGACATACTTCGGCGCGTACGCCGTCCAGGCGCGCACGGTTTCGGTGAGCGTCGCCTTGCGTGCGCTTCCGAGGAAATACGCCTGCGCGTATTGTCCGATCAGCAAGGTCAGGCCGATGTTCTGCAACAACGGAATCAGGCGCGGGTGCCAACTCGCGCGGCATTCCGGTCGCGGCGGCGCGTCGCCGGACCCCTGTCTGCCCGGATAGCAGAAGCCCATCGGCACGATCGCGATCCGGCGGGTGTCGTAGAAGGCGTCCTTGTCCATGCGCAACCACTCGCGCAGACGTTTGCCGCTGGCGTCGTCCCACGGCGTTCCGCTCGCATGCACCTTGGCGCCCGGCGCCTGGCCGACGATCAATAGTCTCGCGGTGGCGCTTGCGCGCAGCACCGGGCGCGGACCCAGCGGCAGTTGCGCTTCGCACAAGCGGCAGGCGCGAATCTCTTGCAGCAGCGTGTCGAGCGGCTGATCGGAGGGCGAGCTCACGGCGGCAGCAGTTTGCCGGGGTTGAGGATGCCGTCGGGGTCGAATGCGGCTTTCACCGCGCGCATCACCGCCAATGTCGGCGCATCGATCGCTTGCGGCATGAAATCGCGCTTGGCCAGCCCGATGCCGTGCTCTCCTGACAGCGTGCCGCCCAGCGATAGCGTGAGCGCGAAGACGCCCGCCATTGCCCGGTGCGCGCGCGCCGATTGGGCGGGGTCGGCAGGGTCGTACATCAGGTTCACATGCAGGTTGCCGTTGCCGGCATGGCCGAAGCAGACGATCGGCAACGCATGTTCGCGCGCCAACGCCTGCACGCCGGCCACAAGCGCCGGAATACGCGAGACCGGCACCACCACGTCCTCGTTGATTTTGCCCGGAGCCAGGGAGCGCAGCGCGGGCGAGAGCGCTTTGCGCGCGGCCCACAACCGTTCGCGCGCGGCGTCGTCCGCAGCGAGATCGATGGCGAGGCAGCCATCGCCCCCGGCCGCGGCGCGCAAAGCCTCCAGCGCGGCCGGCAACGTATGCGCGTCGCCGTCCGCTTCCAGCATCAGCAGCGCGCCCGCATGTTCCGGAAGATCGCTCGCGCCCGTGCTCATGCGCATCTGCGCGCGGGCCAGCCGTAGCGCGGTTGCGTCCATGAATTCGAGCATCGACGGCGTCGTCGGCTGCGCCATCAGGCGCGCGACCGCCGCCGCAGCGGCGTCGACATCGCGATACAGCGCGCGTAGCGCACGGCGCTCGGCCGGCAGCGGCGCGAGCCGGAGCGTCGCCTCCACGATCAGCGCGAGCGTGCCTTCGCTGCCCACCAGAAGTCGTTGCAGATCGTAGCCGGTCGCGCCCTTGGTGGTGGCGCTGCCGCAGCGGATCAGTTCGCCCGTGCCGGTCACTGCGGTCAGCGCCAGCACATTGTCGCGACTGGCGCCGTACTTCACCGCGCGCGGGCCGCCGGCGTTGCAGGCGAGGTTGCCGCCGACGGTGGAGAAATCGGCGCTGGTGGGATCGGGGGGCCAGAACAGCCCATGCGCTTTCAGTGCGCGCTGCAGGTCGCCGTTGAGCACGCCCGGCTCGACCACTGCGCAACGATCGCCGGGGCGGATCTCGACGATCTCGCGCATCCGCTCGAAGGACACCACCACGCCGCCGAGGATGGGCACTGTCGCCGCCGTGGTGTTAGTGCCGCGCCCGCGCGCGATCACCGGCACGTGATGCGCGCGGCAGGCGCGCACCAGCGCCTGCACCTGGGTGCGATCGCGCGGCAAGGCCACGGCGTCGGGCATCGCCTGCTGCCGCGAATTGTCGTAGCCGTAAGTCAGGCGCTCGCTGGGGTCGGTGCGGAACCCTTCGCCCAGCGCATCGCGCAGCGAGCGCAGCAGATCGTCGGGCAGGGCGGCGGGCGAGGCGGCGGGC
>SSEV01000073.1 GCA_008015095.1 Lysobacteraceae bacterium | reverse complement strand
GTCCAGTACTTCGCGCGCGCGTCGACCATGTCGGCCGCGCCGGGCGAGGTGTAACGGGCGTAGTACCAGCTCGACTCCATGAAGGTGTCGAAGGTGTCGGTCTCGCGCTCGGCCGGGCCGCCGCAATGCGGGCATGTGGTCTTTCGCCACTCGGGGTCTGCCTTGATCGGTGAGAGCACCACGCCCGCGGCGAAGGCGTCTTCGACATTCTCCGGCAGCACCACCGGCAATTGATCTTCCGGCACCGGCACCGCCTCGCACTTGGCGCAATAGATCACCGGAATCGGGCAGCCCCAGTAACGCTGGCGGCTCACGCCCCAGTCGCGCAGGCGGAAATTGACCTTGCGCGCACCACGGCCTTCGCGTTCGAACTTCGCGACCAGATGATCGAAGGCCTGCTTGTAGCCCATGCCGTCGAGTTCGCCGGAATCCATGCACATCAGGTCGTCGCGGGTCTTGTCGGCGTACCAGTCCTTCCAACGTGTCGCGTCGTACTGCAAGTCTTCCGGCAACAGATGGGGCGGCAGCGGCGAACGCACGCAGATCACTTGTTTGATCGGCAACCCGTACTTCGTCGCGAATTCGAAATCGCGCTCGTCGTGGCCAGGCACCGCCATCACTGCGCCGGTGCCGTAGCCCATCAGCACGAAATTGGCGACCCAGATCGGCACTTGCTCGCCGCTGATCGGATGCACCGCGGACAGTCCGGTCGGCATGCCGCGTTTTTCCTGCGTCTCCAGTTCCGCTTCCGACACCCCGCCCTTGCGCAGCTCGGCGATGAAAGCGGCCAGTTCGGGATTCGTCTCGGCGGCTCGCAACGCCAGCGGATGTTCGGCGGCGATGCTGACGAAGGTCACGCCCATGATCGTATCGGGGCGCGTGGTGTAAACGCGCAGCTGCTGGTCCGTCCCGGCGACATCGAAAGCGAACTCCAGGCCCTCGCTGCGGCCGATCCAGTTGCGCTGCATCGTCTTGACCGAGTCCGGCCAACCCGGCAGCGCATCCAGGCCATCCAGCAGTTCCTGCGCGTAGGCGGTGATCTTCAGGAACCACTGAGGTATTTCGCGTTTCTCGACCATTGCGCCGGACCGCCAGCCACGGCCGTCGATCACCTGTTCGTTCGCGAGCACGGTCTGATCGACCGGATCCCAATTCACCACAGAATTCTTGCGATACACCAGCCCCTTCTTCATCAGACGCACGAACATGCGTTGCTCGTGAACGTAGTAGTCCGGTCGGCAGGTCGCGAACTCGCGCGACCAGTCGATCGCGTAACCCAACGCCTGCAGCTGCCCACGCATGTGGTCGATGTTGGCGTAGGTCCACTTCGCCGGCGCGGTCTTGTTCTTGATCGCGGCGTTCTCGGCCGGCAGGCCGAACGCGTCCCAGCCCATCGGCTGCAGCACGTTGTGCCCGGTCATGCGCTTGTGACGGCTGATCACGTCGCCGATGGTGTAGTTCCGCACGTGCCCCATATGCAAAGCGCCCGACGGGTACGGCAGCATCGACAGACAGAAGTACTTGGGTTTGTCCGAAGCCTCATCGACTTCAAAGGCGCGGGTCGCGCGCCAGAAGCCCTGAGCGGCGGTTTCGACGTAGGACGGATCGTAGGGGGGGATTTCGACGGACACGAGGCGGCGGATAGTGATCGGACGATCCGGCTATTTTAGGCCAACACCGCATCGATCCGCCTCGGACATGTCGATCGGAGGCTAATCCGGCAGGACTCCCGTTCCGAGGCAGGCGCTGATTCGAATCGATCGCGCTCGACGCCGCAATCAGGCCAATGACAGGCGCCTGCTCCCGCAAACGCGATTCCCGGGGTCTGCCGCGCGTTGCCGTCGACTTCTCGCCTCGGCGACTGGAGCGGTGGGCCGTACCAGCCGACCGCAGGAATCAGGTCACCCGGTTCAGATCGAAGTGGCAATGATCGGCCCCGTGATGCATACACTGCGTTTCACGCACGTTGATGCGCTCGCCATAGCGATCGGCCAGGCCGCGAATGATGCCCTTGGCGACGAAACACAACCGCCGTTCGGACTGATAGGTCACCGACATCCGGTTATCGGTCACCCGCGCAGCCCTCAGCAGGGGCGGTTGACGCTTGGGATTGTGGCGGTGGATGGCGTCGTGGATGTTGCTGCTGGCGTTCTCCAGCACTTCGAAGGTGCGCCATTCCGGTTTGACGAACATTTCATAGTTGGTGACCAACTTAGGACCGACGTAGGAGCCGAAGTCCTCAAGCACCGTGGTCACAGGCAAGCCAAGCATGCCCGCGGCGGTAGTCGCCAAATTGACGATTTCGCTATCGGGATACTGCGCCACCGGGAAATAGACCTTGTAGCCGATCCCCGCCTCGTTGAGCAATGCGTCCCAGGTGGACCGGCCGCCGTGGCGTTCGATCACGTAGCTGCGCAGAAAATCGAAAATGACCCCGTACATAGTCCCCTGTCGTTCCTTTGCGATCGATCGGTATCCGCAAGACGTCGGGGCCGGAGTGCACGTATCCAGGGCGTTCCGTCGCGGTGTTCGAGGTCATTTAAACACATTTCGGCCGAATGACACGCCCGTCGCCATCCTGGCGCCAGAGCCTGCCGCTAGCCGCAGAGCGCGCCAGCGGGAATAGGCTGTACCGCCAGCCCGCAATTGTGATCGGCGTTCGTTATTGGGCCCAAAATAGCGTGACGGAATGCCGTGAACGCGATCACGCGTCAACGTTTCTTAGAACGTATCTCAGGGGTCGATCCGGATCGGCGTACCGGCCGGAACCAGCCGCCAGATCTCTTCGATCTCGGCATTGGTGACTGCGATGCAACCATCGGTCCAATCGAGGCGGTGTCCCGGCGGGGTGCCGCCGTGGATGAAGATGTCGCCACCGGGCGAAACACCGCGCGCGCGCGCCTGCGCCCGGTCCTTTCGATTGGGATAGGACACCCGCAGCGAAAGATGGAACCGGCTGGCGCCGTTGCGGAAATCGATGCGGTAATCGCCCTCTGGCGTCTTTTCGTCGCCCTGCTGCCGTTTGTGTCCCTCCGGCGCGTCGCCGAGCAGGATGCGATACGTCCGAATCGTCCGGCCGTCCCGTTGCAGCTCCATGCGCCGCTCGGATTTGTCGACCCGGATGGCATCGGCACGTTGTGACCGCGGCGCCAGCGGAGGCGGCCAGACCGCCTGCTGTGCGGAAACGGGCGCGACGGCCAGGACCGCCATGATGGTCAGTGCGCGCAGGATCAGAAGGCCCGGGCGGCGATTCACCGCCAACAGAACGCTTGCCGAGACGCCGCTCCACGCAACGTGCATCGATCGTTTCATTCGCACCCCATGCGCGCCAAGACCATACCGGTGTCGATCGTGGCCGACAAAGTGCCGTACACGCAACCGCGCGCACCGCCGAGGCGACTGCGACAGAAGGCGTCTGCAAGCGGGGTGCCGCTGCGTAACAGCACCGCGGCCTGCAGCGCCAGCGCCAGTCGCTCGACCAGGGATCGGGAAGCGGCCTGCACCGCATCGAAATCCTGCGCAAGCAAGACCGTCAGATCGTTTGTGATCGAAGCCACCCAAGCGTCGAAAGCCGAATCCCGCCCCATGGCCGACGACAACTCGGCGCGCAAGGCCCCAGTCGCAGCGGGTTCGCGCTGCAAAGCACGCAGAACGTCGAGGCACTGGATATTACCGCTGCCTTCCCAGATCGAATTCAGCGGCGCTTGCCGGTACAACCTGGGCAGCATCGACTCCTCGACATAACCGGCGCCGCCCAGGCATTCCTGAGCCTCGTTGACGAAAGCCGGCGCGCGCTTGCAGATCCAATATTTGCCGATCGCGGTCGCGACCCGCGCGAACCCCGCTTCATGCGCATCGTGAGGCGCGCGATCGACCGCACCGGCGACGCGCAAGGCGAACCGGGTGGCCGCTTCGGATTCGAGGACGAGGTCGGCCAGCACGTTGCGCATCAACGGCTGCTCGAACAAGGTCCGACCGAACGCGCGACGATGGCGGCAGTGATGCACGGCCTGGGTCAGCGCCATACGCATTTCCGCCGCGGAACCGAGCATGCAATCCAGTCGGGTCAGCATCACCATCTCGATGATCACCGCCACGCCACGGCCTTCCGCTCCGACACGATAGGCATGCGCGCCGGTGAGCTCGACTTCGGACGAGGCGTTCGACCAATCGCCGAGTTTGTCCTTCAAGCGCATGACCCGGAACGAATTTCTGGCGCCATCCAGTAATTGCCGCGGCATCAACAGGCAGGTCAAGCCGCCCGGCGCTTGCGCCAGCACCAGGAAGCCATCGCACATCGGCGCGGAAAAAAACCACTTGTGACCAACCAGGCGATACGTATCGCCGCCCGACACCGGCATGGCGGTGCTGGCGTTGCTGCGTACGTCGCTGCCTCCTTGCTTTTCGGTCATGCCCATGCCGATTGTGACGCCGGCCTTGCCTGCGATCGGCGCATCGCCAGGGTCGTAATACGGGGCCGCCGCTTTCTCGGCCCATTCGCGCAGTGCAGGTTCGCGGCGTAACGCAGGCACCGCGGCATGGGTCATGGTCAACGGACAACTCGTACCCGGTTCGACCTGATGATGGAGATAGCTCAGGGCCGCACGCGCGACATGCGCGCCGTCAGCGCCACCTCCCCAGGTCTGCGGCGCCCAGGAAAGCCCGGCGACGCCATGCCCGATCGCCGCTTCCATGATCCGGTGATAGGCCGGATGGAACTCGACGCGATCGATGCGATGACCGAATCGATCATGCGTCCGCAAACGGGGGCGATCGCGATGCGCATCCCAGCTCAGGCGGTAGAGTTCGCCGCCCGCTATCCGGCCGTAATCGGCCAGCTGCGCTTCGAAGCGCCCGCCGCCTTCCTCCGCGACCGCTTCGCGCAAGGCTGGGTCCGCCGCCCACAGATCGCGGATTACGTATTCCGGCGGTTGATTGTCGACGCTATGGGTATCGAAGCCCGATTGGGCCGTATCGGTCTGAATCACGGCGAGCACCCAATTCCTGCCTGGCGAAGTGTGCTGAGTGCAGATTGGCACAAGGCGATGCGATCAGCCAGCGGATTAATTCCGATGTTCGGGCGCCCCCCCATTTGCATGTCCCCCAGGCGCACGAACATTCGTACATGGCTTTCGCGCACGGCATTTGCGGATAGCCGAAAAACGCGTCTTCATGCTTTCGAGTCGTCCCTCGCGACAATCGTCGTTGCATTGCACTGAACACACTCACGCCTCGATCCCTCGGTCAACTCGTCGCTGCGAAGCCACCACGCTCTTCGTCCTAATATCTGGCGCCCATTCCCCGACAGCCGCAATCCATTGCGATTGCGCACAAGAAAAAGCCCCGCCGAAGCGGGGCCGGAAATTTGGGTTGGAGATCCGTACGGACTACGCCGCCGGACCCGCCTGCGCATCACGCGACAGGCGTGACTCCAGCGGCTTGCGCGCCTTTCGGCCCCTGAGTGACCTCGTAACTGACACGCTGCCCTTCCTGCAGGCTGCGGAACCCTTTTGCGTTAATCGCCGAAAAGTGCACGAACACGTCGGGTGTGCCATCTTCGGGAGCGATAAAGCCAAATCCCTTGGCGTCGTTGAACCATTTTACTGTTCCGTACGGCATATTCCTGTCGACCTCGTTTGGATGCGGTGGCGTGCGCCAGTCGGACCCCGGCCCGGCCCGGCGCACGGCGCGAGTATGCCTGAGCAAAACCTGTTCGCAAGGGGGAGCGGGGCTTTTCCAGCTCAGGGCCGATCGAGCATCGCCGACAGCAGGGCGCCCAATCCGGCGCTGGCTGCCTCGACGTTCGCCAGCACTTCGTCCAGCGTGATCGTTTCATCCGGATCGGGACCAGCACCCGCGGCCCAGTTGGCCACGATCGCAAGACAGGCGTATTCGAGCCCGAGTTCACGCGCGAGGCCCGCCTCCGGCATGCCGGTCATCCCGACCAGATCGCACCCGTCGCGGCGCATGCGCGCAATCTCGGCGCGGGTTTCCAGGCGCGGTCCCTGCGTCGCGCCATAGCAACCACCGTCGACGAGGTTGATGCCGGCATGCCTCGCCGCAGCGATCACTCGCGCCCGTACCCCCTGCGAATACGGCTCGCCGAAATCGACGTGCAACACCTCCGTGCCCTCTTCCTCACACAACGTGGACACGCGGCCCCAGGTGTAATCGATGATCTGATCCGGGCAGGCCAATACGCGCGGCCCGAAGCGCTCGGTAATGCCTCCGACTGTATTCAAGGCCAGCACGCGCGGGGCGCCGATCTCCTTCAGCGCGGCGAGATTGGCGCGGTAATTGATCCGGTGCGGCGGCACCGAATGGCCCTCGCCATGACGGGCGAGAAAAGCGATCCGACTGCCGCCGAGCATGCCGATTCGGATCGGCCCGGATGGCGCTCCATAACGCGTCTGCGGCTGCAGGCTGTCCACATCGCGAAGATCGGCAAGGCGATACAAGCCAGTGCCGCCGATGATGGCGAGATCGAACTCCATCGCTTATGCCTTCAGCGCATAGATCGCGGGGAGATTACGGCCCTGCTCACGGTAGTCCATGCCGTAGCCGAAGACATAACGATCAGGCACCTCGACGCCGACATAGTCCGCATCGATCCCGTCCACGCGACGGTCGTGGCGCTTCACCGCGAGCACGGCGACACGGACATCGGCGGCGCCCTGATCCTCGCACCAGCGCTTGACCGCCAACAAGGTGTGGCCTTCGTCGAGAATATCGTCGGCGAGCAGCACGCGGCGGTCGCGCATCGACGTGGCCGGTCGATGCAGCCAAGCAAGACCGGAGCCCGAAGTGTGGCCGCGATAGCGCGTGGCGTGCAGATAATCGAATTCGAGATCGAGCCCGCGTTCGCCCAATGCGAATGCCAGTTGCGCCGCAAACGGCATGCCGCCGTGCATGATGGTGACGAACAGCGGGCGTGATGAGCCGCCGGATGCGGCTTCCGGCGCGTAATCGGCGCGAACCTCGTCGGCCACGCGCAGGATTGCGCGTTCGAGCGTCGCGCGATCGTGGATCAGATCGGCGTCAGGGAGCACCTGAGCTAACGACGGCGCGCTCACGCGACGCTCCCGAGATCAGCGGCCAAGCGCTCCTGGGCATTGCCGTAGCGGGTCTCCGCCAATAACCCATCCCAGCCCATCACGCCACGACCGAGCAGTCCGGTCAGCGCCATCGTATTGAGCGTGCGCCCGCGCACCGCGGCAAGCGATTCCTCGACCAGCTCGGGGTGGCAGACCAGGACGACATCACACCCGGCATCCAGGTGCGCGTCGATCCGCTGCTTGATACCGCCGGCGGAAAACGCCGCTGCCATGCCGATGTCGTCGGAGAACACGACGCCGCGGAACCCCATCTCTTCGCGCAAGATCCGCTGGATCCAATACGGCGAATACCCTGCCGGCTCAGGCGCGACCTGTGGATAGGTCACATGGGCCAGCATTACCGCATCCGCTCCCGCTTCGATCCCAGCAACGAAGGGGATCAGATCCTCTTCGCGCAGCGTCTGCAGCGAACGCGGATCGACGGCTTCGTCGAAATGGGTGTCCTCACGCACCGAACCGTGTCCCGGAAAATGCTTCAGGGTCGCGGCCATTCCGGCGCTATGCATGCCACGGATGTACGACCGGGTGAATTCGGCGACGATGTCCGGGTCCGACGAAAACGCACGATCGCCGATCGCGAGATTGCCGCGACCGAGATCGACCACCGGGGCGAAACTCAAATCGACGCCGGTGGCGCGCACTTCGCTGGCCATCAGCCAGGCATGTTCTTCGGCCAGCGCGAGCGCGCGTACCGGATCGGCGGCGTAGAGCTTTCCAAACCCCTCCAACGGCGGCAGCGCGCTATAGCCTTCCTGAAAGCGCTGGACACGGCCGCCTTCCTGGTCCACGCAGATCAGCTGCGGCCGCGGCGCGGCCTGACGAATCGCCGAGGACAACTCGGCCACCTGGGTTTTCGAGGCGAAATTGCGTTTGAACAGGATCACGCCGGCGCAGGCGTCGTGCTGCAACCAGTCGCGCTCCTGAGCGGTCAGTTCGGTGCCGGCGACGCCGATCACAAGCATGTAGTGCACTCCAAATCAGTGGCGGCCCGCTCCGCCTCGCTCCAATGCGAATACGGCCGAGAGGCGAGCGCGAGATTGTAATAGCGCGCGTACTCGGTGACTTCCATTCCGAGCCATTCGGGCGTCTCGAAGGTTTCGTCGTCAGCGGCGAGTTCGACCTCGGCGATGATCAGACCGGCGTTTTCGCCAAGGAATTCATCGATCTCCCACGCATGACGCCCGTATTCGACGAAGTGGCGGCGTTTCTCAATCCGTCCGCCCACGCACAGCGCCAACAGATCGTTGGCGTCGCCGACCGGGATCGGATAATCGAATTCCTGTCGGCTGCAGCCGGGCTTGGCCGAGACCGATTCGCGCGATTTGATGTTCAATCGGGCATCGTCGCCCTCAAGACGAATCCGCACGGAGGCGCGTTGCGCGCCGCTGTCCATTGCGGCTTGATCGTTGATATAGCCCTGCGCCATGGCCACGGTACGACTTACGGCTTCGCGCCACCGATCATTCACGATCAAGAATTTTCGTTCGATTTCGAGCGCCACGATCGGCTCAGGTCATGCCCGTCGGCTGGGCGGCCATTGTAGAACCTCCTCAATACGGAATGCCGTGTAAGGCTCTGATGGCTCCCGGGCCGTATTTCCTGGCCCGTGTCGCAAACATCCTGGGGAAAAACGCCTCTTTGCGGCAGTGCGACTTGTTTTCCAACCGCGATCTCGTGTTACGATTTCTATGGTTGTCCGGCTTTTAGCGAATTTTTAACAATTCATCGGCCTGCCGGACGAAACTGACGACGCCGATCGTCCACTACAAACAGGATCATCGCCATGAGCAATGGAAACCCCAAAGCTGGTTCTGGCTCCGAAGACGGTCTCACCGGTTCAAGCGCGTCGAAGGCCGAAAAGCACTCAGACATGAGTCTCGATGCAATGATGGGCGAAGGCGGCGACGGCGTCGACGGCAGTACGCCCGATGTCGACGCCGGAGGCGGCATTCTGCTGATGGCGCACGAACGCCTCTTATCGGCCGATGAACAAAGGCGCATCGTCGCATCCAGGCGGCAAGGCAATGACGGCGTCGACGAGGACGACAAGAACCCGTTCAGCGGCAGACGCGGACGTCGTTGGGGAGCTGACCAGCCGCCAGCAGGACAGGAACTCAATATCCCCTCCGCTTCTTCGGATGGCGGCGTGCCGCTCAAAACAGACTCCGAGAATGGCGCGAATTCCGGTGGCTGCTCCGGTGGCGGCAGGGTCGAAAGACCAACCGAAGAAACGATCTCCGGCGTGCGTGGAGCCCCTCTCGTTACCGATAGCGCCCCATTGATCAACGACACCCGCAACGCCAGCAACCCATTGTTCAATAGCGTATTGAGCGCTGTCGAAGGACTGGATCCTGCGAAATACCCGCTCAGCCGCAGCGAACAGATCAATATCGCGGGCGCGCTGACCGCCGGCATGGCCAATACGCCGGGATTCGATCTGAATGCGCCGGGAGCGTCGAATATTTCGCTCGCTTTCAGTCAGGGCGGCGATCGCATCTTCCTGATCAACAACCCGAACCCGGGCGCGCCGAACGCGGTGTACGCCAGCGTCGATCTTGACCAGGCTCGCCACCAGTCGTTGGAACAGAGCACACAGTTGGCGGCGGCCCAGGCCGTGCCGAAGCAGGATCCGCCTACGCAGGATGCCCTCGCGCAGAATGCTTCCGGACAGAATCTTTCCGGAACACCGAACGAGTCCCCCGTCATTCGCATGGGCTGAACACCGGGATGCCCCGACGCTGCCCCCGGATGCGCCAAACGCATCCGGGGCCACGACGTCGCTCGATCAGATCAGACCCGACAAGATACTGCGCTTCGATGCACGAATTCCGTCCACGGCCGAATCGTCTACCGGCAAACCGATGACCGACATGCGGGTTTTGTCGTAACACGCCCCATGGTCACCCTGACAGGCGCTTTTTTAACTGCCCGCTACTTCGGCACGAATACCGCGATCGATTCGACATGTGCGGTGTGCGGGAACATATCCATCACGCCGACAGCCTCCAGACGCCAGCCGCGTTCGTTGACCAGCCATCCGGCGTCTCGCGCCAGCGAAGCAGGATGGCAGCTCACGTACACAATGCGCCGCAGTCCTTTCAACGGAAGCTGTTTGAGCACGAGATCCGCGCCCGAACGTGGTGGATCGAGCAGCAGTTTGTCGAAACCTGCGCGCATCCACGGTTGACCGGAGAGATCCTGCGCCAAGTCGGCGACATGGAATCTGGCGTTGCCCAAGCCATTGTGCGCTGCGTTATCGCGCGCGCGCGCGACCAATCCGGCCTCTCCTTCCACGCCCACGGCCTCGCTGACAAGCGTAGCCAGCGGCAGGGTGAAGTTCCCCAATCCGCAGAACAGATCGAGCACGCGATCCTCCGCGCGGGGGTCGAGCAGTTCAAGCGCACGCGCGATCATCTTGCGATTGAGGCCGGCGTTGACCTGGATGAAGTCCAGCGGCCGGAATTCGAGCTCGACCCCCCACTGCGGCAACGCGAACGACAGCGGCGCCGTTTGCGGCCATAGCGGTTGCACCGAATCGACGCCGCCCGGCTGCAGGAAAACGGCGAAATCGTGCGCCCGCGCGAACTCTGCCAACAGCCCGCGGTCTCGTTCGCCCAAGGGCTGCAGATGGCGGAACACCAGCGCCACCGTCCGGTCGCCCGCGATGAATTCGATCTGCGGAATATCGCGACGTGCGTCCATCGCGTCGACCAGCGCCGAGATCGCGCCGAGTTTCAACCCTATTTGCGGAATCACCGTATGGCAGATCGAAAGATCCGCGACGAATCGCGGGTCGGTCTCACGGAAACCGACTAGGGTCTTGTCATTCTTCTCGACCCTGCGCACCGACAACCGCCCCTTGCGCCGATAACCCCATGCCGCGTCGGTCAGCGGCGGCAACAATCTGCCCGGTTCGATATGGCCGATGCGCTGCAGATTCTCGACCAGCACGCGTTGCTTGGCGAGGATCTGTTTGCCTTCGCCCAGATGCTGCAGCACGCAACCGCCGCAGACACCGAAATGCGGACAGCGGGGCTCGACCCTGTCCGGTGACGCAACCGATACCTCCACCGTCATCGCTTCGTCGAAATGCCGAGACTTGGCGGTCTGCCGGGCAAGAACGCGCTCGCCTGGCAAGGCGCCAGCGACGAACACAGTCTTGCCCGCATGCGCATCGCCCTCGGAACGGCGGGCGACGCCACGTCCGTCGTGGCTGAGGTCGAGGATTTCCAATGGAACAGGGGTCTGATCGATGCGGGCCACTGAGATCGTCGTATCCGTATGTTCGGTTGCGAGCGGTGAATTGTCGCAGAGGCCGGGCGGCCGGAGCGAGCGCGACCGCGCACGCGACGACGCCCGCCGAAGCGGGCGCCGGAGATTGGCGCGCGTGCGTCAGGCTTACCGCAGCGCTTACTTCTGCTTCCAAGCGCCGCCGCGCTGGTACCACCAACCGGATTTCGCGCTGTCCACCCACTGCTTGGCGAACACGCTGCGAATCTGCCCTTCCCATTCGGGATGTCCATTGGCGACCGCGATTTCACGGTATACCGCCTTGCGGTCGCGATTCTCG
This sequence comes from Lysobacteraceae bacterium, assembly GCA_008015095.1. Taxonomy (GTDB): domain Bacteria; phylum Pseudomonadota; class Gammaproteobacteria; order Xanthomonadales; family Xanthomonadaceae; genus Lysobacter_I. The sequence goes on along the minus strand of SSEV01000073.1, from coordinate 8,591 downwards.
TCGGCAACCGCCGAATTCACCGGCACCCGATCCTTGAGCGCGATGGCGGCGGCATCGCGCACCATGACCAGACCGTCCTCGCCGAAACCAAGCGCGCCGGAATCGAAATGCGGACGCAGAACGCTGTCGAAACGCTGTTCCATGCGCGCCTGGATCGCACGGATCGCGGGCGTCTGGATATTGAAATCCGGCTGTTGGGCGTAGGCCGGAGCGATGCCGAGCAGTATCCAGGGGTCAAAGCCTTGCGCGGCGGGCGTACGCATCGCCATACCGCCGCCCTTGTCCTCTGGCGCCGGATCACCCGCTTCCTGGATCACCTTTTCGACGAAGACCTTCGCCGCTTCTTTGGCCTCGGCCGCAGGAAAATAGACATTGATGGTGACGCAAGCGCTGAGCAATAGCGCGGCGACCAGCGAGAACCCGAACCAAGAACGCATATTGAGTCTCCGAATAGAAATATGGATGAGGCCGCCACGCACGATCCGCGTCGAAACATCCATTGACGGCGGATCAACCGCTGCACACTAACCAAATCCGCATGGATCGACTACGCATCAATCAACGACTGGTTTGACTTCGCCTTGCCCGATCGCCGCCAGACGTTCGACTAGTGTCTGCCAATCCACGCGCCGATTGAACCCCGCAACCGTCAGGCGCGGAACCCCCGAACCTTCGACGATAGTAAATCCACTTGTGTCTGAACCGGAACCCGCTGCGCCCGCGCGCAAGGATTCCAGTCCGCCCATGGAGCAGATCTGGTTGTGCAGGCGACAGGTAATGCCGATTCGGCGATAGCCGAAATCATCGAACAATCCGATCAGCTGACCCTGCAGGCTGGTGATGAACGAAGGGTCGCCGACGCTGGAGATGTTCTGCACCGCGCGCTGGCTGATCCGCTGACGGACACCGCGCCTGCGCTCGGTATGCAGCGCGGCGTCGAACGCGGTCGCGTTCCAGTCGACCAGACGCAAACCCGCGATACGACCGTCAAGGCGGCCGCTGATGCTGCCGAAATCGAATACTTCGGTGACGGCGAGCAGATCCAGATCGTCCAGGACGAGATCTGCCGAAAGCGTCGGCGCGACGCCGAACGGCCGTTCCATTTCGAGCGACGAGACCCGGACGCTGCCATCGAAAATATGCATGTCGAGCCCGCCCTCGAACGAGAGGCGATCGTCGAGATAGCGCGCATCGGGAATACTGCCGGTCAACGTGCCGCGAAACGCCGGCCACCCCAAAGTTTGCGCGAGTTTACCGACATCAAGCGCATCCAGACTGAGGCCGAAGCCGGCCTGCATGCCCTGCCCGCTAACAGGCGGACGCAAGCGGAAACGGTCGAAGCGGATCTGTCCGCCAATCGCATCGAAACTCACCGCGCGGCGCAATTCGACCATGCCCCCGGCGCTGCTTAGCGGGACGACAGCTGCGCCGAAATCCAAGCCGTAAAGCTGGCTGGCGCGCCAGCGCAGTTCGCTGTCGACCCGATCGTCCGCGGAATAGCGCAACTCGCCGTTCAATCCATCGAAGCGGAATACGCCACCGCCTTCGCGAACGCTGACCTCGTCGAATATCGCTTCGATGCCGCGCACCCCTGCAGGCCCCAGATGGATGCGGGTGCGAAGCCCGCCGTGCAGCACGATATCGCCGAGGCCGACGCTGCCGAGCCACCCGGAAAGATAACGTTGCGACACCGGCGCGAGATCGTCGCTGTTCAGATCGATCTCCAATGTCCGCAACGCGCCATCGGGCGCGAATGCTGCGCGGCCATGACTGGCGAGCGTACGCCCGTCGTCCCAGGCGATTCTGGGCAAGGTCCAGCCATGGGCATCGCCGACGGCTTGGACTTCCAAAGCGACCGGGGTCTTGGGCAATGCGACATAAGCACTGCCTGCGAGCAGTTCACCGCCTAACAGCGCACCGCGCAGGGCCACTTCGCTGCGCTGATCCGCGATCCCGACATCAAGGTCGAATCGTGCGCCGAGATTCTCCCCCGCGATGCTCGCGTCCGGCGTTTCCAGAGCGGCTCCGGACAGCATCAGAGGACCGGTCATCCGCAATGGCCCAGCCCTCGGCGCCTGCACCATGAGACGACCATCGATCGAGCCGGATTTCAAACGCCCTTCATTCCAGGCCTGCGCAAGCAGCGCCTGAGCCCAGACCAACGGAACGTCGACCAAGTCGATACGCGTATCGTCCGGCGTCGCCGCCTGGCGATGGACTTCCAGTCGGGCGCGGCCTTTGTGCAGACGGACATCTGTGAACGCAGTACCCAGATCGATACTCAACCGCAGGCTTGCGTCAGCACTACGCAGTTCCCCATCGCAACGCCAGCCGCCCTGCCCGTCGCGCGACAATGGGCAACGCCAATCCAGGTCGTGGAAACGGTAACCGAGTTCGGGCGCGACGAGTGCGCCGATGCGCAATCGCAACGCACCGCGAATGGCATCGGCGGGCCAGTCCAGCTCAACGCGCACGTCGCGCATGGTCGCCAGTCCGGTGTCGATATGCCGGACCGTCGCGCGCATGGTCCGCGCTTCGACCGGCGCCGCTCGCAGGCAGGCCACGAGGCATACCAGGAGCAGGCTCAGAATGCGTAAGATCGCCGAGGGCATGGAGCCCAGCATAGAGCAAGCGCGATGAACGCATCCGCCCCCCTCCGTATCCTGCTGCTTGAAGACGACCCGGTCAGCGCGGAGTTCCTGCGCGCCGCCCTGAGCCTGGTGGCGACACGGGTGGATATGGCGACCACGTTGGCCGAAGCTCGCGCCCTCGCCCGCCCCCTCGCGCACGAGCTATGGTTGTTCGACGCGAACTTGCCGGATGGCAGTGGTCACGGACTGCTCGCCGAACTGCGTGACGCGGGGATCTCGACACCGGCTCTCGCGCATACCGCCAGCACGCATCGCGACGAACTCGATGGCCTGATCAGCGCAGGTTTCGCCGACGTGCTGGTCAAACCCTTCGAGATGGCCGTACTCGAAACCGCGATCCGGCGCGTTCTGCGTATCGCAGACGGCGGCACGCCTGATCAACACGATCCGGCGACGACGCCTGCGCTCCCCTGCGCGAAATTGCCGCTTTGGGACGACGAATCGGCGTTACGCGCGCTCAACGGGCGGCCGGAACACGTAGCGGCGATGCGCGTCTTGTTCCGCGGGGAGTTGCCGCAGGTCTCGGCGCGTATCGCTGCGGCGTCGACCCATGGCGATGCCGCTGCTCTGCGCGACGAACTGCATCGTTTGCGCGCAAGCTGCGGCTTCGTCGGCGCCGCGCGGCTAGGCTCGGCGGTAGCGACGTGGCAAACCGCGGCGGACTCGGCGGACGCCCAGGCCGATATCGAAGCGGACATCCAGCGGGTCATTCAGGACACACTGTCGTCGATAGACTGAAACGGCGCATCGTCCGGATTCGCTGCGTCGCTTTCTTCCATGACGGAGACGACGCCCTCGCCGGAGGCGCGCGGCAACCCGGCGATCAGTTCCCAAGATTTCAGCCCACGCCCACCCAGATGATGCAACAACACGCCGCGTATGACCCTGCGCAATCCCGGCATATCGGTGGCGTGAGGTTCATGGTCCCTGGCCAGGTCGAGCAGAGCGCGACCGGTGGCGGTTTCACCGCGACCACCACGTCCGGGATCACCGAATACGCGGCGAGCGCCGTGCTCGGGATCGAGCCGATAGCGTGCGGCAGGGTCGATCGCCACGCCATCGCCATCATGGTCCCAGGCGAAGCCGACACCCAAGGCATCGAGCAGATCGCGCTCGAAACGGCGCAAAGTCCAGGCCAGCGACCATTCCGCGGCCGCCAGACGCGCGCGAGTCTCGCCATACAGAACGTATAAGTCCGCATGCGCATCGTGCCGCGGCGCCAGACGCAACATCAACTCATTGAGATAGAAACCGGCGAGCATGGCCTCGCCGTGAAGGCGTGGCGCAAGGTCGATAGCTTCGGCAGCGTGCAATTGGCCCAATTCACCGCGCTGCACTCCGTCGAAGCGGATGTGTTGCAGCGGCTGGAGCGCCGCGCGCAGCAAATGCCTCTTCGGCCCCTGCACGCCACGCGCGACCAGGCCCAGCCGGCCATGCTCGCGACTCAGCACTTCGACCAGCAGGCTGGTCTCGCGCCAGGCGCGGGCATGAAGAACGAACGCAGGCTCGGCGGCGTAACGCACTATGCGGGCGCGTCCGGCATTTCATGCATCAGCGGACCGCGCACATGCGCGAGATCTTCACGTCGCGACGCGCCGAAACTCCGATAATTTGCACGCGCCTGGCGCAGGCTCAAATCACCATTCGGCCCGCCACGAACGGCCTCGGCGTCTGTGTCGTCCTGACCGTCGTCTTGCCAGAAACAGACCGGGCAGATATCGAAGCGCCCGCGCCCCGCGAGTGTTTTGCATCCGCAACACGGGCATCTCAACGGCAGGACATCCATCGGCGCCCCTCAGTCGCTATATCCGAACGCCTTCAGCGCGGCCTCATCGTCTGACCAGCCCTGACGTACGCGCACCCAGGTTTCCAGGAAGACCTTCACGCCGAACATGCGCTCCATCTGCTGTCGCGCCTTGCTGCCGATCTCGCGCAGGCGACTGCCGCCCTTGCCGATGACGATGGCCTTCTGGCCTTCGCGCTCGACCCAGATCACCGCGCCGATACGATACATCGGACCGCTTTTTGGCGAGGATTCCTCTTCAAACCGCTCGATTTCGACCGTAGTCGCGTAAGGCAGTTCGGCGCCGAGCTGACGCATCAACTGCTCGCGGACCAATTCGCCTGCGAGAAAGCGTTGGCTCTTGTCGGTCATCTCGTCTTCGGCATACAAGGCCGGCTGTTCCGGAAGCAGACCGAGCATCGTCTTGACCAGCGGTTGCAAACCGCTGCGTTTGAGCGCGGAAACCGGATGCACGCTGGCGAAATCACGGCCCTCGGCGGCTTCCTTCAGGAACGGCAGCAGCGCGGTCTTATCGGGGAAACGATCGACCTGGTTGACCACCAGCGCGACCGGAACAGCGGCCCCTTTCAAAGCATCGTAAGCCAAGCCATCTTCGTCGCTCCACTGCCCGGCGCGCACTACCAGCATCGCCGCATCCACGCCTTCCAGCGCACCACGCGCGGCGCGGTTCATCATCCGGTGCATCGCCGAAGCCGTCGATCTGCCTTTGTCACTATGGATGCCCGGCGTGTCGACCAACAACAACTGACCATCCGGAAAACTGGCGATGCCCAGCAGGCGATGCCGCGTGGTCTGTGGTCGCGGCGAGACGATACTGACCTTGGCGCCGACCAGGGCGTTGATGAGCGTGGATTTGCCGACGTTCGGTCGGCCGATTACGGCGACATGGCCAGTGCGATATGGAGGCGGCGTCATGGCGGTATTGTACGCCCGCCCGGCACGGCGGCGGATTCCGGGGCGCCGTGCAACTCGCAATGAGCCGCCGATACGCCTTGGGATTTGCCACGGTGGCCGTACGGCCACCGTGGCATGCATCGCGGATCAATAACCGGAAACAGCGCCCGGCTTCATAAACGAGGAATTCTGCACCAGAACATAACTGCAACTGCCGTCCGTGTTCCACTTGATGTAGACGTAAGACTCCCCGCTGATGCCCCGAATCACATTGATCATGGCCGGATCGGTGGTATAGCAAGATCCGCCCACACCCGCCGAGTTCACCATCCAGCAATTGGCGAGTGTGGTGTTGGTGGCGCAATTGATCTGCTGCACGGTATCGGCCGAACCACGCGCATCGGCCATCGCGCCATAGGCGTAACGGGATGTCGCGTTCACGGTGACTTGCACCTGCGCACGGGTACCGGCATACGCGGCTGCGGCCGACGTCAGCAGCACGGCGATCATTGCGGTTGTAATGGCATTTTTCATTGAAATCTCCTTGAAATGAAATATTCCGACGAGCTACGAGCGTCAGAACCCATACGCCCGGAGCTGAAGGTCATGACCTACGGACAACACAAAGCACCGACGGCATTCATCCTGAACGTCGTCGACCGGCCGCGCTTTCACTGTTCGTTGACGAACACACTTCCGTATGCGCCAGTGCGACGCCGACTTTCGGCACAACAAAAGCACCATCGAGAGCACGGCATTCCACATGAGCAAGCGTATGCCCGCTCGACCCGCGAACGATACTTCCCTGTATCGCGACAACACCATTGCGCCAGGCGGTCTGGATCGCACGATGCGCCAGGCGATAGGCTCCATGCGCCATTGCAACAGGCTAATCACATCCTGAGCCTGACCCGGCCATCGTTGATCGCCCGCGTCATCGCTGCAGTCAACGCGACCCGCTCTTCGGCAGGCGCGTCGGCAAGCATCGCCTGAAAGCGCATCATGTCCTCCTGGTCGATCGTCGTATCAGGAAACATCGACGCCAAACGACGATCGGCCAAAGCAGCAGCCTGAGGACTGATGGATGTCTGCTGCGTCTGCGCGCTGGTTCGGTTCTCATGCGCCACGTCTGCCTGCACGGTGGGAAGCGCTCGTTCGATCGCCATAAGCCGAGCATCGATGACGTCCAGCCGTACCGCGATATCGTTGACGGCGCTGTCCGACGACGGCGCCTGTGCAACCGAACCTGCCGGATTCGATTCAGAGTCGGGTTTGTCCTCTTCGGACGCTCTGCGTTCGAACAGGATCCATCCTTGAATGAATACCGTAACGCTCAACACGGCGATGATGGCCGTGGAGACTGAGGTTCGCGACATCAACGCCCCCTTCCCTGATGACATAGATCCTTGCCATGCAACATAGCGCGGCGATGATGGTATGCGCAAACGTTGCTAATGTTCGCGTTAGCGGACATCGGCCAGGCAGGGCCGGCGGACTTCAGGCCATGAGTGCGACGAGCACCGCTTCCGCGGCCTGCTGCTCGGCCGCACGCCGGGATGCCCCCTTTCCCTCGCAACGCAGCGGCGGATCCGCGAGCGCGCATTCGACATGGAAGAACTTGGCGTGTTCCTCTCCGGACTCGGCAAGCAACGTGTAGATCGGCAACCGCGCCTGCCGCGCTTGCAACCACTCCTGCAGACGGGTTTTGGCGTCTTTGCCCAGTCGATGCGGCGGCGGCAGCGCATCGATCGCCTCGGCGAACCAAGGCAGCACCGCCGTACGGCAGGCTTCGAATCCCGCATCGAGATAGATCGCAGCGACCACGGCTTCCAGCGCATCGGACAGAATCGAATCACGGCGATGTCCGCCGGACTTCATTTCGCCGGGGCCCAGACGAATGCGCGGACCGAGGTCGAGTTTGCGCGCCAACGCGGCCAAAGCGGATTCCCGTACGAGTTCAGCGCGCGCCCGGGTCAATTCGCCTTCGGCCGCCTTGGGCCAGCGTTCGAAAAGGGCTTCTGCGACCAGTGCGCCGACCAGCGCGTCGCCGAGGAACTCCAATCGCTCGTTGTGGACGGCGGCGGCGCTGCGATGCGTCAACGCGCGTTCCAGCAGCGTCGCATCCCGGAAGCGATAGCCTCCGCAAGCGGCCACGCTCACCGCGTCCGCTCAGTTGGATGGCGTGGCAAGCGTGGCGCCGCTCAGATCCTGCATCGCGGAGAATCTGCCGACCACATCGAGATTGCCGACCAGCGACTCGCGCACTTCGTAATTGACGTAGACCTTCAAACCGCTGCCGTCGTTTTCGACGCGCACGTGCTCGGGTTTGACGTTCGACGAGTAGCTGACGTAAAGGCGCCGGAACAGCATATCCTTGATCTGCGCCGGATCCTTGTTGGTGATCTCCGGCTCGCTGGCCACGCCTTTCAGCGCGGTCTTCACCGAGAAGTATTCGTTATACATCGGAAACAGCTTCATCACGATATACAGGAAGAAGCCAACCACAGCCATGACGATGATGAAGCTCAATAACGTCATGCCTTTCTGATTACGTCGCATCATTGTCCAATCTCCCCAGATCGATGTTCGACGGCGCTGCGGCGTCGCCGCGTCTATGGAATATCGTTGCCGATCCTGGAACTGTCAAAGCTGTCCTTGCAGAAGAGGCCCTTGCAATTCAGCCAGATCAGGAACGCCTTGCCGCGCAACTGGTGCTCCGGAAGCATGCCCCAGAATCTACCATCATCGCTGCGGTCGCGGTTGTCGCCCATGACCAGATAATGCCCGGGCGGCACCGTCCATTCGCCCTCGCCCTGGTCGATGTGCGGGATATTGGTGATCTCCAGCACAGGATGCGGACGACCGGGCAATTTCTCCAACAGCTCGCTGGCGCCGCTCATCTCGACGCCCGGGCCGGTGCCGACGTATTCGCCAATGGGCTCGTAGACGACCGGCTCGCCGTTCACCGACAGGGCGTTTTCGCGATAGCTGACGGTGTCGCCGGGCATACCGATCACCCGCTTGATGTAATCCACGCCCCGGTTGGGATCGCTGAGGTCGCGTCCTGGATAGCGGAACACCACGACGTCGCCGCGGGCCGGCACGCCGACCTCGAGAAACTTCTCGTTGGTGATCGGCATACGCAGCCCGTAGGCGAATTTGTTGACCAGAATGAAATCGCCGATCAGCAACGAAGGCATCATCGAACTCGACGGAATCCGAAACGGCTCGGCGATGAAGCT
>SSEV01000075.1 GCA_008015095.1 Lysobacteraceae bacterium | reverse complement strand
GCCGCACCTTCCTCAGCCGCTGGCTGATCCTCGACGAGGCCCAGAACCTCACGCCCAAGCAGATGAAGACGCTGATCACCCGCGCCGGTCCCGGCACCAAGATCGTCTGCCTGGGCAACGTCGAGCAGATCGACACGCCCTATCTCACCGAAACCACGTCCGGCCTGACCTACGCGGTCGACCGCTTCAAGGGCTGGGCGCACAGCGCGCACGTGACGCTCAAGCGCGGCGAGCGCTCGCGACTGGCCGATTACGCGTCGGAAGTGCTGTGAACATCAGCCAATTGTTCGAGCGCACGAACAACACCGAGGCAAGCTAAGCGTTCAACGCAAGCATCCGCGCCATGCCCCAGCCATCGAATAGCCATCCGTCGCTTCGTCCGATCATCCGGCCTTATGTCGAAGCGGATGCCGATGCGCTCTTTCGCGTAGTGCGCCAGTCGTTGCCATCGCTCTCGCCTTGGCTGCCATGGGCGAAAGCCGAGTACTGCCGCACCGACAGTGAAAACTGGATCGCACATTGTCTGCGCACGCGCGAGGCCTGCGGCGAATACCACTTCGGCGTATTCGCCGCCGACACAGATGAGCTGATCGGCGGCGTCGGTCTCAACCATCTGGTCCACGAGGACGCGACCGCGAATCTCGGCTACTGGACCGCAACGCATCTGCATGGCTGCGGCATTGCGACCCAGGCGAGTCTGCAGGCAGCGCGCTTCGGTTTCGATACGCTCAAGCTGCAACGGATCGCGATTCAGGTGTTGCCGGCGAACCGGGCCAGCATGCGCGTCGCGGTCAAGCTCGGCGCGGTCTGCGAAGGCGTGGCCCGTCACGGCGTGCGTCTGTTCGGGCAGCCGCAGGATGCTATGGTGTTTTCGCTGCTGCCGGGCGACCTGATCACCATCCAATCAGGCGCCGGCGATCATTCGTCAACCGGTGTCTGAAGATGTCCTCTGTTCGTTCCGCGCTGAGCGGATTCGTCCCCAAGGCCTATACCGCGCTGCGTGAAGGTTACGGCCTGCGCGATCTGCGCGCCGACGCGATCGCCGGACTCACGGTCGCAATCGTCGCCCTGCCGCTGGCGATGGCGCTGGCGATCGCCAGCGGCGCCACCCCGGAAAAAGGCCTGCATACGGCGATCATCGCCGGCTTCCTGATTTCCGCGCTGGGCGGCTCCAGAGTGCAAATCGGCGGCCCCACCGCGGCGTTCATTCCGGTGGTCTTTGTGGTGATCGAGAAGTTCGGCTACGGCGGACTGATCCTGTGCACGCTGCTCGCCGGACTCATGCTGATCGCCGCCGGACTGCTCAAGCTCGGCACGCTGATGAAATATATGCCGCAACCGGTGATCACCGGCTTCACCGCAGGCATCGCCGTGAGCATCTTCTCCAGCCAGATCAAGGATGCGCTCGGCCTGCGCATGGGACAGGTGCCGGCCGAATTCTTCGCACGTTGGCAGGCGTACGCCGAGCACCTGTCTTCGGCGCAGTCGGCCGCGATCGTCCTCACCGCGCTCGGTCTCGGCACGATCCTGATTCTGCGCCGATGGCGGCCTCAATGGCCGGGCTTTCTGATCGCGCCCGTGCTGTGCACGCTGGCGTGCACCGGATTCGCGCTGCCCACCGACACCATCGGCAGTCGTTTCGGTGCGCTGCCTTCGAGTCTGCCCGATTTCCAGATCCCGCACATCCCGCTGGAGCGCACCCGGGAATTGCTGCCCAGCGCCTTCACCATCGCGTTCCTGGCCGGCGTGGAATCGCTGTTGTCGGCGGTCGTCGCCGACGGCATGACCGGCGGCCGGCATCGCTCGAACATGGAACTGGTCGCACAGGGCGTGGCCAACTCCGCTTCCGCACTGTTCGGCGGCCTACCCGCCACCGGCGCCATCGCACGAACGGCCACCAATGTCCGGGCCGGCGCGCGCACGCCGATGGCGGGCATGCTGCATGCGGGTTTCCTGTTGCTCTTCATGCTGCTGCTGGCGCCGCTGATGCGTTACGTACCGTTGGCCGGATTGGCCGCGATCCTGTTGGTCGTGGCCTGGAACATCAGCGAGGTCGAAGCTTTCCGCCACACGCTCTCGGCGCCCAAAGGCGACCGTTTGGTGCTGCTGCTGACCTTTTTTCTGACCGTGTTCTTCGACCTTACCCTTGCGATCGAGGTCGGCGTGGTCGTCGCCGCGTTCGTGTTCATGTTCCGCATGGCCGACGCCGTGCAGATACAGGCAGGACATGACGCCGAAGACGATGAAAGCAACACCGACCCGAGCCAACGCGCGCGTCTGTCGAAAGGCGCGGAAGCCTTCCGGATCAGCGGTCCGCTGTTTTTCGGCGCCGCCAACCGGCTGGACGATCTGCTCGACCAGTTCCGCGTCCCGCCCAAGGTCTTCATCCTGCGCATGCGCCTGGTGCCGGTGATCGACGCGAGCGGCGTACATGCGCTCAGGGCGCTGATGGAGCGCTGCCAGCGACGCGGAATCGTGCTGATCGTCTCAGGCCTGCAGCCACAACCCAGGCGTGTGCTGGGACAGATGCATTTGCAGCCTCGGGAAGGCACACTGCATATCGTTCCGGACTACGATTGCGCCATCGCACTTGCCGGCGAACTGATCGCCGGGACTGCGACCGCCGATCAACCCTCGTGACCATGGACTTCCTCCGCCAAACGCTCATCCGCGATTCGAGCCCGACCTCCGCCCTGACCATCGCCGGCTCCGATTCCGGCGGCGGCGCAGGGATCCAGGCCGATCTCAAAACATTCGCCGCACACCGCGTGCACGGGCTCAGCGCGGTCGCCGCCCTGACCGCGCAGCACACTCGCGGCGTGACCTCCGTCGAAGTGCCCCCGCCGGCTTTCTTGCGCGAACAGATCGACGCCTGTTTCGACGACTTCGACATCCCCGCGGTCAAGATCGGCATGCTCGCCAACGCCGAGATGATCCATGCCGTGGGCAAGGCCCTCGATCAGCATTGCCCGCAACACATCGTGCTCGACCCGGTGATGGTCGCCACGTCCGGAGCGCAGCTGCTGGCCAGCACCGCGATCGAAATCCTGCGCAAACGCCTGCTGCCGATGGCGACGATCATCACGCCGAACCTGCACGAAGCCGAACTTCTACTCGGCTGCAAACTCGAAACCGTCGACGCGATGCGTCAGGCATGCGACGCATTGCTCGATCTCGGCGCCGGAGGCGTCGTACTCAAGGGCGGACATCTGCATCTGGGCGACGAGGTCGTGGACCTGGTTGCGATCCGCCGCGACACCGGCGGGCGGATGCATCGCGAAATCCGTCACCCACGGCTCAAAGTCAACGCCCACGGCACAGGATGCACGCTCGCCGCGGCGATTACGGCAAGACTAGCGCTCGGCAGCGAAACGGTCGACGCCTGCATCGCGGCGTCCGACTATGTTCACCGCGCGCTCAAAACGGGGTATCGCCCGGGACGGAGCGAAGTGCTGGTGCTGGATCACTTCGGCGCAGCGGCTCCGAAATCCTGATTCCGTCGCCCGCTTCAGGCAGGCCTTGCCCAGAGGACTCAAGTTTCGGCGTAACCCTCGGGGTTCATCGACTGCCAGCGCCAAGCATCGCGGCACATATCCTCGACGCCGAGCTGCGCGCGCCAGCCCAGCATGGCGTGCGCGCGACGAGGGTCCGCCCAGGCTTCGGCGACATCGCCTTCACGGCGGTCGACGATTCGATAGGGGATCTGCCTGCCGCTGGCCTCCGCAAACGCCTGCACCAGCTGCAGCACGCTCACGCCGCGACCGACGCCGAGATTGAGCGCGAGATGGCCGCGGACGCCATCGAGCTTCTCCAGCGCATCGACGTGCGCCCGCGCCAGATCCATGACATGGATGTAATCGCGCACGCCGGTGCCGTCCACGGTCGGCCAGTCGCCGCCATAGACCTGCAGGGATTCGCGTTGACCGGCGGCGACCTGACAGACGTAGGGCATCAGATTGTTCGGGATTCCGTTGGGCGCCTCGCCGATCAGCCCGGAAGGATGCGCGCCGACCGGATTGAAATAGCGCAGGCTGATCGCCTGGAAATCGGGATCGGCTGCGCAAACGTCATCGATCAATTGCTCCATCACCAGCTTGGTGCGGCCATAGGGATTGGTCGCCGACAGTGGTGCGTCCTCGTCGATCGGCACCGAAGCCGGCTCGCCGTAGACCGTCGCCGATGAACTGAATACCAGCCGCGCCACGCCCGCATCGCGCATCGCGCGCAGCAGCACGATGGTGCCGGCGATGTTGTTATCGAAATAATCCAGCGGCCGCGCGCAGGACTCGCCTACCGATTTCAGCGCGGCGAAATGCAGCACGGCATCGAAGGACTGTTTCGAGAACAACGCGGCCAGGCCGGGCCCGTCGCGGACATCGAGGCAGTGCGCTTCCAGCGCGCGCCCGATCAATTGCTCCAGACGCTGCAGCACCGCCGGCGAGCTGTTGCTGAAATTGTCGGCCACGACGACATCGTGACCGCGCCCGGCAAGCACAACGCTGGTATGACTTCCGATGTAACCGGCTCCGCCGCAAACCAAAACGCGCATGAGACTGTCTACCTTGGCAGTACGAATGACAACGCAAAAACGAGGCCGGAACGGCAAGCCTCCGACACATCGAACGGGCGACACGTCGAGGAGTGACGCATCAACGCGGGGAGCCTCAACGCATGACGCCTCCGTCGGCGACGCATCGCTGGGGAAACGGATTTCGGCGCGGCCTCCGGCCGGAATTCGTGCTCCATCCTGTCGATGCCGGCGCGGCCGGCCGGCCATCCTGCGGCAAACCATGACTGACGGCAACCGCCGCACACCGGATTCGGCGTTCTCCCAAGATTCCGGCCCGGCCGCTTCATACCGGACCGCGGTTCGTAACGAATCAACCGCTTACGCGCCCATTTCGGCGAATCAAGCTCCTGCATGGCGCTGACCGACTGCTCTGCAACCGCCTCTCGGGCTGCGGCTGCTAAACTTGCGCCTTCGCTATTCCGCCATGGACACCGCGCACGATGCAGGCCGCACTCCCCGCCAAAGACGAGATCCGTATCGCCATCATCGGGCTGGGCTATGTCGGCCTCCCGCTCGCCGTCGCCTTCGGCAAGCGCTATCCCGTGGTCGGTTTCGATATCGACGCCGATCGTGTCGCCGCCCTTGGACGCTTCCACGACCACACGCTGGAAGTATCCGAGAGCGAACTGCGCGAGGCGGAACGCCTGCGCTTCAGCTGCGACTCTGCCGACCTCGCCGGCTGCAATGTCTTCATCATCACCGTGCCCACGCCGATCGACGAGTACAAGCGTCCCGATCTGCGCCCGCTGGAATCGGCAAGCCGCACTGTCGGCCGCGCGATACGCGCCGGCGGCGTGGCGATCTACGAATCCACGGTATATCCCGGTGCGACCGAAGAGGTCTGCGTGCCGATCGTCGAACGCGAGTCTGGCCTGCGCTTCAACCGTGATTTCTACGCCGGCTACAGCCCTGAGCGCATCAATCCTGGCGATCACCAGCACCGGCTCGAAACCATTATGAAAGTCACTTCCGGCTCCACGCAGGAAGCGGCCGATTTCGTCGATGCGCTCTACGCCGACATCATTCGCGCCGGCACCCACAAGACCTCAAGCATCCGGGTCGCCGAATCGGCCAAAGTCATCGAAAACATCCAGCGCGACGTCAACATCGCACTGATCAACGAACTGGCGTTGATCTTCGACCGGCTGGGCATCGACACACAGGAAGTCCTGGCAGCTTCCGGCACCAAGTGGAACTTCCTGCCGTTCCGGCCCGGCTTGGTCGGCGGACATTGCATCGGCGTCGACCCCTACTATCTGACGCATAAAGCGCAGCAGATCGGCTACCACCCCGACGTCATTCTGGCCGGACGCCGGATCAACGACGGCATGGGCCATCATGTCGCGCAATCGGTGGTCAAACTGATGACCCGCCGCCACCTGCCCACCGCGGGCGCCCGGATCCTGGTGCTGGGGCTGGCCTTCAAGGAAAACTGCCCCGACCTGCGCAATACCCGCGTGGTCGATATCATCGACGAATTGCGCAGCTACAACGCGCGCGTCGATGTCCATGATCCGTGGGTCGATAGTCATCTCGCGCACGAGGAATACGGCATCGAACTGACCGCAGAGCCGGAAACCGGCGCCTACGACGCAGTGATCATGGCCGTTTCGCACCGCGAGTTCATCGCGCTCGCCGCCGATGGCATCCGCCGCTTCGGTAAACCAGACTGCGTGCTGTTCGACGTCAAAGGCGTGCTGCCCCGTTCCGCGGTCGACGGCAGACTCTGACCCGTCGATAGCGATGGAAGGCCCGTGCGGCCAGGCATGCGCGCAGGCGGTTGATTCGCACCGAACGCGGATCGACTCGCGTCTCGCTCGGCAAAAGCCGGCCGGTTAAACTCCCACGCTTCGATTCCTCGCCCAGCAGGCGGACAGCATGCGCATCCTCGTCACCGGCGCGGCCGGCTTCATCGGCTCCACCCTCAGCCATCGCCTGCTCGATCGCGGCGACGAAGTCCTGGGCTACGACAATCTCAACGACTATTACGACCCGACGCTGAAGGACGCCCGCCTCGCGCGTCTGACGCTGCGCAGCGGATTCTCCTTCGTCAAAGGCGCATTGGAAGATCGGGCGACGTTGGAGGCCGCATTCGACGGCTTCGCGCCCGATCGCGTGGTCAATCTCGCCGCACAGGCCGGCGTACGCTATTCACTGGAAAATCCGCACGCTTATATCGACAGCAATATCGTCGGCTTCCTCAATATCCTCGAAGCCTGCCGACACCGCAGGATCGGACATCTGGTCTATGCCTCGTCCAGTTCGGTCTACGGCGCCAACCGCAAACTGCCGTTCGCGGTGGAAGACAGCGTCGATCATCCGGTGAGCCTCTACGCGGCCAGTAAAAAAGCCAATGAACTGATGGCGCATACCTACAGCCATCTGTTTGGTCTGCCGACCACCGGTCTGCGCTTCTTCACCGTCTACGGCCCCTGGGGCCGCCCGGACATGGCGTTGTTCCTGTTCACGCGCAAAATCCTCGCCGGCGAACCGATCGACGTGTTCAACCACGGCAAACACACGCGCGATTTCACCTATATCGACGACATCGTCGACGGCGTGATCCGCAGTCTCGATCGCGTGCCCGGTCCCGACCCGAATTACGATCCGCTCGATCCGAGCCCTGCCAGTTCGTCCGCGCCCTACCGCGTCTACAACATCGGCAATCACCAGCCGGTGGAGCTGCTGCGCTATATCGAAGTGCTGGAGGACTGTCTCGGCCGCACATCCGAGAAGAACCTGCTGCCGCTGCAGCCGGGCGACGTGCCCGACACCTTCGCCGACGTCAGCGCCCTGCACCGCGACACCGGTTACGAGCCGACCACCCCGGTCGAAGTAGGCGTACGCAAGTTCGTGGAATGGTATCGGGCGTTCTATCGCGTCTGAGCGTCACGTCACGCGAAGCCGGTCCAAAGCAGCGCTGCCTCCAAGCAGGGATCACCGGATTGCGCGACATCGGTTGCGCTGTTCAAATTCCATCGCGATTTCGGTTTCGCAACCGCGTGCAGCCGTCTCAACCGCTCAGGAACTCCAGCGCGAGACGGTTGAATTCTTCCGCCCGCTCGAAATTGGAGACGTGGGCGGCGCGATCCAGGATGTCCAAACGTGAACCTGGCAGCAGCGCGTGCATCTGCCGAGCGACGCGAAGCGGCTGCGACTTGTCTTCGCGTCCCCACACCAGCAACGTCGGCACACCCAGCGTTCCCATGGTCCGAACCTCG
The DNA here is from genome assembly GCA_008015095.1 of Lysobacteraceae bacterium. Classification (GTDB taxonomy): domain Bacteria; phylum Pseudomonadota; class Gammaproteobacteria; order Xanthomonadales; family Xanthomonadaceae; genus Lysobacter_I. The sequence continues at coordinate 3,371 of SSEV01000075.1, read as the reverse complement.
TCGGCAAGCGTGCCGAAAAGTCGCTGCGCAGGATCTTCAACCCGGCCTCGATCGAGCCCTCAATCTTGTGCGCCCGGGTCGCGTGCCCGAAATAATCCGGCGTAATCAATTTCGGATCGTGGATGAAGGACGTCTTCAATCCGACGGTCCGGAACAGATCGGTACGGAGATTCAGGAAAAACTCGCCGACGCCGGGCAGGTTGAAGAACCGCGCCATGAGCGGCTGCGGGTTCGGCAAACCTGCGGCCGAGACCAATATCAGCCGATCGACGCGATCACGATGCGCCACGCAGAATTTGATCGTGGCCCCGGCCCCCATCGACTGGCCCACCAATGCGGCGCGCTCGACGCCCATCGCATCCATGAACAGCCGCAGTTGTTCTGCGTATAGCGGATAGCCGTAGTCCAGCGGTTCACGGGTGCTGAACCCGCATCCCCACAGGTCCAGCGCATAGACCCTGAAGCGCCGGGACAATGCGTCGATATTCTCCGCCCAGAGAAAGGAATCGTAGAAGAACCCATGCAGCAGGATCAACGGCGGACCTTCGCCGCGTTCGAGGTAATGGGTGCGATGTCCGCCGAGCTCGACGAACTTGCCTTGCGCGTAACGCTCGGCCCATCGCTCCAACGGCTGACTGTTCCATGCGACGAATTCCGACATTTCGCGTCCTCTCGCCTCCCCGCATTGCGATGAATCCCGGCGACTGTTGAAAACCGGCCTGCTGGCGCAGCCACGGATGGTTGCGCCGACGAGGCAAGCGCGCAAGCGATTGATTCGTCGCGAGCGAGTCCGGCATGGACCGGCTCCGATTTGATGAACGCACAGAAAGTACGTTTACCGACAACCCGCTCTGGGGCGCACGCGCAGACCTTTGTTCGCAACTTCTCGTAACGGTGTTGCGTCAGCCTACACGAGACGCCGCAGTCGCGGCAGATACTTTTCGGCCGATCCGGTATTGACGACGACGACCCGCTCGCCATGACGCAGCAGCCCGAGATCGAGCAACTGCGGCAACGCCGCCAGACAAGCCGCGCCTTCCGGGCCGATCCACCAAGGCTTGTCGCGCCATAGCCGGCCGAACTCCGCGGAAGTGGCCGCTTCGCTGACCGCCACGGCCGCGCCTGCGCTTCGCCGGATGATCGACAGCACCTTGAAATGGCCGACACCGCCGGGCACGTTCAAACCGACGCTGAGCGTCTGTCCCGCTTCGACCGCAGCGGTGTCCTCCGCGCCGGATTCGAACGCATGCACGATCGGCCGCGTGGATTCGCTCTGTACGCACAACATCCGCGGCCTGCGACCGTCGATCAGTCCGAGAGCTTCGAGTTCATCCCATGCCTTCCACATGCCGAGCACGCCGGTGCCCCCGCCGGTGGGATAGATCACGGCGTCGGGCAGAGACCATCGCGTCTCACCCGCAACGGGTTCGGCCAGTTCCAGACCCAACGACTTCTTGCCCTCGATGCGCCAACCCGGCTCCTGAAAGGTCGCAACCGAGAAATAGCCTTGCGGCAGATAATATTGTTTGAGAAAAGCGCCCGCTTCGCGGATGGTCGGACCGACAAGCTCCAAGCGCACTCGATCCGGATGCCGCAAAGCCGCGGCGGCCACATTGCCCAGGATCGGCATCGGCGTATCGTCGGGCATCGCGACCACCACCGAAAGCCCGGCGGCCAGCGCGTAATGCGTCAGCGAATCTCCGGCATTGCCCTGAGTGGGCACCGCAAGCCTCGCCAAGCCGAGGCGCCGCGCCTGAGCGACGACCATCGCCATACCACGATCCTTGAAACTCTGCGTGGGGTTCGTGCCATGGCCCGGGTGCACCCTGCCCTCGTCTTTCACCTGCAGGCGCAGGCCCGCCTTCGCGGCGACGGGATGATCGCGATAGTCGAGCAATGGCGTATGCCCTTCGCCGAGGGCGACGATATGGCATGCGTCGTCTGGGCGCGTGATATCCAGAGCCATCAGCGCGCCGAAACGCCAGAGGTCGCGACGGCGCGGGTCGTACCAGGCGGCGCCGGGTTTCTCTGCGGCCAGTCGCTCCAAATCCAGCACCATTTCGACCGGCCGGCCATCGCTCGGGTCGAGATTCATCGGCGCATCGGCGGGATATTCGATCCCGGAAGCAAGACCACGCAGACAACGCACATACGACATGGACGCCTCCCATGATCTTCGACAAAAGCCTTCTACGTGCAAGCATTTCTACAGGCAAGGCCTTATTCGGGCCAAGCCTGAGTCTGGATGCGCGCCGACATGTCCAGCCGGTCCACCCGCCGATCACGCGCGAAAGAGATCGCGCGAAAGAGATCGCGCGGAAGAGAAGCTGTCATTCAGGCGTGGCATGATCGTCACCATTCCCCGTCCGTTGCAAGCCGATGCCCACGCTTCGATCCGACGCGCCTATCCCATGCAACACGACCATGCGCCCACGACCGGCGTCGATGCTACTCGCGCTACTGCTGACCCTGGCCGCCGTGGCAGGATGGGCTTCCCCCGCACCGGTCGAGTCCAGCGCGATGTCCGAGACTATTCGCAAAGCCCTGGTCATCGGTCATCGCGGCGCCAGCGCGCTGCGACCCGAACACACCCTTGAGGCTTATGCGAAGGCGATCGAAGACGGCGCCGACCTGATCGAACCCGATCTGGTCAGTACCCGCGACGGCGTGCTCGTCGCGCGCCACGAAAACGAAATTTCGGGCACGACCGATGTCGCCGCGCACGCCGAGTTCGCTTCGCGCAAGACCACCAAGCGCATCGATGGCGAAAACGTCAGCGGCTGGTTCACCGAAGATTTCACCCTGGCCGAACTCAAGACTCTTCGCGCGCGCGAACGCCTGCCGGACATGCGCTCCACCGCCTATGACGGACTGTACGAAATCGCGACGCTCGAAGAGATCATCGCGCTGGCCGCCGAGGCGTCCGCACGACACGGCCGCACAGTCGGTCTGATCCCTGAAATCAAGCACCCAACCTACTTCGCCGGCATCGGTCTGGCGATCGAGGACAAGTTGCTCGCGGCGCTGGCCGCGCATCCGCATACCCGAACCGCGCCGGTGATCATCCAATCGTTCGAAATCGCCAATCTGCGCGCTTTGCGCGCAAAAGTCGGCGCCGACTCGAACATCGGCCTGCTGCAACTGCTGGGCAAGCCCCACGAGCGGCCTTACGACACCGTCGCCGCCGGATCACCGCGCAGCTATCGCGAAATGATGCGGCCGGAAGGGCTGCGCGAAATCGCACGCTACGCCGATGCGATCGGGCCTTCGCTGCGCGAGATCAAACCGCATCGCGGCGACGATGGCGGGATGCGCAGTCCGCTGATCGACGCCGCACATGCGGCCGGGCTGGGGGTGCACGCTTACACTTT
>SSEV01000118.1 GCA_008015095.1 Lysobacteraceae bacterium | reverse complement strand
ATCAGTACCTGTTCGCCCGACTGGAGGATGTGCGTGAGGCGACCTGGCGTTTCCTGATCGACTACAACGAGCACCGCCCCCACGATTCCCTCGGTGGAATGACACCCATCGAGTACCGCAACCACCACGCCGGAATCTCTACTTTTGGAATGTCCGCTTGACGGGGGAGCTTACGAGGAGACGCTGAACGGGTTGCTGGATGCCGAAGCCGACCGCGTGTGCGGCGCGTCACGCTACGAACGGAGCGAACAACGGTAGGATACGCGGGCCGGCCACTACGAGCGGAGTTACACACCCGGGCGGGCGAGGTTCGGCTGAAGGGGGCGATAGGGCCGGGGATGGTCGGCTTTCGGAGCAAATCCACAGCCGGAATCGGCTGAATCCTCACGCAGCGGCCTGTTCGAAGGCCTCGAAACTGATGCCGCCGAGATGGCTGTGACGGCGGGCTCGTTTGAACAATCGGTAGGATCGACGCTTATCACTTCTCTACGAAGGCGCGCTCGAAGACATACTCTCCGGCTGTTCCGATCCTCGGCGATGCAGTAAAACCCCGGCGATCGAGGATGGCTCGAAAGTCGGTCAGCATCTGCGGGCTGCCGCAGATCATGGCGCGGTCATGCGCAGGATCCAACGCTTCCAGTCCCAGGTCAGATGCGACGCGGCCATTGTCAAACAAGTCTGTGATGCGGCCGCGCTGTAGGCGGCCACGCCAATAGAAATCCTCACGACTGACCGCTGGATAGTAGAGTAGTTTTTTGCGGATTTCTTCGCCGAGATACTCGTGGCAGTGCAGGCCACGGCTGATGTAGTCACGATACGCGAGGTCGGATTCGCCGCGCACGCCATGCACGACGACGATGCGCTCGAACCGTTCGTATGTGGCGGGATCTTTGATGATCGCCAGCCAGGGGGCGAGGCCGGTGCCTGTAGCCAACAGGTAGAGGTTGCGCCCCGGATGGACATCGCTGATCAGCAAGGTGCCGGTAGGCTTGCGACCGATCAGGAGAGTATCGCCGGGTTTGATGTGTTGCAGACGCGAGGTCAGCGGCCCGTTCGGCACTTTGATGCTGAAGAATTCGAGTTCTTCTTCCCAGTTGGCGCTCGCGATGGAATAGGCACGCATGAGCGGTTTGGTCGATCTGTCTGGCTGTTGGACTTCAAGGCCGATCATTACGAATTGACCATTGTCGAAACGGAATCCGTCGTCGCGGGTCATGGTGAAGCTGAAGTAGGCATCCGTCCAGTGACGGACGTCCAACACGGTTTCAGTGCCGTAAGGGGAGGCCATGTGGGAGTTGGGAAGAGGTTAACGGATGCATTAGTTTAGCGGTTTGAACCTACAACCGTTCGTGGCGGTGGGCGTATCGTCGTCTGGATGTCGCCCGACGGGCGTATCAGACGCGAGAATGATTCTGATCCACTTCTGCATGATGCGATGTTTACGGGCCCTGAGAGCAAAACGAACAGACCGGACGAGATGGCATGTCTCGCCCGGTACGAGATTCGACGTCATTCAGCCTGCCGCCGGCAGGCGAAGGAAACCGCCGGAGGCTGGCCGCTCAGGATTCGGCGGCGCGCTTGAGATTGCCCAACCCAGTTTCGAAATCTTTGCCGACCATCCGGTCCATTCCAACGATGACGTCCATCAACTTGGTGAGAAAAGAACTGGGGCCATACATCGACCAGGTGATCCGGGTGCCCGCGCCTTCGGGCTGAAGGGCGAACTCGGCGATATTGTGGGCCTCGAACGGGTCTAGGAAATCGAGTTTGATGACGATCTTGGAGGGCAATTGCGCCTCAACGATCTCCATTCGCCCCTTGCCGACATCGCTGTTTCCTGACCATGCGTAGATTGCGCCGACGCCATTCGCGGCGCCGCTGTGCGTACGCGTCATCGCCGGATCGAGCTTTTCCCATGGCGACCATGCATTCCAGCGGTGAAAGTCCTGGATCAAGGCGTAGATCTTTTCCGGCGGCGCCTGGATCGTGACTGAGCGCTCCACTCTGAAATGGTCGGGCCGGGTCGCCGTATAGGCGAGAAGGGCGGCGACCACAAGCAAAAGTACGATCAGGACTTTCTTGAACATGGGTCTCTCCGAGGGCTCTGAGGTACGCGAACATTCCCGCAAGACGCCGGTATCTTGACGGGGGCGGCACGGATTACAAGTGCCGTGGCTGCTGTCTTCGCTTCCGTCGGGAAGGCTGGTCTGCGAGGTAGGGAGTAGAATGCCGGCTTCCCGTCCGCCGTGCCGCTACCGTGCTCCCTTCCCATCACACCGCCATGCCCCTTGATCGCCATCCGGTCTCGATCAAGCAGGAAGACCTCATCCAGTCCATCGCCGACGCCCTGCAGTACATCAGCTATTACCATCCGGTCGATTACATCAAGCATCTGGCCGCCGCCTATGAGCGTGAGCAGAGCCCAGCCGCCAAAGACGCCATGGCGCAGATTCTGATCAACTCTCGGATGTGCGCCGAAGGGCATCGGCCGATCTGTCAGGACACGGGTATCGTCACCGTATTCCTGGAGATCGGCATGGACGTGCGCTGGGACGACGCCACCATGGGGGTCGAGGAAATGGTGCACGAGGGAGTACGCCGCGCCTACAACCACCCGGACAACAAACTCCGGGCATCGGTGCTGGCCGATCCTGCCGGTAAGCGTGTCAATACCAAGGACAACACGCCGGGCGTGGTGAATGTGAAGATCGTGCAAGGCAATACGGTAGAGGTCATCGTCGCCGCCAAGGGCGGTGGCTCCGAGGCCAAGTCGAAGTTCGCGATGCTCAATCCGTCGGACTCCATCGTCGACTGGGTTATGAAGACTGTCCCGACGATGGGGGCAGGCTGGTGTCCGCCCGGAATGCTGGGCATCGGCATCGGCGGTACTGCCGAGAAAGCGATGTTGTTGGCGAAGGAAGCGCTGATGGAGCCTATAGACATCACCGAATTGCAACTTCGCGGCGCGTCGAATCGTGCAGAGGAGTTGCGTTTGGAGCTGTACGAAAAAGTCAATGCGCTCGGCATCGGCGCGCAGGGGTTGGGCGGCCTCACCACCGTGCTCGACATCAAAGTCAGGGATTACCCGACGCACGCCGCGAATCTGCCGGTAGCGATGATTCCGAACTGCGCCGCGACGCGTCATGCGCATTTCACCCTTGATGGCAGCGGCCCGGTGATGCTTGATCCGCCCACGCTGGACGATTGGCCGCAACTTACCTACGACGCCAGCAAGGGCCGTCGGGTCAATCTCGACCAAGTGACCCGGGAAGAGGTCGCCTCATGGAAGCCGGGTGAAGTGTTGCTGCTTAATGGCAAATTGCTTACCGGTCGCGACGCCGCGCACAAGCGGATGGTCGATATGTTGAACAAGGGCGAAGCGCTTCCGGTGGATCTGCACGGCAAATTCATCTACTACGTCGGTCCGGTCGATCCCGTGCGCGACGAGGTCGTCGGCCCTGCGGGCCCGACCACTGCCACGCGCATGGACAAATTCACCGAGCAGGTACTGGCGCAGACCGGTTTGCTCGGTATGGTCGGCAAGGCCGAGCGCGGCCCGACGGCGATCGAGGCGATCAGGAAACACCGATCCGTGTACTTGATGGCCGTTGGCGGTGCAGCGTACTTGGTCTCGAAAGCGATCAAGGCCGCTAAGGTCGTTGGTTTCGCCGACCTCGGCATGGAAGCGATCTACGAATTCGAGGTGCAGGACATGCCTGTCACCGTCGCCGTGGATTCCAGCGGTGAATCGGTGCATCAGACCGGCCCGCGCGAATGGCAGGCCAAGATCGCCGGAACGCTCGGCAAAATTCCCGTGGTGGCGGAATAAGCCAGGCGCTTTTAGGGAAGGTCTGAACAATACCGCCCTGGTGTGATTCAGACGTCGCAGACGCAGGCCAAGCGAGAGTCTGCTTCTGCGGGATCAAGCCCTTGCAAGCTTGATCCGCGAGATTGCCTTCCATGCTGCGCGGAACCTCTGAGTTGTTCGGGGGGGGGGCTTGGCGGATCGGCAAGCGAAGTCATGGCCGTGGGCCAGCGGTTCGACGTGGACGGGTCGTCGGCACGCGGCGTGTGAAGCCGTATGTGGGCGGGTTACTTCGATGTTTTGTCCGTTTCCGGCGTAAGCAAGTCCCGCGTCTCGCTTTGTTGCCGGGCTTCTGCGACCTGTAGGTCGATGTCGCGATTGACCGAAATGTCGATGCCGCCGTTCTGCAATGGTTCGATGATGGCGCCGAGTTCGTGCGCATCGCGACTGCGATTGGTGACGATGTGGTAGACAGTGCGAGGCGCTTCGATATCCGCATCGGCGAATGCAGCCTTGACACGTCGAATGGCTTCACTGCGCACCTTGCCGAGATCGTTCTGACGCTGGTCGACCCAGCCGAAGAAGCGCAACTGGATACCTGCTGCGCCGTATTCGACCACAGCCCATGACGGCGCAGGCTCGTCGAGCACTCCCTCGACCTCCGCGACAGCGGCCATCGCCACGGTCTGAGCGCGACGGATCGATTGGCTACCGTCGATCAGCATCAGGAAATCGAAGCGCCGCCTGGGGTTGCGGGTGTAGTTCAACAGTACCGACTTGAACACAAGGCCGTTCGGCAATTGTAGGTGATTGCCGTCCATGGTCATCAATACCGTCGCGCGAGAATTGACTGAGATCACCTTACCCTCGCGGCCTTCCACCGCGATGTGATCGCCGGGCTCGAATGGCCGACGCACGCCGAGCAGGATGCCGGCGATGTAGTTTTCGGCGATATCGCGGAAGGCGAAGCCCAGCACCAGTCCGACGACACCGGCCGAGCCGAGCACCGCGCTCACCACCGGCGTCCAGCCGAGTAAATCCAACGCGATCAGCACGCCGACCAGCAGCACGGCGCTCCGCACCAGTGTGCGCACCAGTCCGCTCATGTACGGATTATCCGAGCGTATGCGCAGCCATTGCAGACGATTGGCCAGGAACTTCGAAAGCCAATGCGCCGCCAGCACGATCAGAAGCGCGAGTGCGAGTAACGGAATCTTGACCAGGAAACGGGCGATATTGTCGTTGATGGTGTCGATTGCAGCGTCGACGCAATCGCCGAACTTCCGCATCGAGCACTGCGCGCGTTCTGTTTCGCGCAGAACCATGGCGTTGCCGTACCCGTCGGCGATATTCGCCCTGTCGCCGGGACTGCGTTGCGATGACGATGTCGGCGAAGACGCCGAAGTCGATATGGTTGGGGCAGGCTCGGAACCTTGCGGAGGCGTCGGTTCCGCACAGGCCGCACCGATCGACAGTGCGATCACGCACCAGACGATATGCGCCGCGACCGATTGTGCTTGCGACATCGGATGTGACTCCGATGGTCGTGTCCGGGTTGTGCGGCTCGTCCGGGGCAATCCCCATGACGTGGCTGGAAGGGCCAGCAAAGCCGTCGCCCAAGCAGTGAGGCGGTAGATCATAGGTACCAAGCCAGCAGGAACAGACCGATCATCGCGAAAGCCAGGGTAAGTTTGAGCGCTACGCCAAGCACGATGCCGACCCAGGTGCCGACGCCGACGCGGGCCGCTTGGCCGAGGCCGTCGCGATCGACCTTACGCAGATGCCAGAGTTCGCCAAGCAGGGCGCCGACGAAGGGGCCGACGAATAGACCGATCGGCCCGAAAAACAGACCAGCGAGCATGCCGAGCACGGCGCCGATCACCGCTTTGCGGCTGGCGCCGACCCGCTTCGCGCCCAAGGCTGTGCTCCAGAAATCGATCACGAACGAGAACAAGGTCAGTACGCCGAGCAAAACCAGCATCCACACGCCGATATCTTCGAATCCGTTCGTCCACGCGGCCAAGAGCATGCCGGCGAAAATCATTGGCAATCCGGGCAGGGCGGGAAGAATCGTGCCGATCAAGCCGACCGCGATCATCAACGCGGCGATGACATACAGGATGGTTTGCTGATCCATGGAGGGTGCGGCATAGGATACGTGGCCGCATCATGGCATGGCCCCGGGACTAGCGCATGGTCCGGAAGACCTGTTTGCTTAACGCATTGTCATCGGTGGGCTTTCGCCGATCGTCAAGAAAACGGCCCGCCGAAGCGGGCCGTGATCGTTGCGGTTCCGGCGCGGGCCGGTCGAGGCGACAAATCTGTGCAGACCGACCGTCACTCGTCTTCCGCGATTGCCGGCAAGACTCAGTTCTGCGACGGGGTGTTCTCCGCGAAGTACTCGTGATTATCGGCATTGTCCACGGCTTTCGCCGGGTCGCTGCTGGCCAAGTTACGGGCGGCGGTCTGACCGTAGGCCCAGTCGTCGGTACCGGCGACGACGTTGAAATGGCTCATCTCGTGGATCAGGGTGCCTGCCTTGGAATCGGTGCCGGTATTCGGAGCACTCCAGAATGCGCGGCACACGAAGATCTCGTACGGTCGGGTCGGATAGACATAGGCGTAGTAACTCTGGTTACACCCGCAGTTGATCTTGATCTGACCTGCGTTCTGATCCATCGCGCTGTCGATCGCGACGAAATGCGACCGCGCCGTACCGTAACGGGACGAGGTGTAGGCGCCGAACCAGCTTGTGTAGCGTGGACCGACCGTGCCCGCGGCAAGATAGCCTTTCGCATTTTCGGAATAGTTGCGCGCCGATACTACGGCGTTCCCGGCACCGTTGATCTGGGTGCTCGAACAGCCGACATAGCTCACGCCGCCGACGACAGCGCTTGGATTGCTGGGCTTGGCGAGTGCAGTGATGCGCCCGGCTGCGGCCTTGGCGCCGGTATGATCCAACCACAGGCGTACAGGCACGCCCTGAGCGACCATCGGCATCCCATTGGTTTGACGCAACATGGCGCCATCGGACATCGAGGCGTATTGCAAGGAAGAAGTAAATGTCACGAGGTAGTCGCCAACCTTCGAGAGATCGTAGGCGCTGCCCAGGTTCACCACCGCACGATGACTCTGGCGGGGGCGCAGGATCGTGAAGTCGGCTGAGGTCGGCGTCCCGCGTTTGATCATGGCTCCCGCATAACGGACCGGTTGGCCGTTGTAACTGATATGGAACAGATTCGACTCGATCGCCGCCGAAGGCAGCTCCCATTTCGGAATTCTCGCGGTCTTGCGGCTGGTATTGGTGATCGTGATTTCGACCATGCCGTCATTCAGCGCCGTCATGCTGACGCGCAATGGGTTGTATCGCTCTATTTTCGGTGCGGCTTCGGCCGCGCCAAACACGCTCGCGATAGCCATGGTAAGCGCCGCGGCTACGCCTATCCCGCTCAATATCTTCAACTTCATCCCTTGTCCCCGAGAATTAAAAGTGCGCTCGCGAAGCGCGAGCGCCCGGATCATAAGCGGCATCGCGAGACGCGTTCACGCTGCTTTGCAACATCGCGCACTTGCGGTGTGCGGTGATCATGCGTCGGGCTGCGCGTCACCCGCATCGCCCCTGGTT
>SSEV01000066.1 GCA_008015095.1 Lysobacteraceae bacterium | reverse complement strand
CGGTTGACTTCTTCCAGACGCTCGACTTTGGCGTCGTAGTCAAAGATACCCCCTCAGCGCATCCAGCCGGCCCCGGAGGTCGGCGATGCGCTGGCGGATCGGATTGAGTTCGATCATGGCGGAATGGCGTTGCGGCAAAGACCCGGAATTCTAACAGGTCCGCTCTTTGCAAGGCCGCCTGCACGAAACCCTTTGGGAACCTGCAGGCCGCCCGGATGTCGGCGGCCCGGAAAGACCGTCGCCGATCCGGACGGATCGAGCGAGCAGCCTCCGGGCAACAAGTGCGCTGAGGATTACTTCACTTCGAATTCGCCGACCAACACGGTTTCGCTCTTTCCGCTCAATCGCAGGGTGACCTTCTGGTCCTTTTGACGCGCACTTCCCCATCCGGTGCTGAGCGTGAGGCTGAGCGTTGTCGCCCCGGTGACGATCTGTTGATTGTCACCGAAGAAATTGGCTTCGACCTTGTATTTGCCTGGTTTGGCGCTGCGCAACACGAATTCCTCCGGACCGTATCCACCGGTGAAATCGTCGGATAGAAGCCCCCCTTGATAGGTGTTGCGGTTGCCGTAATAGCAACGTTCGCCGTTCGGGTCGGTCACCCACAAATCCATATCGCTGTTGTCGCTGTCCCAGGACAAAACCGCGCGCAGATCGAGCGGCATGTTCTTGAGCAGGCGGGCGTCGATGAACGTGGTATCGAGCGGCAACGGGCTCGTGGCGATGACCACATTCATCTCGTTGAGGGCGACCGCCTCTACCTCCGAGAATCTGCCATCCCATTCGCGCGCGGCTACTTCGTAGAGCCGCTTAATCGCTTCCTGGCGCTGTCCGGCCGCGGCCAGGGCGAGGCCGAGGTCGCGATGGCTTTGCGGTTCCTCTTCGGCGAGCCGCAATACTTCACGGAAGATTTCGACCGCGCGCGCGTAGTCGCCAGCCTGCATCAAGCGATACCCCAACACGCGCAGGATATGGCGGTTTTCGAGCCCCATTTCGGCGAGATTGGACAACACTCGCAACGCCAGGCCGCGGTGGCCTTTCTTCAAAAGCAGATCGCCGACGTCGAGATAGAACGCGGTGCTGTCGGCATGGTTGTCGCGCTCGTCCAGGTAGAGCGGGTAGATCTCGTCGTGGGCCGCTTCGCGCAAACGGCGTGCGTAAGGCGAATCAGGATCCACTGGTTGAAGTTTGATCGATACGCCTTCGCCTACGGTGTGCTCGCTCTTTGCCTCCGCTTGGCCGATGCGTCTGGCCGGCGCATCGGCGCGGCGCGCACGCTCTTCGCTGCGACCGGAGACGCGGGCCCCGGTCACGACGATGGCGTCATGTGCGGTTTCCTGCTGTGGGCCAGAGGCAGGCGCGCCCGGTGGAGGTGCGGGCGGAGGGGGTGGCGCAGCGAGATCGGCTACCGGCTCCGCGGCCGCAGCCGTGGCGCCGCCAGAGCCCTCCGCATTCTGCGCAGCGATTTTGACCGGCGAATCCTTGGGGAAACGTCGTTCCCACCATGCAATGCGCTCGTCAAAACGGCGCGCCACCGCGTCCAGACGTTGTTCGCGCGATCGGGTTTCTTCACGCGCCTGTCCCGCTTTCAGCTGAGCGACCTGCGCGCGCAGCGCCGCGGGGGCCGGGATGTCGTAACGCACGTAATCTTCGGCAGCTTCGAGCACCAGCAGGGATGTGCCTGGGGTCACCAGACCGAAGCGCTGGCCCAAGCGGGTGATCGCGCCACGATGGCGTTCGGGTTCGGATGCGAGCGCAGCGACCTGCCAGTTCGCCCACAGTGCGGCGGGGAGATCGCTGTGCGGATCGTCCACGCCGACCGACGCTTCGATCGTGCGAAGGACGCCGCCATCGTTCAAGCGAATCCGGATCGTCGCATCCGCTTCGGTGAGGCGGCCCGCCACGCGCAACAAGCCGTGGTCGGCCGACCATGTCTGCGGACACAGATCTTCGATGCCCTCTCCTTCCAATCCGACGATACGTACGTCAGCGCGCAGCAACGCATCGGCCGCCGCATCGAGCTGGTCTCGGCCTTGCCAGTGCACGAGCCGGCCACCACGCGCTTCGGCCAGCGCCGAAAGGCGGATGGTGTCGGTAGCGGCGCCGGCCGAGCTGAGCGCGTAGAGACGCTGACCTTCGCGCAAGGATGGGAAGCCCGCACTGCCGTAATTGCGCAATCCATCGCTGACCAACAGGTATTCCTCGATACCCGCCTTCGCCGTCCAGTCGGCGAGATCGCTGGCGCCGTCATAGACCGCGCCCTCGATCGCCGCCCGCAGATCGCTCCAATCCCCGCCACGGATCACGTAGTCGCCACCATCTTCTCCGACATCGCGCAGCAAACGCAGACTCACGCGGCCTTCGCCCATCGCGCGGAAATAGCGGTCGAGCAGCGCGAGATCGGTCTGCCGATCACGCCCGCGCGCAGAACCTGATGCGTCCCAAAGCAAGCCCACTGACGTCGGAAGACGACGGACCGCAGCGGGGCTTTTATTGGCCGGAACCGGGATATCGATCAGCCCGAATCGCTCACCATCGTAATTCTGGACATAGCTCTGCGCCGTGGTGGTCACCGGCAACCGCAGGGAAAGGGTCGACAGCGGCCGCGGCGAGATCGGGGCATAAGACACGCGCTCGCGCAGGCGCTCGTAGCGGGTGCTGTATGCGCCGCGCTCGCGCTCGAAACGGAGCGGGTCGAAACGGCCGTCCTGTTGCGGTTTTTCCGCGATGCCGCGCGCACGGATCGAGAGCGAAGCGCTGTCGGCATCGGCCAGCAGGTGTACCGGGACTTGCAACAACCAGGCGGCGCCATCGCGACGCAACGCCTCGTCCACGAGCAGACGCACTTGGCGCGTGCCGCGCGCGGGGATCGGATAGACCCGCAAACGGAAATGATTACCGGCGGTCTGTTCCAAAAGGCCAGGATCGACGTTGCGCCGTTCGATACTCTCGAATACCTGCTGCGCTTTCGGTTTGGGCACCGGCACCGCATCACGCAGTTGCCCATCGATATCCAAAGCGAAGCCGCTGATCAATTGGTCCGGCTGTAACGGGAATTCGAGATTGCCTTCGAGCAAACGGTCATTGGGGTTGTAGAGTGTCAATGACAGCGTGGTCCGCGCCAGTCCGCCATTGACTTCGACCGCGATCGAGGCGGCCCGCAGTTCGACCGGAATCCGCGCATCGGGCGCGATGACCAGCGGCGGAGCAGTCAACGCGAGATCCTGCGCTGGACGGGTGATCCGGCTGGACTGCGCGCCGACCTCCTGTCGCGCCATCAGGATCAGGCCGATAGCGGTGACAGCGATCATGGCGAAAGCAGAGGACGCGACTCTTCGATACATGAGGGTGTTCCGATGCGATGAGATGCTGAAGGAACGGACTTGGCCTTGAAACGGGGTTGACCGGCGCATCATCCCATGCACGGCCCTGCGTCACGATACAGCGCATCAGCCTCACTTCGGTGCCCGGACTCGGCAGCCGCTGTCAAGGGCTCGCGATGCACGATCACCAACTGCACCGCGCCACCGCCGCGCCAATCGTCGGGTTGCAGGCGGTAAGCGATACGCACTTGCCCCGACGGCGGCGTGCCGTCCCAGCCGCCGAAGTGGATCGCGGCGACGCGCGCGCGCGCATCGTCCAATCTGATCAGATCAAGACGCAGATGGCGCTCGCCGACCACACGCCATTCACGCACCTCGAAAGCCCCGTCAAAAACCGGCTCCGGAAAGCCCTGTCCCCAGGGCCCGCCATCGCGCAGGGCGAGCGCGTTGTCGATACGACACTCTTCGGCCGCAAGCTCGCCGTCGCTCAGCACCACGTCCTCCAGCAACTCCGGCGAAAGCATGTCCCCGGCCTGGGCCTCGAACGCCGCACGGAAGCGCGGTAGCGCGCTCGCACGCAGGCTCAACCCCGCAGCCATGGCGTGCCCGCCGAATTTCTCGATCAGCCCGGGATGACGGATGTCGATCGCAGCCAAGACATCGCGGATATGAAACCCCGAGATCGAACGCGCAGAACCGCGGAGCAGATCGCTGCCCGGTTCGCTCGGCGCGAACGCGATGGCCGGACGGTGCAGGCTTTCCTTGATTTTCGATGCGACCAGTCCGACCACGCCGGGGTGCCAATCCTCGCGATAGAGACACACTGTCGCGCGCGCAGGGTGATCCACCGCCTCGATTGCGGCGAGCGCGGCCTCGGCCTCGTCGACCATCTGCTGCTGCACGCCGCGGCGCTCGGCATTGATGCCATCAAGCGCTTCGGCCAACCGGCGTGCACGACTGGGTTCGTCACAGAGCAAGCACTCGATGCCGAGCGCCATGTCCTCCAGCCTCCCCGCCGCATTGATCCGAGGCGCCAGCGCGAAACCGACATCGGCGGCCGTCAGCGTCGACGGATCGCGTCGCGAAATCTCGATCAATGCAGTCAGTCCTGCATTGCCTTGCCCATTGCGCAGGCGACGCAGCCCGGCCGCAACGAGTGCGCGGTTGTTGATATCGAGCGTCACGAGATCCGCAACCGTGCCCACTGCGACCAGATCGAGCAGCGCCGACAGGTCGGGCGCCTGCTCGTTCGTGAACACGCCGACTTCTCGCATCCGGCGGCGCAGCGCCAATAGCACGTAGAACATCACGCCCACGCCTGCGAGGTGTTTGCTCGGGAAAGCATCGTCCGCAAGATTGGGATCGACGATGACATCGGCCGGCGGCAGGGCCTCACCGGGCAGATGATGATCGGTGACCAGCACCTGCCAGCCCCGCGCCTTGGCCGCGGCGATCCCGGCATGGCAGGCGATGCCATGGTCGACGGTGATCAGCAGATCCGGACGTTGCCCCGCCAGTTCATCGACCAATGCCGGCGAGAGCCCATACCCGTGCACCATGCGATTGGGTACCGCATAGTTCACATCCCTTGCGCCGAGCATGCGCAGGCCGCGTACACCGACCGCACAGGCGGTGGCCCCATCGCAGTCGAAATCGCCGACGACAACGATCCGGCGATTCGCAGCGATCGCGGTCGCGAGCAATTCGACCGCCCGATCGATACCACCAAGCGTGTCAGGAGGCAGCAGTTGCGTCAGTCGAGGCTGCGCTTGCGTCTGGTCGATCGCACCACGAGCGGTGTAGACGCGCCGCAACAGCGGCGGAATCGATGCCGGCCAATCGGCGCCGCCCTCTCCTGGTTCGCGACGACGAATGCTGCGGCTGCCGCGCATGCTTCCGGCTCCCTCGCCCACCTCAGCACGCCCCTGTCCATGGACGGCGCCAAATCCGCCAGCGCTGAGCGGCACGCAACTCGAAACGGCCGCCATCCGTCGAATCGATCGCTAGGCTGGCGATCGCACGCGTGCGCACGGCACGTAGCGCGGGGGACAGCCAAGCCTGCTGCAGCTGGGCCGGGTCGCGCAATCCACGCAGGTCGAACAGTTCCACCGCTTCATGCCGTACCTTCGCCCCATGCGCGGAATCCGGGTCGAATGCGGGCGGCAGGCATGTGGCGCGTATCCCCGCCAATGCGCACAACGCACAGAGATCCCGATCATCGCTGCTCACCTGTCGCAAAGGCGCGGACACCTGATCAGGCAACACGCCCCCCCCCCCAGAACCATAGCGCATTGATCGGAACGAGACCGCACTCGCGTCGGAACGCATTGTGCGGATGATTGTGCAGGATCACCTGCGCTTCGTTCGAAAGCGCGCGCCAACGCCGGGCGTGCTCGCCTTGCGGCTGATGTTCGAAAAGATCTTCGCCTAGGGCCCGATCCGGATCGCTGAACGCAGGCAACGTGGCTTCGCGCGGCAGACGCAGATACCAGCGTGATGGCGACGGCGCATCGAGCGCCATCCCGGCATCGCCGAAGACAGGTTTCAATGCAGGCAGCAAGGCTTCGGCATCGGCTTGCGAAACGCCCAGCCGTTCACCGACTCCCAGTAGGCGCGCGCCATTGATATCCGCGCGCACATGCGCGGGATCGGCGCGCAACCAGGCCGCACCTGCGGCATCGCCGGCATCGGACTGGCGGATCACCGCCGCCGCCGACCACCGCGCGGGGCGGACCCGGAAATGCCGGAGCAATTGCGCATGGATTCCGGGCTCGGCGCGTTCGAGCACGTCGGCGCGGCCGATCGCGCCAGCGATGCCGGGCAGCCAATCAGGCTGGCCGAATGCCGACCACGCAGGCAGCAGCAGGACCACGTCTGAAGCGGAAGCGGCCGCCGGCACCGGGTCAGCCCGAGTAGGCGACCTGGATGATCTCGTATTCGCGCTGGCCGGCCGGCGCATCGATGATCACGCTGTCGCCCTCGTGCTTGCCGATCAATGCGCGCGCCACAGGCGAAGAAATCGCGATCAGGCCGAGTTTGATGTCCGCTTCGAGATCGCCCACGATCTGATAGCGCTTTTCCTCGTCGGTCTCGACGTCGACCAGCGCGACCGAAGCCCCGAACACGATGCGACTGCCCGCATCCAGTGTGGCGACGTCGATCACCTGCGCATTCGACAACTCGCTCTCCAGTTGCTTGATCCGTCCCTCGATGAAACCCTGTTGTTCGCGTGCGGCGTGGTACTCGGCATTCTCCTTGAGATCACCGTGCGAGCGCGCCTCGGCGATCGCATTGATCACCGCAGGGCGCTGTACGGTCTTCAGTTGTTCCAGCTCGGCGCGCAAGCGTTGCGCGCCTTTCAGGGTCAGCGGGGCTCTCATGCTCGGTTCAATTCCTTGTGGAGTTCCTGCAAGGCCCAGACCGGGCCGCTGTCTCGGAAGTCGAGAGAATGCAACAGAGCGCGCGAACCGGCAATCGTCGTCGAATAAGTCACCCGTTGCTGCAGCGCCTCGCGGCGGATCGAGAACGAGTCGGCGATCGCCTGCTTGCCCTCGGTGGTATTGACGATATAGGAGATTTCGCCGTTCTTGATCAGGTCAACGATATGTGGCCGGCCTTCGATGACCTTGTTGATCCGTTCGCATTCGATACCCTGGCCACGCAGCCAGGCAGCGGTTCCGGTGGTCGCGACCAGTTGGTATCCGCGCCGCAGCAGTTCCTGCGCGACCGCGAGCACGCGCTGTTTGTCCGGATCCCGCACCGAAATGAACGCTTTACCCCGCGGCGGCGCCTTGATGCCCGCCGCCTCCTGGGCGCGGGCGAAGGCCGCGCCGAAGCTGCGCCCTACTCCCATCACTTCACCGGTCGAACGCATTTCCGGCCCGAGGATCGGATCGACGTTCTGGAATTTCGCGAACGGGAAGATCGCTTCCTTGACCGAGTAGTAATCCGGTACGACCTCTTCGGTCGCGCCCTGCTCGACCAGGGTCTGTCCGGCCATGCAGCGCGCGGCGATCTTGGCCAACGCCACGCCCGTGGCCTTGGACACGAACGGTACCGTGCGCGAGGCGCGTGGGTTCACTTCGAGCAGGAAAATGGTGTCCCCGCCCTCGGCCTCAGCCGGGTGCGCACCGGCCTGGACCGCGAACTGGGTATTCATCAGACCGACGACGTTCAACGCCTTGGCCAGGGCGCGCACCTGGTCGCGCAAGCGATCCTGCGTGACCGGCGACAAGGAGTACGGCGGCAGCGAGCATGAGGAATCGCCCGAATGCACGCCGGCTTCTTCGATGTGCTCCATCACGCCGCCGATCAGCACGTTGCCGTCCTTATCGGCGATGACGTCGACATCGACTTCGACCGCATGATCCAGGAAACGGTCGAGCAGCACCGGCGAGTCGTTCGAGACTTTCACCGCCTCGCGGATGTAGCGCGAAAGATCGGCGTCCGAGTACACGATCTCCATCGCCCGTCCGCCGAGCACGTAGCTCGGGCGCACCACCAACGGATAACCGATTTCGCGCGCGAGCGCGAGCGCCTCATCGGGATTGCGCGCGGTGCGGGTCGGCGGCTGCAGCAACCCGAGCTGATCCACCAGCTTCTGGAAGCGCTCGCGATCCTCGGCGAGATCGATCGAATCCGGCGAGGTGCCGATCACCGGCACGCCGTTGGATTCCAACGCCTGCGCGAGCTTCAGCGGCGTCTGGCCGCCGAACTGCACGATCACGCCGACCGGCTGTTCCAGCTCGACAATCTCCAACACGTCTTCAAGCGTCAGCGGCTCGAAGTACAAACGATCGGAGGTGTCGTAGTCGGTCGAGACGGTTTCGGGATTGCAGTTGACCATGATCGTCTCGTACCCGTCCTCGCGCAGGGCAAGGGCCGCATGCACGCAACAGTAATCGAATTCGATGCCTTGACCGATACGGTTAGGACCGCCGCCGAGGACCATGATCTTCCTGCGCGCGGTCGGCGCGGCCTCGCACTCGTCCTCGTAAGTCGAATACAGATACGCGGTGGTGGTGGCGAATTCCGCGGCGCAGGAATCCACCCGTTTGTACACTGGGCGCACGCCGAAGGCCTTGCGCAACGCGCGTACCGCCGACTCGGTCGTCCCCACAAGCAGGGCCAGCCGCGCATCGGAGAACCCCTTGCGCTTGAGTCGACGCAGGCGTTTGGCGTCGAGGCCGTCGAGTCCCGCCGCGATGACGTCGCGTTCACATGCGACCAACTCCTCGATCTGGTCCAGGAACCAGGGATCGACGAACGACAAGGCGTGGACATCCTCAACCGACATGCCGGCGCGGAACGCATCGGCGAGATAGAACATGCGTTCGGCGCCGGCCTCCTTCAGCTCGCGCCGCAAACGCACACGGTCGTCGTCGAGCGCCGGGTCCAGGCTGGTCGAATCGAGGCCAGTCTTGCCGGTTTCCAGGCCACGCAGGGCTTTCTGCAGCGACTCCTGAAAAGTGCGCCCGATCGCCATCACCTCGCCCACCGACTTCATCTGCGTGGTCAGGCGCGCGTCGGCGGCGGGAAACTTCTCGAACGCGAAGCGCGGAATCTTGG
>SSEV01000011.1 GCA_008015095.1 Lysobacteraceae bacterium | reverse complement strand
GCTCAATGCCGCTTTCGGCGAGAAGTCGGGAATTCCGCTCGAGCAGATGCCGCAATCGGTACAGGTGCTGACCGACGAGGACATCGTCGAGCGCGGCGTGACCTCGATCGGCGATCTGCTGCGCACCGTTCCGAGTGCGAACATCGGCAACAGCCGGGTTTCCCGCTACCAGAGTTTCAGCCTGAGGATGCGCGGTTTTCTTGTCGACCAGATGCGAAATGGTATCCGCCAGCGCTATTACGAGGACGTCGACGCCTCGGCGCTGTCCAACATCGATCGGGTCGAAGTGCTGAAGGGGCCGTCGGGCGTGCTCTACGGCCAGTCCGCGATCGGCGGCATTGTCAGCATCATCACCAAAATGCCCGGCGACGCGTTCGAAGGTTCGGCGTCGCTGACCGTGGGCAGCTTCGATCAGCGTTCCGTCGGTTTCGACCTGGGCGGTCCGTTGAGCGAGACCTTCGGCATCCGCGTGACCGGTGAGGTCGAGCGCTCCGGCACCTTCGTCGGTTTCCAGGATCTCGATCGCGAGAACGTCGCGATCAACATGCGCTGGCGTCCGAACGAACGCGTCGATGCGCGTTTCGTCGCCGAGTACGTCAAGCGCAAGACGCTGAGCAACCCCGGGTTGCCGGTGGTCGGTACGGTCGTCAGTAACGGCGTGCGCCGGATCGCACCCGACACCTTCCTCGCCGAGCCGGCATTCGCCGACCTGAAAGCGGATTCACCGTTGCTGCAGGGTTGGGTCGATGTCGACCTTGGCGGCGGCTGGGTGCTCACGCCGCGGCTGCAGTATTCAGAGCTCAATACGCCCTTCACGCAGATCCGCGTCCGCGGCGTCGACCCTTCCAATCCCCTGCTGGCGATCCGCAACGGCCGGATCGGCGCCGAGACCGATCGCTACACCATCGCGCAGTTGGATCTGACCGGACGCTTTGCCACCGGCGGTCTGCAGCACGGCTTGCTCGTCGGTTACGAATACGACCGTGAGCGCAGCACCTTCGTGCAGTCGAACTTCGTCTCGGTGCCTTCGATCGATGTGCTCAATCCGGTGTATCTGACCCGGGCGCAGCGCCCGGCGCTGGCTTTCGCCTTCAACCTGCGCCAGCGCCTCGACAGTCATGCGCTTTACGCTCAGGATCAGATCGCGATCGGCGAGCGTCTGAACATGGTTCTGGGGCTGCGCCAGACACGGATCGAGAACGCGGGGTTTTTCAGCACCGATCCGTCGACCTTCGGCTCCGCGGACGTGGAGAACGTTGATCTGACGACTTATCAGGTCGGTGGAACCTATCGCTTGGGTGGCGGTTTCAGTCTGTACGGCGGCTATAACAGCGGTTTCGATGTCGAGAACAACTTCGGCGGCGCGCCGACGGTCGATGGCGAGCGCTTGCAGCCGGAAACCTCCGAACAATTCGAGGCCGGCTTGCGTTACGCGTCCGGCCCGGCGCGCTTCAGCGCATCGCTGTTCGATATCAGGCGCGAGGATGTCGCGGGCGACGACCCGGACAACCCCGGTTTCAGCCGCAATATCGGTTCGTTCCGCGTGCGTGGCGCCGAATTCGAAGGCGAAGTCGATCTCGGCGAAGGTCTGACCCTCTCGGGCGGCTACGCCTATATGGACAGCGAAATCACCGACAGCGCCGACCCGGCCGAGATCGGCGGACGTATCGCCGATGTGGCCAGGCATTCGGCCAATCTGCGCATGCGTTATGCGATTCCGAACACCCCGCTGGATCTGCGCGGGGGGCTGGTCTACCAGGGGGCGCGCCCGATCGCCGGCGCCAGCCCGACCCTTCTTGATGGGACTTTGCTGGCCGATCTCGGCGTCGGTGCGCAATTCGGTCGCTACCGGATCGATGTGGTCGCCAACAACCTGTTCGACGAGCGCTACTACACGGTCGACGGTGTGCATCAGGGCAGCACTCGCACGGTGCAAGCCGGTGAGCCGCGCGCGATCAGCGCGCGCTTCAGCGTTTCGTTCTGAGCGGGGCTGCGCGCATGAGCGATCGCGAACCGACGGCCGGTGCTGCCGATGATGCGGCTTTCGATGCCGATGGCGCTCCGGCGATCGACGCGGCGAACCGCCCGAAGGCGTATCGGGCGGTTTGGCGCTGGCATTTCTATCTCGGGCTGCTGGTCGCTCCGGTGTTGCTGTTGCTGGCGACGACCGGGGCGCTGTACCTGTTCGATACGGAGATCGAGCGCGCCTGGTATCGCGAGCAGATGAATGTCGTTGCCGGCGAACGGCCGGCAACGGCGGCAGCTCAGGAAGCGAGGGTCCGCCTGGCGTTCCCGCGGGCCGAACTCGTTTCGGTGGCATGGCCGCGCGATGCGACCCACGTCAGCGCCTGGACCATCATCGATCCCGAGGCGGGCCGGTTGCAGGTGCTGGTCGATCCCTGGCGCGCACGCGTCATCGGCACGATGGACGACCACAGCCGCGTGATGTACATCGTCTCTTCGCTGCATGGCGAGTTGATGCTCGGTGCCTTCGGAGACCGCATCGTTGAACTGGTGGCCAGTTGTACGCTCCTGATGATGGTTACTGGGCTTTACCTGTGGTGGCCAAAACGTTGGCGGCTGCGCAGCGTGCTGATTCCGCGATGGGGCGCGAAGGGCCGTGCGTTCTGGCGCGATTTGCATGCGGTGCCCTCGGCGCTGCTGGCGGTCGGGGTGATCTTCCTGGTGCTCTCAGGGCTGCCGTGGTCGGGATTCTGGGGGGACTCTCTGGCGAAGCTGGGTACGTTGAGCGAGCAGACCATGCCGACACCGAACTTCCGTGCGCCGCCGGTGCCGGATGCGACCGATTCCACCGCGTTCGACGTTGGCAAGATCGGCTCCGCGACCGTTGACGATCCGCATGCCCTGCACCGCGGCACGGAGGCGCTGCCGTGGGCGATCCGCCAGTCCGATCCGCCTTCTGCGCGCACATCCCCAGGGAGGCGGCAGACGATCGGCCTCGCGCAGGTGATGGAGATCTCGATCGCGCGCGGTCTGACCCGCACCGGGCCGCGTCTGCGTGTCTTCTATCCGGAAGGGCCACTCGGTGTGTTCACGGTCAGTCTGGTGCCGGCGCGCGCGCAGGAACAGCGTACGCTCTATATCGATCCGCGCAGCGGCGAAGTGCTGGGGGACATCGGCTGGAAGCAGTACAGTCCGCTGGGGCGTGCTGTCGAATTCGGGGTGATGACCCATCTCGGCCAGCAGTTCGGTGAGGTCAATCGCTGGCTGATGCTGGTGATCTGTCTGGGCATCATCGTCGCGGTCGTGGCGGGTCTGATCCTGTGGTGGCGACGGCGTCCCGTCGGCGGTTTCGGCGCGCCGGATGCGCGCGGCGGCACGCTGCCGCGTCCTTTGCTGGCGGGGATGGTCGTGGTCGGTGTGCTGTTTCCGTTTGCCGGAATCGTGCTGCTCGTGATTGGTCTGCTGGAAAAGATCGGGTCGATGCGGACCGCAAGCCGGTAGTACGCCGGGGAGCGGCGGGGGTGAAAGCCGACGCCGCCCACAAGCGGATTTCACCACGGCGGAAGTTGCGCGATCGACGCACGCGCTGCGGCGCATGCGGCGTGGTCTTACGGCATGGCCCCACGCGGCATGCTTCTTCGCGCGGCACACAGCGCGCGTGGGACCGGAGCGCTTACGGCACCGGGTCGGGCAGCGCCTGCCCCGGCACCCAGTGCCGTGCGTGCAGCGCATCGAGCAGTGCGGCAGCCTCGTCCTTGGCCGCGAAGCCGTGGACCGGCAGTACCAGCACGTCGCCGGGGCGCGACCATCGCAGCGTCAAGCGCACCGCGTCGGCTTCGCTGAGACAGGTCGTCAGCGCGTCCTGCGCGATGCCGCACTGGCGCAGTTCGTCGCCGATGATCGCGGCGACATCGCCGGCGCCGCGGCCGCGCAGGTAGCCGTCGATGTCTTTGAGCACGACCAGATCCGGCGTGTAGCGCGCGGCGACCCCGGCGAGTTCGCGGATCTGTGCGTCTTCGCGATTGCCGGCCTGACCCAGCAGCAGCGCGAGACGACCCGCGCCGCGCAACGAGTGCGCGATCTCAAGCAACCCGGTCAGGCCGTCGGGGTTGTGCGCGTAGTCCAGCAGCACTTCGACGCCGCCGAGCCGCCAGCGTTGCAGGCGGCCGGGGTTGTCTTCGCGGCGTTCGCCGAATTCGCGCAGCACCTTGTGGATGATGTCGACCGGCACCCGCATCAGGTGCGCGGCCAGCGCGGCCCCGGCGAGATTGGCGATGTTGTAACCGGCGACACCGCCCATGCTCAGCGGCATCGCCGCGATCGCGCCGAGATCGATGTGCGCGGCGCCGTCCCACAGCAGCAGGCGCCCGGCGACTGCGCCGCAGGTCGGAATGCCGCGGGTCAGGCAGCCCGCGAGCAGGGCGTCGCGCGCCTGCGTCGCTTCACCGCCTGCGGACGGTTGCGCGTAGAACCATGCGGCCCTGGCCGTGCGCGGCGCGTGCTCGCGCAGCAGGGGATCGTCGGCATTCGTCACCAGCCAGCCGCGTTCGCCCGCGTCGCGGATCAGCGCCTGCGCGACCACCAGTTTCGCCGCGGCCAGGTCTTCCAGCGCGTGAATGCCGTACTCGCCGAAATGATCGGCGCTGATGTTGGTGACCACCGCGACATCGGCGCGGGTGAGGGCCAGGCCGCGGCGCATGATGCCGCCGCGCGCGGTTTCCAGCACGGCGGCGGCAACGTCGTTGCGGCGCAGCAGTTGGCGCGCGCCGGCAGGGCCCGAGTAGTCGCCGCTTACCAGCCGTTCGATCGCGGTTTCGCCGCCGACGAACAGACCATCGGTGCAGGAATGCGCGGTGCGCAGGCCATGCGCGCGCAGCATCGCCGCGATCAGGCGCACGGTGGTGGTCTTGCCGTTGGAGCCGGTGACCAGTGCCGCGGGAATTGCGCCGAGTGCATCCCACGGCACGTCGTCGGGATCGGGCAGGGCATCGAGCGTCCAGGTGCGGCCGTGCCTGCCCAGGCCGATGCTCAGCGCGTCATCGTCGTACAACGCCGGCACATCGTGCGCGCGCGCCGCGGCCAGCAGCGCGGTCATCCGCGGCCGTCGCTCGTCGGCTTCGAAGCGGCGCAGGGTTTCCGTCGCCTGCGCGAGATCGTGTATGGCCGGATGTCCCGGCGCGTGAAAATCGCCGAAGCCCACCGCGCGGCACCAGGCCCACTCGTTGATTTCGGTCGCGGTGAACAGTGCGTCTTCCGCAGCCGTCAACGCCAGCGATGCGCCGCTGGCGTGGGCGCGCACGACCACCACCGGCGCGGGCCAGCCCAGCGCCGCGCAGATCGCGGCGATGTGTTCGCGCCACTCGGCCTGCGCGTGCGGGGCCCGCGCATGCGGGCCCAGGGTTTCGAGCACCGCGCCGCTGCGCGCGAAGTAGAGATTGGGGCCGGTGAGCCGGCGCGAGTCCTCGAAGGGCGGTGTCGGCGCGGACGAGACGGTCGCGTTCAGTCTTCGCTCTCCCGCGAGATGAAGATCCCGCGCTCGTCGCGGCTCACGCCCTCCCATTGCTCGGGCACGAAGGCGGGTTCGGCGTTGGAGGGTTCCTCGGCCGCTGCGACCGCGGCCGGACGTGTCGCCGGCTTTTCGATCTGATGTTCGGGCTTGAACTTGATCACCTGCTTCCACGAGCGGATCAGCGCGTCGGCGAAGATCACCAGCAGATCGCCCGGTTGCGCTTTGCGCAGTCCGGCATCGATGGCCTCTTGCTCGTCGGGGATGATCTCGATGCATTCGGCCGGCACGCCCGCCTCGCGCAGGGTCGCGG
>SSEV01000030.1 GCA_008015095.1 Lysobacteraceae bacterium | reverse complement strand
TCGTGAGTGAGTCCGGGCCTGGACCGGACTCGCGAATTGAAAAGGGCACAGGAAGTGCGTTTTTCAACAACCTGCTAGATCAAGGCCGGCGGCGCCCATCCCCGCGCCCGCCTACAATGCACGAATGACGACATTGTTCATTTCCGACCTTCACCTCGATGCCGACCGCCCCGACATCGTCCGCAGCTTCGGCGATTTCATCGACGGCGAGGCGCGCGGCGCCGAAGCGCTGTATATCCTCGGCGACCTGTTCGAGGCCTGGGTCGGCGACGACGATCCATCCGAGATCGGCGCCTTCGTCGCTGAGAAACTACGGTATCTGCGCGACGCGGGCGTCCCGGTCGCGTTCATCCACGGCAACCGAGATTTCCTGCTCGGTCGCGCTTTCGCAGCCCGCGCCGGGATGCGCCTGCTGGCGGAAACCGCGGTGGTCATGCTCTACGGCAAGCCCGTGCTGTTGATGCACGGCGATACACTGTGCACCGATGATCTCGCCTATCAGACCTTCCGTGCGCAGACCCGCGACCCTATGTGGCGCGAACGATTCCTCGCCCAACCTCTGACCGTACGCATGGCCTTCGCCGCACAAGCGCGGGCCACGAGTAAACAGCGGCAGCAGACGCTGAAAGAGGACGACCGCGCGCAATACGAAACCGTTACTGACGTCGCCGCGACGACGGTCAGCGCAACGTTCTCGCGCTACGGCGTGGACACCCTGATCCATGGGCACACCCACCGCCCCGCGATCCACGACGCCGAAATCGGCGGCCGCGCCTGCCGGCGGATCGTGCTCGGCGACTGGTATACCCAAGGCTCGGTGTTGCGGATGGATGCACAGGGCGCGACGCTGTCGACGTTGCCGATTTAATCTCGCCGACGGCAGTACTCCGATTGCGCACCCCGGGAGCCGCAACATGAGCGTCACCATCCGCATTGCCACCATCGTCCTTATTCTCGTCGCCGCCGCCTGTACGCCGGAAGGAGAGCCGATGCCGATCGGCGGACGCACGGTCGAGGTCTACGCTGGTCCGATCGATGTCGCTGAGACCGACCCGCGGCGGGCGCCGATCTTGAGCAGTCTGCACCGCGCGCTGGAGAACGATCTGGAACAACCTCTGCGTCTGGAATACGCCACGGTGCGCGAGCGCGGCGGTTGGGCCTTCGCGACTGTGTACCCACGCACCCAAACCGGCGCGCAGATCGACTGGATGCGCACGCACTACGCCGACGAGCGCCGTTCCGGCTTGCTGGAGGACGACGCCGCCTACGCTCTGCTGCAGAAACGCGACGATACGTGGAAGGTTCGCGAATTCAGCATCGGTTCGCCGGACAATGCCTGGATGGACTGGGGCCGCGAGCACGGCGCGCCGAAAGAGATTTTCTGGGTCGCGGGAGGGTGAAGTCGCCGCGTCCTGAAGGCCGCACTACCGGCCCTCTCAGGACAGCTCTGCCACCGCACGCTGGAGCGCATCCAATTCGTTATCGCTGAACCCCGCCTCGCTGCGTGCAGCGAGGTTGAACGGGCCGTACAGCACGCCGCGTCCGTATTCGGCGAGAAGCCGCCGGAACGTGGACTCCGGCTCGACGCCCTCGCGTTCGCAATGCCAGCGGAACCAACGCGAACCGGCGGCGACATGCCCCACCTCTTCGCGCAGGATGACCACGAGAATATCGGCGGTGGCATGGTCGCCGAGCGCGCGTAATTTCTCGATCATGCTGGGAGTCACATCCAGGCCACGGGCTTCGAGCACACGCGGCACCAGAGCCATGCGTTCCAATCCCGAATGCGCGGTTTTTTCGGCCATTTCCCACAGGCCGTTGTGCGCTTCATAGTCGCCGTAATCGCGGCCGAAATCGTTCAACCGTTCGCGCAGCAACATGAAATGGCGCGCCTCGTCGTGCGCAACCCGCGTCCAATCGGCGTAATAGCCGTGCGGCATGCCGCGAAAACGGTACACCGCATCCCAGGCCAGATCGATCGCGTTGAATTCGATGTGCGCGATCGAATGGATGAAGGCCGCGCGGCCTTCGTCGCTGCCGAAACCGCGCCGCGGCAATTCGCGCGGATGCACCAGCTTCGGACGTTCGGGGCGGCCGGGCATGCGGATCGGCTCGGGCAAAGGCGCATGGTCGTCGACCGCGAATTCGCCGCAGGCAAAAGCCTCTGCGGCCGACAGCGTCAACGCGACCTTGTCCTCGGGTAATACGGCGCGCAAGCAGCCGTGGGCGGCGGCGAACAGGCTCACGGAAGCCGGATCTCGGCACGCGTGAAGGCCGCGTCATCGGACACGCAATCGCGTGGGCCGAAGTGACCGATAGCGGCGGAATCTTTCCATTCGGGATCGATCTCGGGGCAGCGACCGACATAGACACGAGGCCGTTCGTCCGCCGCGACGTCCCAGTCGAGCCTGATCAGGTAGAACCTGCCTTCGTCATCGCGCACGGCTACATCGCAGCCGAATGCGTCGATGCCCATGACTCCGACGCCGAAGCGCACCGGCATCCCGCGCGCGATCGCCTCGCGTGCGCATTTCGCGACAGGCACGCGCTGCCAACGCTTGCCCTTCTCGGCGACGCCGCAATCGACGGCGTTCCGACCGGCCAACGGCAACCCCAGCTCGGGAACGATGCAGGCGCGCGGGCGAGCCCAGGCTGTCGACGACGACAATGCGCATCCAAGCGCCAGCAGGGCCATAACCGGACGCATCGCTCAACCTGCCAGCCGTCGCTTCTTCTTCGCTTCGTCCGAACGCAGTTGTTTCAGTCGCTCGAAATATCCCGGCTCGATGCCGGTGACGTACTCGCCGCTGAAGCAGGAGCTGTCGAATCTGCGTCCGGGAAATTTAGGCCCGGCGACCGCCGCTTCAAGGTCGCTCAGATCCTGATAGATCAGCCAATCGCAGCCGAGGATCTGCTCGACCTCCGCCTCGCTGCGGCCATGGGCGATCAGTTCTTCCGCCGAGGGCATGTCGATGCCGTAGACGTTGGGATGACGCACCGGCGGTGCGGCCGAGGCCAGATAGACCTTGCGCGCGCCGGCGTCGCGCGCCATCTGCACGATCTGCTGCGAGGTGGTGCCGCGCACGATCGAATCGTCGACCAGAAGCACGACGCGGCCCTTGAACTCGAGCGGGATCGGATTGAGTTTGCGGCGCACGGATTTCGCGCGCTCGCCCTGCCCGGGCATGATGAAGGTGCGCCCGACGTAGCGGTTCTTGATGAAACCTTCGCGATATTTCACCCCAAGGACGTTGGCGATCTCCAGCGCGGCGTCGCGCGAGGTGTCCGGGATGGGAATCACCACATCGATCCCGTGCTCGGGACGCAGGCGCAGGATCTTTTCGCCCAGGGTCACGCCCATGCGCATCCTCGCCTTGTGCACCGAGATCTCATCCATCATCGAATCGGGGCGGGCGAAATACACGAATTCGAAAATGCACGGGCGCAGCTCGCCTTCGGCGCACTGGCGCGAGTGCAGTTCGCCGCGCGGCGTGATTACCACCGCCTCGCCCGGCGCGATATCGCGAAGACGCTCGAATCCGAGCACGTCCAGCGCCACCGATTCCGAAGCGATCGCGTATTCGCTGCCGGCGTCGGAATCACGGCGGCCCAGCACCAGCGGGCGGATGCCGTGCGGATCGCGGAACGCGACCAGTCCCAGACCCAACACCGCGGTGACCACCGCATAGCCGCCCTTGGCGCGGCGGATCACGCCTTCCACCGCGCGGAACGCGGCATCCGGCGTGAGTACGCGCTGCTGGTCGAGTTCATGCGCGAACACGTTGAGCAGCACTTCGGAATCGGACTCCGTGTTGACGTTGCGGCGGTCCTGCTCGAACACCTCGCGACGCAGGGTGTCGGTATTGATCAGGTTGCCGTTGTGCGCGAGTGCGATACCGAAGGGCGAATTGACGTAGAAAGGCTGGGCCTCGTCACTGCCCTCGCTGCCGGCGGTGGGATAGCGGCAATGACCGATGCCGACACGCCCCTGCAGCAACGCCATGGCTTTCGCATCGAAAGCGTCGCGTACCAGACCGTTACCCTTGTGCAGGCGCAACTGGGTGCCGTTAGCGGTGGCGATGCCGGCGGCATCCTGACCGCGGTGCTGCAGCACCGTGAGTCCGTCGTACAGCGCCGCTGCGACGTCCGAGGTACCGACGATGCCAAGAATGCCGCACATGATGTCAACTCCAGAACGCCAGCGGGTGATCGGAAAGCACGCATCCTGCGCGTCTCATACCGTAAGTCCACCGCATCCGCGGACTTACGGCCGACGGCGATCGCCAATGCGCTCGCTGCGTCGACGCGACCGCTCCCGGCCGCGCGTGCAGGCTGCTTTTCAACCGCCTGCCGTACTGCGGATCGGCGCGCCCCTACGGATGAGGGCGGACGATTCCTTCCAGACCTGTCTTGGCTTTGACTTGCGTCTTCAACTGATCGGCTGCGGCGCGATCGATCACGGGGCCGACGCGGACACGGGTCAATCTGCCTTTGTCGGTATTCACCGATTCGGTGAACGCACTGAAACCGGCAGCGCGCAAACGATCGCGCATCGCAGTCGCCTCGGCGCTATCGCCGAAGGCGCCAAGCTGGACCGCGAAGCCGACTTTGTCGGCCGCGGACTTCACGACCGGCGGCTGGGGCGCAGGGGGCTTGGCGGTGACGGGCTTGGGCGACTCCGGTTTGACTTGTTCCGCCTTCGCCACGGCACTTTTTGACGCAGATTTGAGCTGCTGCGTCTCCGGCTTCGTGTCCGGTTTCGTTTCCACGGGCTTAGCAGCGATCGGTTTTGACTGCACGGGCTTGGACGCTTCAGCCGGTTCCGTGGGCCGTGGCTTTTCCGTCGCTGCAGGCTCGGTCGTCGGGGGCGATGCGGATGTCGGCGCCGGCTCGGCGTCGAGCGTGACCACGCGCACCGGAACATCACTGCGCACGTCCAAGGCTTTCAGCCGCACGGATTCCGCTTCGGCACGGGTCGCGTAAGGACCGATCCTCACCCGCCACGCGGGTTTGTCTGCGATCGTCGTCTGTTCGGTATACGCGGGGAGTTGCGCCGCCTTCGCCATCGCCGCCACGGTTTCGGCGCCTTTGGCGCTGGCGTAAGCACCAAAATGCACCGCGTAATCGCCGCCGGCCGTAGTCGCCGGCAACAGCGCCGTATCGTTGCTTTCTGCTTGGGATCGCTCTGGATCGGAGCCACCGTTCGCCGCCGTCGGCGCAGTTTCCGTCGATTGCGTCGGTACGCTGGGTTTATCGACCGGGGTGGCATCCAAACCGACCGCTCCTCCCTTTGGAACTTCGCCTGGAACCACCAGCGGCAGCTCCCGGGTTTCCATCTCGCCATCCGGCGTGTCCGGCATGGTCAAGGGAACATCCGATACTCCGCTGTCCGGAGCGGGGCCTTTCACCAGCATCGGCAGGAACCATACCGCCAGCGCGACGAGTACCGCGGCACCGAGCAGGCGCTGCTTCAGTCCAGTGTCCATCGGGTTCCAGAACGGGAAAGGGCGCGCGGATTATACCTCCGGCCAGCCGGCCTCTACGGTGCGCAAGATACGAAACGCCATCGGCCATCGCCTGGTTCAGCTTGTCGCACCGAGATGGCGCAACGCCCCCGCCGCAGTATGAAAGGAGCCGAACACAAGGATGCGATCGCCCTTCCCGGCCGCCGCCAATGCGGCATCCAATGCCAGTGCGACCGTCCCGCAGGCGCGACCCGATGCCGCTGCGGTACCGGCCAGCCGATCGACGAATGCCGCGACATCGAGACCGCGCGGCCCAGCCTCGATCAGACCGGCCAGCCACCACTGATCGACGCACTGGGCCATTTCCGCGACCAGGCCAGCGATATCCTTGTCGCCGAGCGCCGCGAACACGGCATGCGTGCGCGCAGGTGTCGGCGTCGCACGCAACCAGGCCGCGAGCGAGCGAACGGCCTGGGGGTTATGGCCGACGTCGATCACGACCTCCACGCCGTCACGAGTCAAACGCTGCAAGCGTGCAGGGATCCGCACCGTGGCGACGCCATCGGCGAAGGCGCGTTCCGGCAAGTGTTCGCCAGAGACAAGAGGCAGCGCCCGCAAGGCCGCTACGGCGACGGCCGCATTGCGTATTTGCGCAGGTGCGGCCAATGCCGGCATTGGCAGGATCATTTCGCAACCGGGCTCGCGCCAGCGCCAGAGACGTGCGTCGTCGTCGGGCTCGAAGAAGAAATCGCACCCGATCCGGATCGCCGAGGCGCCGATGGCGTAAGCGCGACCGAGCACGCTTGAGGGCGGGTCGTCGTCCCCCAACACCAACGGTTTCCACGCCCGCGCGATCCCGACTTTTTCGGCGCCGATGGCTTCAATGTCATCGCCGAGCCAATCCTGGTGATCCAGATCGACCGTGGTGATGACCGCCACGTCCGCATCGACGATATTGACCGCGTCCAGGCGTCCACCCAATCCTACTTCGAGCACCGCGAGGTCGAGACCTCCACGCACGCGATCTTCTTGCGCGAACAGCCACAGAGCCGCAAGCGTGCCGAATTCGAAATAAGTCAGCGCGATGTCGGCGCGCGCGCGCTCCACCGCTTCGAACGCCGCGACCAGCGCCGCGTCGTCGGCGTCGTGGCCGTCAATCCGCACGCGCTCGTTGTAGCGCAACAGATGCGGCGATGTGTAGGCCCCCACCCGCCAACCGCCGGCACGCGCGATCGCTTCGATGAAGGCGACGGTCGAGCCTTTGCCGTTGGTGCCTGCGACGACGATGACGTGACGCGCCGGTTCCGGCAACGCCATCGCGGCGGCGACGGTACGCACGCGATCGAGCCCCATGGCGATCGATTTCGGGTGCTGGCGCTCGATGAAGGCCAGCCAATCGGACAAGCTGCGCGAATGCATCCTAAGGCGATCCGGGCATCGCCCGCCTCAACGGAAAACCAACTGGAGACCTGTCGAAAAACAGATTGTTGAAAAGCATCCTGCGGTGCAAGCATCGATGGCCGCAGCGACGGATCAAGCGCGTCATTGATCGATGCGCCACGACCAAGTCAGGGCGCGAACCCGACTCACGATTCGGACAACGATCTGGATGAGCGCTGTTCAACCCTCGGCCAGCAACGCGCTTCACGCGCAAGATCGCGGCTCGAAAAATCAAATTCCCCACAGCCTGCGCGCCTCGATGGGCGGCGTCGGCGCGGGCGGGTCGGCCGGCTGCCGCGGCAGGCGCGCCAACATCTGATCGAGCTTGGCGCAGGCCGATGGATCCGTCGCCTCGCACAAGACGGCCGCCACTCGGAAGGTGTGCTTGCCATCCGAGACCCAGCGGAAGCGGACGACAGCGGGCGCGAAGTCGAACCCTTCGTCGAAGACCTCCCATTGCACGCCCATCAACCCGTCGTCAACGCCATAAGACTTGATCGCCTCGCCAGGAGGCGATAGCCGTTCGCCATACTCGGCCAGCAACGTCATGATCTGCGCGTAGCTTGCGGGATCGATCGGCATCGGATCCTTGACGTATCCGGGGAAATCACCGGAAGGCAGAGGATCCACCGCCGGAACGCGCGCGCGCGACCACTGCAGGAGATGGAACGGCGGCAGCTCGCCATCTTTCCAACCGAGCACGATCGGGATTTCGATCGCGCCAGGCATCACCGTCGACCCGGCCGGCAGCAACGGATCGGAACCGTCCGGAGCGAGCACCCAGCCGTGCGCGGCTTGCACCAACGCATCTTCAAGCGCCTGATCGCCGACGCCCTTGGCGATGCCCGCCTCGGCGACCCGGCCACAGACATCGATCCGCGCCTTGACGACGACGACCCCCTTGCGTACCGCCGTCGTCGCCTCTTTGGGATAAGGCGTAACACCGCCGATATCGGTCGGGCACGCGACCCGCGCATCCACATTGGCGGCCCAGCACAACAGCGCCGCGGCCAGAACGCCACTTCCCATCCGATGCATTCCCATCACGTCTCCGCAACCGGTTGTCTTCGTTTCAGGCCGGCAATCATACACGCCGCAATCGCATCACAATGCCCGATGCACCGCTTCCCCGAACAGTGCGGTGTGATGCGCGCAATCGTTCAGGCGCACCACTTCCATGTGATCCGCCGCCGGGCCTTCGAGCAGATTGAGCGTCGCCGGCGCTTGTCGGAAACTCCACAGACGATTCAACGGAATCCCCAGGATCCGACACAGCAACACGCGGTTGACCGCGTCATGCGCGACCAGCAGCAGCGTCTGCTCCTCGCCGAGCCCGGCAAGCGAGCGTTCGAAAGCAGGCCAAGCGCGATCGAGCACCTGTTGCAGGGATTCGCCGCCTTGCCCCGGCATTCGCACGGTATCCGGCGATTCCCGCCAAGCGCGCAAACGCTCCGGATCGCGCTCGCGGATTTCGCTGGCGAGCAGCCCTTCCCACTCGCCATGGCCGATCTCCATTAATCCGGAGTCGGTGAGCAACAGGTCGCGACGCGCATCGCCAAGCGCCAGTTGGGCGGTGGTTTTCGCGCGAGCGAGCGGCGAGCAGACGGCGCGATCGATCCGTAGCCCGTCCAAGCGCGCGCCGAGCGCGCGCGCCTGGTTTTCGCCCGCCGGCGAAAGCGGGATGTCGATCTGGCCCTGATAACGGCCTTCTGCGTTCCACGGCGTCTCACCGTGACGTGCGAGCAGGATTTTCATGCGTGTGTTCTTCGTGAAATCGGATAGGGACGAACAAATGCGCCGGTCTTCGCCGCGGCCCGGAATGTCCGGCGATTCCAGCCGCGGATCAGACCTGCTGCAAGGACAGAATGCCGGGCGTGTCTTTCAGCGTCGCGATCTGCGCATCGGTGAGCGGCCGATCGACCGTGATCGCGGCGCGCGCCTGACCGTCGCCGGCTGCGCCGAGAGCGAAATTGACGATGTTGACGCCAGCGGCGCCGAGTAGCGACCCGACCAGCCCGATCATGCCCGGGCGGTCTTCATTACGCATCAGCAGCACGTGCGCCAAGGGATCGAATTCGATTTCGACACCATCCAACCGGACTACGCGTGGACCACGGTGCAACGTCGCTTCGATTTCGCGCGTCCGCTGTTCCCCAACCACGCGCAAACGCAGCAAGCGATCGAACCCGTCGCCGTCGCCGCCTACGGTCTCGGCCACGGTCAGTCCGCGCGCGGCGGCCTCTTGCAAGGCATTCACCGGAGTGACTCGCCCGGATGCGGCGCCGCGCATC
Source organism: Lysobacteraceae bacterium (assembly GCA_008015095.1). Taxonomy (GTDB): domain Bacteria; phylum Pseudomonadota; class Gammaproteobacteria; order Xanthomonadales; family Xanthomonadaceae; genus Lysobacter_I. Next base: position 3,210 of record SSEV01000030.1, on the reverse strand, counting down.
GCGGCGACCAGCAAGCGCGTCAGCGGCCGAGTATCGAGCGCATCGGTGCGTCCGGCGTAGGCGATCTCCAGCCGTGTCGGCGCAGGCACCAGACGCGTCGCGAGCCTGCCCAGCGCCGACATCAACGGCATCCACGGGCCGACTTCGCGGGCGGCCTCGGCAGTCAGCGGCGGCAGGTTGACGCATCCGGCGACCGCGCCAGTGGCGATGAAATCGATGATCTGACGCGCCAAAATCGTACTCACCGCCTGCTGCGCCTCGCTCGTCGACGCGCCCAGATGCGGCGTCAGAATCAGGCGGGGATGCGCACGCAACGGCGAATCGGCCGGCAGCGGTTCGGTCGCGAACGTATCCAGGGCGGCGCCGGCGAGATGGCCTTCGTCGAGCAGGCGAAGCAAAGCCTCCTCGTCGACCAGCCCACCGCGCGCCGCGTTGATCAGATACGCACCACGCTTCATCGATCGAAGTCGCGCTTCCGACAACAAATGGGTGGTCTCCTTAGTGCGCGGAATATGGAGCGTCACGATATCGGCCCAGGCCAACAAATCATCGAGCGACTTGAGGGCGACGCTACCTTTACCCGCAGCGGACGCGGGCAGGAAGGGATCGTGCGCGGCGACTTCCATCCCGATGCCCTGCGCCTTGCGCGCCACCGTACCGCCGATGCGGCCCAGGCCAATCACTCCCAGACGCTTGCCTTCCAATTCAAAACCGGTGAGGCCGGCTTTCGGCCATTGTCCCGCCTTCATTCCGGCATCCGCTTTCGGGATATGCCGCGCCAGCGCGAATAACAGCGAGATCGCATGCTCGGCCGCGGCCAATGTATTGCCGTCGGGCGCATTCATCACCGCGATACCGCGCGCCGTGGCCGCATCGACGTTGATCGTATCGACGCCTGCGCCGGCACGACCGATGACCTTCAGTTGCTTGGCGCTTTCGATCGCCTCCGCGGGCACTTGGGTTGCCGAGCGCACCAACAGGGCATCGACGCCTTCCAGCGCTGCGGCGAGGTTGTCGGGATCTTTGATCGGTTCGGAGATTTCGACGGTCCAACCCGCCTCGCGGAACATCGCAAGGCCATCTTCGTGAATCCCGTCGCATGCCAGCACTTTCATATCTTCGGCTCCTGAGTGGGGGTATCCCGCGGAGCCATGCAGCCGGCACAACGCAAACGCTTGAGAGTGTCGCCAAACGCGAACCAATCCGATGCGGACGGTCGCTTGCGGGTCGGGAGACGGGGCCGGCTGGCATGGGAATCCGCGACCTGGCCAGGGTAACAGAAAGTCGGGAGCGGATGGAACGTTCCCACGGGCATCACCAGGGCCACGTATCGCCATCAGGAGCATGCGCGTTTGGGCGGCACAGAATTCGTCCCCGCCGAATCAAACACTTGCGCGCTCGATTCGCGAACAAAGCATCGCTTCGCCGCGCCAACGCGGGATTGTTCAGCATCGCGTTAACGCATTCTTCTCCTGACGGTAACGCTTTCCGAATAAGTCGCCGCCTAATGTCAGAGCGCCGGAATCAGCCGGCTTGGATCCAACGATGAGGGAACACGAGATGGGCAAGATGAAGAAGACACTGATCGGGCTGACGCTGGCCGCCGTGATGGGCGCAGCTGTCGCTGCTGCCCCGGGGCCAACCACGCGCGGAGAGTTCTATTACTACCTCGACAACACCGGTAAAGTCATCGGCTATCGTGCGATCAACTGCAATGGCACGTTCGTCAGCTGGGGAAAGACATCAAGCCTCTATTCGAAGGGTTACATGCTCTGCCTGCCGGTCGACTGAAATTCGACTGCCCACAATCGCCCGAACGGGCGGAAAAAAAGCGGCGATGCCGCTTTTTTTCTTGAACGCGCAGCAGTCGAGCGCAAGCCCGAATCGACGACGACGGCGCAAACCATACGCTTATTTTTTCGGCGGCACGCCCATTTCCTCAAGCAGGTGCGGCGCCGGAAATACCTCGTCCATGATCCAGCGCATATAGCGCTGATCGACTGAAATCATCCGGGTCACCGCGGGATCGAACACCCAGTTCGAACTGACCGATTCCTTGTTCCCGTCGAATGCCAGCCCCGTCAGTCTGCCTTGCGCGTCGAGCACCGGAGAGCCGGAATTGCCGCCGCTGATATCAAGGTCGGACAGGAAGTTCACCGGCACCGTGCCGAGTTTGCGATCGACATACTCGCCATAGCGTTTGGCGCGGATCGCATCGATCTGCGCCTGCGGCGCATCGAACGGCGCCGTGCCGGTCGCCTTGCTCGCGACCTCTTCCAACAACGTGAACGGCGCATGGCGCACCCCATTGCCGGTGGAGTAGCCGGTCACGTTGCCGAAAGTGATGCGCAAGGATCCATTAGCGTCGGGATAGATGGCCTCGCGCTTGGTTTTCTTGAACTCCGACACGGCTTGCAGATAGGTCGGGCGCACCATCATCATCTCGCCCGCCCGCATCTTGCGCGCATCCTCGATCTGCAGCAGCGTCGGCATCATCGCCACCGCATAACGGATCGCCGGATCCTTGCTGCGCTCGAAGTCCCTGCGCGTGGCCTTCAGCCAACGCAGCCGTTCCTCGGTGTCGCCGAGCTTGGTCGCGGCGATGGACTTGAGCGCTCTCGCGATGGCCTTGTCGTCACGGCCTCCGAGCCATTTGTCTAGCGCCTGCAGACGTTGTTCGTTCGGCAGACGCAGATACTCCGCGAACCAGTACCGCATCAGCTCGCGATCCATCGTCGGATGGTAGATGCGCTCCATTTGCGCGATGCCGCCCTCGATATTGGCGTAATCGCGTTGCTGATAGCCCAGTTCGCGCTCCAGATCCGGCTTTTCACGCTCGATCGCGGCCCGATACAACGTGATCGCTGCGCTGAGCACGCCGTTGCGACCGAGCTGACCCAGCACCAGATCGCGTTCGCGCGTGGTCGTCTCCTGGGAATGCAACGCAACCAGGGCCTGATGCGCCTGAAGCGGCGCATCGCCGGTGCGGCCGCGCTGCTTGCGCAGCCAATTCAGCACATCCTCTTCGCGTTTGCGGCTGATCGCGGCCGCATCGATGCGTTCGAACCCTTCGAGTTGGCTATCCAGATTCTTATGGGTGTTTTCCCAGCCGCGGACGATGCTCGCGTACTTGATCGCGATGTCCGGATTCTTGCGCCCCTCGGCGGCGACCAGGGCCGCCAGCGCTTTGAAAGGACGACTGATCGTGGG
>SSEV01000177.1 GCA_008015095.1 Lysobacteraceae bacterium | reverse complement strand
TCCTGGACCCGAATCCCGACGCCGCGATCTCGTTCAAGGAACGCGAGCGCATGTTCAAGTTGCCGCGATCGAGTTGGGACGATTACGACAAGGCGCTGATCGCCAAGGGCGGCGGGGTGTGGCCGCGCTCGGCGAAGGCCATTCCGTTGTCGCCCGAAGTCAAGGCCGCGCTCGGCATTGAGGCGGAGACGGCCTCGATGAGCCCGATGGAGCTGATGAACGCGATCCTGAAGGCACCGGTCGACCTGCTGTGGAACGGCGGCATCGGCACCTACGTCAAGTCCTCGGCCGAGAGTCATGCCGATGTCGGCGATCGCGCCAACAACGGTTTGCGCGTCAACGGCGCCGAACTGCGCTGCAAAGTGGTGGGCGAGGGCGGTAATCTCGGCCTCACCCAGCTCGGCCGTATCGAAGCAACGCTGCGCGGCGGCGTGCTGCTCAATACCGATTTCATCGATAATTCTGCGGGCGTGGATACTTCGGACCACGAGGTCAATATCAAGATCCTGCTCAATGCCGAAGTGCAGAAGAAGCGGCTGTCGATGCCGGAGCGCAACAAACTGCTGGCGGCGATGACCGACGAAGTCGCGCAATTGGTGCTCAACGACAACTATCGCCAGAATCAGGCCCTCAGCCTGATGCAGCGGATGAGTCTGAGCCGGCTCGGTTCGAAGCAGCATTTCATCCGCACCCTCGAGTCGCAGGGGCTGCTCGATCGGCAGATCGAGTTCCTGCCGTCGGATGCCGAGATCGCCGAACGCAAGACACGTGGCCTCGGTTTGACCAGGTCAGAGCTGTCGGTGTTGCTGTCGTATTCGAAGATCGTGCTGTTCCAGCAATTGCTCGACTCCGATGTGCCCGAGGATCCTTACCTGTCGAAGGAACTCGAACGCTATTTCCCAATGCCCCTGCGCAAGAAATACGCGAAGGCGATGGAGCAGCACCGGTTGAAGCGCGAGATCATCGCCACTGCGGTCACCAACTCGATGGTGAACCGGATGGGCGCGACCTTCACCTTGCGGATGACCGAAGACACCGGACGCAGTCCGGGCGAAGTGGCCAAGGCCTTCACCATCACGCGCGAAACCCTGGATGCGCGCGACCTGTGGGCGCAGATCGATGCGCTCGACGGCAAACTTCCCGAGTCGGTGCAGGTCGACGCCTTGAGCACGATCTGGTCGTTGCAGCGTTCGATGGCGCGCTGGCTGTTGTCGCGGCCCGGCGCGATTCCCGGGATCGCTACCGCAGTCGAGCGCTATCACGATGGCTTCCGAGAGATCCGCGCCGGTTCCGGCATCTTGCCCGATTCGATGCGGCCGGCCTACGACGCCAGTTACGCCGACTGGAAAGCGAAAGGCCTGCCTGACACGATGGCCAAGCAGCTCGCCGCGCTGCCGTATCTGGAATGGTGTTGCGACATCATCGAAGTGGCGCGCGCGCGCAAGCTCAAACCCGTCGATGTGGCGAAGGTTCATTTCCGTCTCGGCGAAGCGCTCAAGCTACCGTGGCTCTACCAGCAGATCGACGCGCTCGCGGTCGACGGGCGTTGGCATGCGGTCGCACGCGGCTCTTTGCGCGATGAGCTGGCTGCCCAGCAGCGCCTATTGACGACCCAGGTGCTGGAAACGCCAGGCGCCAGCGCGGAGGCCAAACTCAGGCAGTGGATCGAGCGCGACGACCCGGCGCTCCGCTTCACCCTGGCGATGCTGGCGGAAGTCGCGGCGCAGAAGTCGCTTGATTATCCGACCGCCTCGGTCGCAGTGCGGCGCTTGTCGATGCTTGCGGCGGGCTGAAGAATCGTCGTGCAGGCGGCCATGCCTGGCCGCCTGCGTAATCATGCGCATGAACGAACATACGCATGAACGAATGGGTTGAACGCACCAACGCGAGCGGTGTCCCGAAACCCTGCAATGCGGAACGCGACGGCCGGCGATCGTGCGCTGTCGGCCGCACGGATCTCACAGACCGCCGTCGCTGGCGAAAGCCTGCAATTGCGCGTAGTCGCCGTTGAATAGGTTCTGGTCGCAGGGCAGTGTGCCGGAGATCGCGTATTGCCAGAACGTGTAGTCGCTCCAGCCGGACGGCAATTTGTCGATTCTCGGATTCCATCTGGCGATCCACAATGGATTCGCGAAAGCGAAGGCGCCGCTGTTGCCGAGGTTGCGCGACCACCACCCCAGGCTGGTGTAGATCACCGGAAAGCGGCCCGTGTGCGAGTAATAGCGATCGCTGAAGGTGAGGATCCACGTCACCATATCGATCGGGGTCAGGCCGTAGCTCTCGGCGCCGTCAGGACCGTATTCGAGGGCCAACGCGCCCGGTAAAGTCGCGCCGTCGGCGCTCCACCCGCCGCCGTTGGCGACGAAATAGTCGGCCTGACTGCCGCCATCCGATAGATCTGGACGCGCGCAATGATATGCGCCGCGGACCATGCCCGCAGCATCCGCGCCGTCGTACTGCTGCGAGAACAAAGGATTGGAGCAGGCCATCCCTTCGCTCGCCTTGACGTAGGCGAAACGCGCGCCGCCGGCATAGATGCGACGCCAATCGAGATTGCCCTGTTCGGCGCTGACGTCGATTCCCGATATTTGATGCGAGGTGCCCGAAGGACGGGTGACCGCGACGCCTGCGCCTTCGCAACGTCGGATCCTCGTCCCCAGTCCGTCAGCGATCGGTGGCGGCGATGAGGCGCTGGTCGTGGATCTGATCGGCATATGACATCCGGTGATCGAGAATGGGCCCAGTGCAGGCGGTCTATCACTCCAACGCGGAACGGTGCGCGCCGTGAACCATGCGGACGTCACCGCAACGGCTCGCGATACGCGTCTTGCGTATGCCAGAACCGCCCACAGGATCGGGACGTTAGCAAGCCGTTGAAAAACGGCCTGCTCGCGCAGCCATGGAGGGCTGCGCCGACGAAGCGCGCGCGTCAGCGATGGATGCGCAGTGAGCGAGTCCGGGCATGGACCGGACTCGCGAATTGACTGCAACGGCAGGCGGAAATGCGTTTTCGAACAGCCTGCTAGAACCCCCGCGCCAGCACCACGAGTCGATCGTAAGCCCCATTGAACCTGTTCTGGTCGCCGGGGAAGATGCCCGAATCGGCGTATTGCCAGAAGGTGTAATAGGTCCAGGCGTAGGGCAGGGTGCCGACCGTGCTTGCATAACGTGCGATCCACAGTGGGCTGGTGGCGCTGTAATTGCCCGCAGTGCCCACACACTGCGTCCACCAGCTCGTGCTGGTGTAAATCACCGGATAGCGCCCGGTACGGGTGCGATAGCGGTTGCTGAAGGAGGTGACCCATGACGCCATGCCGGCCTTGGTCAGCCCATAGCAGGTGGCTCCGTACGGGTTGTACTCCAGATCCACCACGCCAGGCAGAGTCTTGGCGTCTGCGGACCAGCCGCCGCCGTTGTTGACGAAGTAGTCTGCCTGCGCGGCGCCCGTCGTCGTATCCGGGCGTGCGAAGTGGTAAGCGCCGCGGATCATCCCAACGTTGTAGGAGCCGTTGTATTGTTGGGCAAAGTAAGGATTCTTGTAGTAGGTGCCTTCGGTCGCCTTCACATAAGCGAAGCGCGCGCCGTTGTTCCAGGCAGCGGCCCAGTTGACATTGCCCTGGTGACCGCTGACGTCCATCCCTTGGACCGAGGCCAACGCGACGATATCGCCGATTCGCGGCGCATACGATGGCTTGCCCTCGCGCAGACGGATCTGCGAACCCATCGGATGATCGTTCATCACGATGTAGGCGGCCAGCGGCGAGGGGATGTCGGGATTGAGTTTATCGAGCCAGTCGGATTCGAGCGCCGAAGGCATCTGCGATTGCGGTGCTTGCTGTTCTGCCGAAGTCGCAATCGAAGGCAGCAATGCGAACGACAGCGCAGCGGCGAGGGCGTGGAGCGAAGACTTTCTACGTGGGGCCATCCTGTGTGGAAACATTCCGTTCTCCTGTGATGGAATCGGCGGCGCCGGGATTGGCGACGGGACGAATCGCAGACTCCGGGCGTCGCCCCCTCCGATCGCAGCGAAATCAGCTGCGCTATGGTCTGTGGCTTCCGGGCGGGAGAATGTGAATCAAATCACGTGCCATGCAACGAGCGCCGGAACGTGCCTGCACAGCGCAGGAAGCACGGCGCAGAGAAATCGCGAGCGCGCCCTGCGTCGCGACAGGCGTGTCGCGGCCGAGTCGCCGGCGCCAGCCGAAAAGACAGGCTCCGGCGCGTTGCGGCTCAGGAAGGATCGCCAGTGACGATGCCTGTGTAAGTGGCTGTGCCTGCGCCCGGGGCGACGACTTTGCTGGAGACCCAGATCGAGTAGTGGATGAAGTCCGTTGGGACTGGGTTTTCGCCGCTCGATTCGGCATTGATGCCCAACGCGGTCAGACGGAGGTCTGGGGCGCGCCGTCCTCGACCAGAACACGCTTCATCCGATCGGCCGCGCCGGCGCGGCCGCAATCACGGAATCCGGATTCTGCGTCGCGCGGTCAAACGCGATGCGCGCCGGATCATCTGCTTCCATTGCCGTCCGAAGGCGGGTTCAGCCGCCGCGGCATTGGAAAGCAGCATCAACGCAATCAAAGCGAACAGATGACGACGGAAGATCACGCACCTCCTGATGCCATGAATGTGTCTGAAAGAGGCGCGCGGCCAAGGCGTGCGTCAAGTCATTTCAGGATGCGATTCTTGACAGCTTGTGATGGGAAGACGCAGCGTTGCATGCGAATGGCGAACGGCCGCCACAATTCAGTGATCCAGGAAACGTTCTTCTGGCGCGGCCAGGAGCCTTTTCTGTCCGGATCTTGTTCAGTCGCGACTTTCCGCATCGGGGTGATCGCCACGAATGCTGCCTGGCCGAATGCCAGGATCTGCGCCAGGAAGTCGCTCTTCGGCTTTCCTGATGGTTTGCCTGTCGCTGCGGTATGCTCGCGGTGTTCGCGAACCGAATGCCGGAGTGCTTATGCCTGACGCGCCGCCTAAGATCGCTTTTCTCGCCAGCCCGACCGATGAGGCGCAACGGGCGCTGACGGAACTGGTCGCGCGTTACGGCCAGGCGTCGCTGGAAGATGCTGGCGTGCTGTGCGCGCTTGGCGGCGATGGGTTCATGCTGCAGACCTTGCATCGCTATGGCGCGTTGGCCAAGCCGGTGTACGGCATGAAACTGGGTTCTGTCGGGTTCCTGATGAACCATCATGGCGATGGAGATCTGTTGGCGCGCTTGGCCGCTGCGGAACCTGCCGTACTCCGTCCGCTGGAGATGCAAGCGCTGACCGAATCAGGAGCCAGCGTCACGTCATTGGCCTATAACGAAGTCTCGTTGTTGCGACAAACCCGCCAGGCCGCGCAGATCGGTATCGAACTCAACGGTCAATTGCGTCTCGACGAGCTGGTCTGCGACGGCGTCATGCTGTCCACCCCGGCGGGTAGCACCGCTTACAACTATTCGGCCGGCGGCCCGATCCTGCCTTTAGGCAGCGGCGTAGTGGCGCTCACGCCGATCGCTCCATTCCGTCCTCGCCGCTGGCGTGGCGCCTTGCTCAAGGCCGACACCGAAGTGCGATTCCGCGTACTCGATCCGTTCAAGCGCCCGGTCAGCGCCACCGCCGATTCGCACGAAGTGCGCGACGTGGTCGAAGTGGCGATCCGCGAATGCCGCAACCGCACCGTGACCCTGCTGTTCGATCCCGAGCACAACCTCGAAGAGCGCATTCTCAGCGAGCAGTTCGTCGCTTGAGTCAGCGGCGATTCGGGCCCGGGCAAGGGCGAAGTCGCAGCGCTTGCGACGTTTTTCGCGCACACTAGCGCCATGAGCGCCACCGCCCCTGACCCTTTGGTCGTCGCGATTTCATCGCGCGCGCTGTTCGACCTGGAAGAAAGCCACGCCCTGTTCCAGCACGAGGGCGTGGATGCTTACGCGCATTACCAGCGCGCGCGCGAAGACGATGTGCTCGCGCCGGGCATCGCCTTTCCGCTGGTGCGCAAGCTGCTTGCGCTCAACAAGGATGCGCCGTGCGGGGCGCCACGGGTCGAAGTGATCCTGTTGTCGCGTAATTCTTCGGACACCGGGCTGCGGGTGTTCAATTCGATCCAGCATCATGGCCTGGATATCGTCCGCGCCACGTTCACGTCCGGTGCGCCGACTTGGCCCTACATCAAGCCTTTCGGCGCGCATCTGTTCCTCTCCGCCGATCTGGAAGCGGTGCTGCGGGCGCTGGAGCACGGCATCGCCGCGGCGACTCTGCTGCCATCGCGCGCGCGCGACCCCGGCGATGCAGGACTACGCAGCCGTCACGGCCATTCGAACGTCGGCCAAGATCATGCTGATCAGACTGATGTCGGTCAGTTCGCCGCTGATCAAATTCGTATCGCATTCGACGGCGATGCGGTGCTGTTCGGCGACGAAGGCGAGCGCATCTCGCGCGAAGGCGGGCTCGAAGCCTTCGCCAGGCATGAGATGGAACGCGCGCATGTGCCTCTGTCGGGCGGGCCGTTTCGTGGTTTTCTCGACGCGTTGCATCGTTTGCAGGCGGCCTATCCACCGGACGAACGCAGCCCGATTCGTACCGCACTGGTGACGGCGCGCTCAGCGCCAGCGCACGAGCGGGTGATCCGGACGTTGCGCGAATGGGGGATTCGTCTGGATGAAGCCCTGTTTCTCGGCGGTCGCCCGAAAGGTCCGTTCCTGCAGGCCTTCGGCGCCGACATCTTCTTCGACGATTCGCCGCACAATATCGATTCTGCGCGCGAGCACGTCGCCGCTGGGCATGTGCCCCATGGCGTGGTCAACGATCGCTGACCGCCGCAATGGTCGCGTTGTTCAGGCACGAATGAAGGAGCGCACTGCGTATAAAAAACGCCGGGCTTGCGCCCGGCGTTCGGTTCTTGCATATCTGTCCAGTTGAATCGCGGATCAGAACTTCGCAGCGCGTTCGCGGCGTTCGAGTGGCGCCATCCGCGACTGGTCGTTGAGTGCCAGGTGACGGACTTCGAACGGGGCGCGATAGCCCTGCGGCAGGTGCGTGCGATCGAACTGCAGCGTCAGCACGCCCAAGCCGCGCTTCATCCAGGCCGCGCTGTGGGCCTGCGACACCGGGCGCATCGAGCCATCGGGCGCAGTGGCGTAGAGCGTGCCGCGGGCTTCGTAACGGCCTTCCGAGCCGGCCTGCACGGGCAGGGCCATGCGCAGGTTGCGCGCGTTGAACGCGGTGTTGCCGAAGAAACGCGCGGTCGGCGCGGCCACTGCGAAAGCGGTGCGGGCATCACGCTGCACGCCGCCTGCGTTGGCGAACACCTGCAATTCCCACAGGCCTTGTGCATTGCCGACATCGGCGGGCAGTTTCACGTCAGCGCTCAGGGCACCATCGGCGACGGCATTCAAGCGCACCGGCCAGTTGCGGCCATCGGGTGCGACCAGCAGCGCGTCGGCCTCGGCCGTTGCGGTACGACCGGCCTGCTCGAAAGCGGCGTTCAAGCGGATCTGACCACCGGCCAGGGCGCGGTCAGCGCTCGCGGACGCGCGCAGCACTTGATCGCTTTCGGGCTCGAACACGTGCACGACGTAGTCGCCTTCGGCCTGAGCCACACGCAGGGTGTAACCGCCCGCACCGTCTTCACGGCCGAGTTTGGCGATTACGGTGCCGTTGTTGACGCTCATGCCCGCGGCCTGCAGTTGCTCGGCCGAAGCCATGCTCTGCACGTGCGCGGCACGTCCATGCACGCCTTGGATCTGCAGTTCGCTGCCGCGCAGGGCGCGTGCGCCCTCGCTCGGGCTCACCCGGATCAGGCTGCCAGCCGCCGACATCTGCAGCGGGACGCCTGCGGCGAGTTCTGCGCCGCTGACGGTTTGCCAGTACTCGCGGCTTTGCGCCACATGCGGCTGCGGCGCGTTGAGCGCCTGGTTCGGGTCAAGTTTCCAGGAGAACGACACCGGGGCGCGTTCGATGGCGGCGGTCGGGGCCGGCACGGCTGCGAGACGCGACGGCACCTGATCGTTGCCGCGCTCGGGCAGCAGGGGTTGGGCCGCGAAGGTCGGGGCGGTAGCCAGCGTCAAAGCGATGAAAAGAATGGTACGCATGACGGTGCCCTCACTGGCTCATGTCGGTGCGGAGGATGGTGTTCAGCCCGAAGCAGGGCCGACGGCTCTGGTTGTGCGACAGCGGTTCTGCGCCGGCCATGCGGCTGGTGTCGTAGAACCAGACCGAACCTGCGGCCGACTGGCTGCTGCAGTTGAGGAAACCGTCGGAGCAGCTGTTCAACCAGTTTTGCGTGGTTTCCAGACCGAGGTTTTCGGTATAACCGCCGCAATAGCTGTCGGAGTCGAACGGCGAGGAGTCGACGTCGGTGCCGACCACGCTGCGGAAGGTTTTCGGCAGGGCCGGACGGCCGGCGGTACCGTAGAGGTTGTTGGCGTTGTAATGCGCCATCCAGCTGGTTTGCTGCATGCGCACGGCATCGTTCTGGTAGCCGAGCAGCCAGCCGACGGCGGACTCGAAGATGGTGCCGCTGATCACAGCGTCGGCGAGCGGCGTGCCGGCCGATGACGGCGCCAGCGCGTTGACGCGCACGATCTTGCTGATGATGTTCGGATAGCGGCTGTCGTAAGTCGGATTCGACATGATCCAGCGGATCACGTTGCCGCCGTTGGAATGGGTGATCACGATCAGGCGGGTGATGCCGCGATTGTTGATGAAAGTCGTCAACTGGCCGGCCAGGCAGCCCGCGGCGCGGCTATCCCACATGTACTGGGTGAAGTCGCAATTGATGACGGTGTAATTGGCGGGATTGGGCAGACCGCCGCGGACGGAGTCGACCATCGCTCCGGTCCAGTAGTTGGCGTAAGCGTTGGTCTGGCTGCCGGTGCCGTGTACGAAGGCCACGCCCGTATTCGCGAACGCGCAAGGCGCGGTCGCGGCGAGCATCAGGCCGCAAATAAGTTTGCGCACGTTTGATTTCCTCGAAGATTTCCGGTTTCGATACGGAGCGGAGGCATGTCCGCGCCGGGTCCTGCTGGTTCTGCCGGCGTCCCCTCACGTCACGGCATCGGCTTGAGCATACGTGTGCGTATCGATGCGGGTCATGTTGCGCCGCAATAATTCCGAAAAAGTAGTGTAAATATCTATATTTTAAAGATTTATACGAATTCGCTTACCGCTTAGCAATGATGAATACTGTCCTAAAGGATGGGGTGCTGCGCGGTGAAGACCAAGCTTCAAAACTCCAGATCCAAGGCCGCGCAGAGGTAGTCGGCGAACGGTGCGAGTCGACGCAGATCTTCGCCGACAACGGCAAGCAGGCGCGGCCCGATGAGGGTGGCGTCATCGAGCGAGCGCCATGCGACGTAGTTCTTGCGGCGCAGATCATCGAGATGAGGCGCATCCGCCGGATAGCCGCGCGGTGGGCGCGTGAGCATCTCGCTGTCGTCCAGATCGAAGCGCTTGCGGAATGCGGCAGCGTGCGCGGCCGCAGACCAGCTGCCGGGATTGTCGACGATGAATTGACGAACACGGCGCAAGGTTTCGGGTTCCGGGTGCCACAGTCCGGCGCCGATGAAACAATTGCCCGGTTGCAGTTGCAGGTAGAACGAAGGAGCTTCGACATCGCGTCCGCGCACATGGAACAGCCGCGCGCCCTGCCACGACTTGTACGGCGCTTTGTCGCCGGAGAAGCGGGTGTCGCGCTGGATGCGGAACAGAGAACCGCCGATGGTCTTCGGCTCCGAGCGATAGTGCGCGCTCACTTCGCGCAGGACCGGCTGCAGATCGGTCAGCAGCGATTGGAACGGCGTGCGCACATGCGCGTCGTACTCGGATTTGTGCGCATGGAACCAAGTCCGGTTGTTGTGGCGCGCCAACCCGCGCAGGAATTTGAAACTGCGATCGGTGAAATACACGCTCATGTCAGCTCCGCTTCCAGGGTGTCGGCCCAGGCCGATAAACGATCGAGCAGCGTCTGTTTCGCGCCATCGCCGGCGTGCGTTGCGCGCAAGGCGGCGATTTCGGCGCGATACGCCGCAAATCCGCTTTCGCCATCTTCGGCGTAGAGCCGCGCGCGGCGCTGTTCATTCCAGCGCTCGAATTCCGCCTGATTCAGGGTCTGCGGCCAGTTGCGCGCGCGATAACGGAACAGCAGTTCGGGCAGACGCGGATCATGGAAACCGAAATCGCGCAGGCCGAGCGCTTCCGGAGGCGTGCTGCGCACGTCGGCGAAGCGTCTGCGGTCGCTTTCCGGCAGGAACCCGTCGTACAGCGCGCCGTC
>SSEV01000221.1 GCA_008015095.1 Lysobacteraceae bacterium | reverse complement strand
GTCCTCGTAATCGGCGTGCCAGTCGTCGGAAAGCTGTTGGAACGAAACCAGCAGGTCATGGCCGTGGCGAGCGCAGGCGCGGGTGATCGAGCCCAGCATCGACAGGAAAAACGGGTTGATGTGCGACTCGTCCTCGGTCGGATCCTCGAACAGCAGCAGGGCCAGAGTGCCGGCGCGCTGGGTGCGCAGGCTGGAGGCGCGGCGGTCGACTTTGTAGTTCAGGGTCTGTACGGCATCCAGCACGCGCTTGCGGGTTTCGGCGTTGACCAGCGGGCTGCCCCGTAACACGCGCGACACTGTCGCCTGCGACACCCCGGCATGGTGGGCGATATCGACGGAAGTGGCTTTGGATTTGCGTGGCGGCATACGCGATCCGGGCAGGGCCCGCAGTCTGGAACAGTGCTCAACATACCCGATGCAGCCAGGCCTGAGGGGGCTTTCGTCGTCGCTGGGCGAGCTTCCTCGGAGGACGGCGATACGCCAACGGGCGGTTTGTCTCAACGCTATTCCCGTGCTGCGATGCTGTCCCGGAACCGGAGGCCCGACGGGCTGCGGACAGGATGTCCACCGTTTGCGACGCGACATGGACGTCTCATCGGGAATGGAGGCCACGATACAGACAACGCATTTGACATGGGCCAGAGGGCCTTCTTTGGCGGCTCTTTTACTCGCGCCGTCAGTGATCGCACTATGGGCCAACTACGCCGTTCGCGCCGCTGTGCGGCGCAGCGCGCCCAAAAAAACGGTTCGCGCAAAGACTCTGCGGACATGTCCAGGCGCATGGCAAAACGACGCCGAGCGCGTAGGCGACCGCTATGGCTTCACCAGGTCGTGATCGTGCCGTGAGTGGCGCGCGTTGAGTGGCGTGCGTTGAGCAGACGCCGCATCCATCCTGGTGGAACACATCGCGCGAGCCTGGGCTTTCGTCAGCGTTGATTCGCGAAGCCCCGAAATCGGCCGCCCGAAATAACGCCTTGGCGACCTCCGCATCGGATACGACGGACTTTGATTGACGCAGCAAGGTCTGAGCATGCATCAGCACGCTGGACCAACGAGAATTTGAATGCCATGGCCATGAGTCAAGCCGATTCGCGGAGGCGCTGGCTGTATACACGCTTGTCGCTCGCAAAGGTATCGCAGTCGATGAGCCCATATCGTCAAATCGCATGTTCAGATTCAGAAAAGCCTCCAATCAGCTATGGATAGAGCCAGTCAATCGAGGCTTGGAATGCATGATCCCCCGGGGGATAACACCCTGTAAGAAACGACAGGAGCCGGTTTTTCAGCGTTCTTTTCGGCCGAGAACGCGCTAATGTGCATTCTCAACGACACACAAGAATGTGTGGGTCGTCGTTGAAACAGCGTCGTTGAAACAGCATCGTCCTCACGATGGCCTGCAAGCAGACAAGGGGGTCTGATATGCAACAGAATCTCGTCGCAGCGTCCAAGCAAAGTCGTCGTAAGTTCGGTGTGTGGACGATCGCCGTCGCCGGACTTGCTCTGGCCGGCGTCGCCCAGGGCGCATGGCTGGTCTATGACCGCGCCGTCGAGCATGCGGTCGATACCGTGGGCGAAAAAGTCGACAAGACCACGGAAAAAGTCGAGGAATTCCGCAAGCAGTCGCAGCCGCAATGGAGCAAAGCCGGAAACGCCTACGATCCTTTCAGCGGACGCAAAAGCGATTATGTGTTGCCGGAGGACGTCGATCCCGATCCGAAACGGAACATGGCCACCAAATGCGGCGAAACCAGAACTTTCTCCGGCAATCAACTCTGGGAGGTTCCCGAAGTCCCTCCGCCCTCGGCCTTAACCCCGGTGGATCTCAAGGCGCAACAAATGGATATCTGTCAACGCCTGGTCGCTGCCGAAAACATGCGGTTCAATCAGATGATGAAGACGATGCAGCGGATCAAACAGCGCAATGAAGCCCTCAAAGGGCTTGCGCAGGTTCGCGCCGACATCGAGCAGAGCGGCCAGCTCGACGCCAACAGCAACAACCTGCACATGTTCGTCGCGGACGCGCAAGTCGAGATCCAATACCTGCAGGCGACGGTCGCCGCTTACGACTCGTTGATCGTCAACCTGAAACAGGCGCAGGACATGCTTGCCGAGCGTGGTTTGAATGGCAAGAACCCGATCGCCAGCGCGGCGCGTCTTGCGGCGTTGCAACTGGCGATACAGCAGGCCAAGAGCAAGGAGCTTGTGAAAACCCGGGAGTGACCCGGTCGCTCGCCAGACAGCGGCTGTACGCGATGGAACCATCGGACAAAGGCAGGGGGAACCATGAGTAGGGATGGGGTGCTGCAGATGACGCAGTTTGTTCCGGACACGTTTCGGGATATGCCGGGCATAGGCGATGGCGGGATGTTCTCCTGGTTCGAGCCGGTCGCCGCCGTGTCGAGCATTGGCGACTTCGTGTACTACAAGATGGTTTTCGACTTCATCCAGCACGAAATCCGCACCATCGGCCCTGCGGTCATGATTAACGCGATGGGTTTCGTGTCCGGGATCGCTCTCAGCATGATGACGTTATGGATCCTGATTCAGGGCTATCGGATCATGACCGGTCAGTCGCGTGAATCGATGATGGGCTTCGTCGTCACCGCATCGCGCAACGCATTGATCGTCGCCACCGCAGGCTCGATGGCGTTGATGGGCAACAACCTGCAAGCGTTCCTGACCACTGGCATGGATCAGGTTGCGGTCGAATTGATCACCGGCCGGCGCAACCAGAGTTCCGCCGATCTCATCGAAGACAATCTGAAGGTCACCCAATTCGCGATTTCGAGCATCGACGCGGTGGATGTCTCCGAAGACGGCAGTTTAAGCCTGTCCGGACAGAAAACACGCGCGATGTGGATGGCGGGATTCGGCGCCGCCGGTCCCGCGGTTACTGCGGGCGCGCTTTTGCTCATGTACGAAATCGCGATGGCGCTGTTCATCGGCCTGGGACCGTTGTTCATCCTCGGGCTGATGTTCGAGCAGACCAAATCGATGTTCTGGAAATGGCTGTTTTACGGAATCGGAACCACATTCTCGATGGCGGTGTTGGCGCTGATGAGCAGCCTGGCCATGAAGGTCTCGCTGGTGGTGGCCAGCTCGTTCTGGATTCCCGCTGGCATCGGCGCGGCGACCGGCGTGAACCTCACGGAGGGGATGAGCAGTCTTGCCATGCAGCAAGGCGGCATCGGTCTGCTATTGACGATGTTGCTGATCAGCGTGCCGCCGATTGCTTCCAATTTCTTCCAGGGGATGCTGGGTAACATCCTTTACCACTCGGCGTTCGGTGGGGGTGGGCAACCGGTCGGAAGGCGTCCCGGAGAATCTGGATATACAGGCCCGCAGGGAGCGATGATTGAAAAGACCACAGAACGTAGCGTAGGCACTAGTCAGTCACCTCCATTGTTGACAACAGGGAAGGTAATGACCGACAACGCAACGACAGGCAAAAAAGCCGCTGTGAGCAATAAGAATTGAAGCATGGTCGACGGCATTATTGAGAGGATGGAGTCCTGTGGCTAAAACCAGCGCATTCGCAACAATCATCGCGATACTGTCCATGGGGCCGATCGTCGCGATGGCATGCCCCGAGGGCACCGTGCCTGTCGGCGGCGGCAATTCGGGCTGGCAAGGTTGCGCGCCAATCCCTGGCTATGGCGCGGGTGGCCAGGCCAGTTCCGGGCCAGCGCCAAAGTGGGCGAGTCGCTGGGGCGCGATCGCTGTCGGCATGGGCGCTAATGGGAGCACCCTGGGCACTTCCGCAGGAATGAAAAATCGCAGAAACGCCGAAAAAGACGCTATGAAGCAGTGCAAAGCGCAGGGCGGCGAAAACTCGTGCCGTATTGAAATCTCTTATCACAACCAATGCGGCGTTATCGCCTGGGGAGATAACTTCTATTGCAGCGCGCGCGCGCCCACGGAACGGCAAGCTGCAGAAATCGCACTCGAATGTTGCGGCGAGAGGACTGGCAACTGTCGAGTCTTTCACGCCGACTGCAGTTATCCGGTCAGGGTCCGATGAGCCGGACATCAATGCAACCATAGTCATCTGCTGATCGAAGGCTTTGCGAGAGGGATTTCGATATGAAAAAAACCGTTCTGCTCGTCTTCGCCCTGTTTGCCGGAGCCGCCTATGCACAAGGCGGCTACTACGAGTATATCCCCTGGCGCGCGAACGATCCTTTCGTATTCTGCAGGATCGGGCCGCCGATCGATCATTGCTGGGCGCCGGTCGATCCGACCATCGGCGCCTGGGCGCCGACCTGCCTGCCATACAAGAAACCGAACATGGCTTCGGTGGCGTATTACGTGCGGATTTGTCCGCAGGCCGAGGGCCAGGGGCCCTGGGTCGGCGACGGCAGTCCTACTGACACGCCGTTCGTGCATTGACAGAACGAACGCCGCTTAACAGGCGGTTGAAAAACGGCCTGTTAGGTCTCCAACAGCATTCGCATCAGGTTCGGCATGCCGTAGCCCTGATGGTAGCGGTCACGGCCGAGATCGATGCAGGTTCGCAGCAGCAGTTGCTTGACCTCATCGGGTCGACCGCGAAATTCGCGGCGCACCGACAGGAATGCGGCCAGCAGGCCTGAGACGTGCGGCGCGGCCATGCTGGTGCCGCTTTCATAGCGATACAGATCCCGAATCTGGTTGCTGCTGAAGCGCGAGTCGCAGGACAGGATGCGTTCGCCGGGCGCCACCAGGTCGGGTTTGAGGCGGCCATCGACCGTGGGACCGCGCGATGAGAACGCGGACACCCCGTACATGTGCGGACGATCGCCGTTGACCGACCCTACGGCGACGCAATCCTCCAGGTTCGCTGGATCGCCGATCGACAGTGACGTGTTGAGCCCGATCTCGCCATCGGGCGTGGTGACTTCCATCTGCCCTTCGTTCCCCGCGGCCACCACCACCAGCACACCCGCGCGCCACTGCCTGCGGAGTTCGGCGCAGATCGGCGAGAAGCCGCAGCCGTACACCGTGCTGTCGTAAGGTCCGCCGAGGCTGAGATTGATGCCATCGACAGCGATACCCGCGCTGTTCTCGTTCTTCTCGGCGATATGATCGAGCGCCTTGATGATCCAGGCGTCTTCGCCGTAACCGTGATCGTCCAGCACCTTGTAGACGATCAGCTTGGTCATCGGCGCGACCCCGCGCGGCGCATCCTTGACCGTTGCATGGTTCGGCGCTTCGCCCGCGATGATGCCCGCGACATGGCTGCCGTGGCCGTCGCGGTCGCGGTTGCGCGTGCGATCGGTGGGCGGAACCAGTGTCGGCCGGCCTTTCTGGGTGCAGTCCCAGACTTCGGAGATGTTCTCGTATTTCTTGAAATGCGGATGATCGCGGCGGATGCCGGTATCGAGCACCGCCCAGCGAATGCCCTCGCCGAAGGCGGCGTAACTGACCCAGGCGGCATCGGCCTGGATCGCCGAAGTCGCGCGTCGGGCGAGCTTGTGCTTGCGCGTACTCTTCCATATCGCATAGACCCGCAGATCGCGATGCCGCTGGGCGACGATGGTGAGTTCCATCGGCGTGAGCCGCGCCGAGACGAAGCGCCGCAGCGGGTCGATCCGTGCGGCTTCGATTTCCTTGTTCGGTTCCGCGCGCGCGCCCGCGGCTTCTTTGACGATCTGCTCGATCTCCTTGGTGGCGTTGCGGATACGCGTGGCCAGATCGACTTCGCCTTTGCGCCTTTCGGTGCGCTCGAGTTTCGCCGTATCGGTGCTCGCATCCTCGCCGATTGCGGGATAACCCGGTTCGAGGATTTCGATCAGCACCGGATGCCGTTTCTGGATGCCGAGCTGTGCGGTGACGTCACGCGCCATCAGGAACCGCGCGTGGATGTCGAAACGCACCGAGCTGTGCACCACTCGGCGTACTTTGGGATGCGACAGATAGCCCGCGGCGGAATGCGGATTGAAGCCCTCCAGCCTGCGCAACTCGGCGTTGACGATCAACTCGTCGGTGATCCTGCCCCTGGCGTTGAAATCTCCGGCGAGCCCCTTGTCGAGCGCGACCGGATCGACGATATCGGCGAAATTGTTCCAGCGCTCGACGATGCTGGGCACTTCCAGTCGGCACGACAGCGAGTCCTGGATCTCGCGGATGCCGAGCGGCGAACCCGCGGTCACGAACAGATCGACGATCGGCGGTTTGGGTTGCTCGGCAAGATCGGCCAATACTTCCAGGCTGATGACGCTGCCGAGACTGTGCGCAATCAGGGTGAAAGGCTCGTCGCGCGGAAGCAGCTCGCGCAGACGCGCCTGAATCTGCTTGCGGATTGCCGCCTTGAAAAAATAGGCCGCGCTGTCCTTCACGAAGAACTTGAGGAACTGGCGCGTGATCGGCTTGCGCAGGAATGCAGGCAAAGGCAGCGCGCGTTTGCGGTCATCGATCGGGAGCACGCCGGTGGAGCGCAACAGACCATCGACGAAGATCTGCGCGTCTTCGTTGTCCGCCGCGATGCCGGCGGCCCTCAGCAAGTCGCCGATATCGAGTTCATGGGGCTGATCCGAAAGCTTGCCGAAACCCGCTTCGCGCGTGGAGTTGTGCAGAATGTCGGCCCAGTAGGCCATGCGGGTCACTTCGCCCATGTCGCGGCCGAACAGTGCGAGATCCCATTGCAGTTTCAGTTCCTTCGACGGCGGCTTCGAGCCGATTCCGTGGATATAGACGATCGGCATTTCCGGCGAGGTGGGTGCGCCGCTGCTGCGCTTGCGCGCTGAACTGATGGCCATGGGTTTGCCCTCCCTGAAGTGGAAACTCCTGCGGTCGCCTGGCGGACGATGTCCTGAGGCGGACCGGCGCGCTTGACAGCCATTGTGCGCGGCGTACCATGGATCGCAAGCCCCAGGACAGACCTAGGGCCGACAACCAACTTACCGTGAGGGAGTCTCATGGACCGCGAAACCGGCGCACTCGACCGTTTCGAGTTCGATTATCTCGTCTTCATCGGACGCTTCGAACCATTCCACAATGGGCACGCAGCGGTCGCCCGTCATGCACTGGCCCGTGCGCGCAAGCTCATCTTTCTGATCGGCTCGGCCGATACTCCCCGCACCATCAAGAATCCCTGGACTGTCGCCGAACGTGCGGTGATGATCCAAAGCACGCTCGCCGAACAGGCCGAGCGTCTGATCCTGCGCCCCTTGCGCGACCATCTCTACAACGAAAGCCAATGGATCGCCGCGGTGCAGCGCAGCGTCGCCGAGGCGGTGCGGGTCGACGGCGGCGACGGCAAAGCGCGCATCGGATTGATCGGCCAGGACAAGGATGCCTCCAGCTACTATCTGCGCGAATTCCCGCAATGGCCGTTGGCCGATGTCCGTCGCACCGAAACCTTGTCGGCGACCGAACTGCGCAGGTATCTGTTCGAGGCCAACCGCCTCGACAGCCATGGCGGACTGATGCTGATCCGCGCCAACGTCCCAGGCCCGGTGTTCGAGATGCTGGACGCCTTCCGCAAGACCTCGCCGGCGTTCGCGCAACTGGTCGTCGAGTATCAGTTCATCGAGAAGTATCGCGCGGCCTGGGCCGATGCGCCGTATCCGCCGACCTTCGTCACCACCGATGCGGTGGTGGTGCATTCCGGCCACGTCTTGCTGGTGCGGCGCCGAGCCGAACCCGGCAAGGGGCTGTGGGCCCTCCCCGGCGGATTCGTCGGGCAGGACGAAGGGCTTCTCGACGCCTGCCTGCGCGAGCTACGCGAAGAGACCCGGCTGAAATTGCCAATGCCGGTGTTGCGCGGCTCGTTACGTCATCAGCATGTCTTCGATCACCCCGAACGCAGCCTGCGTGGCCGTACGATCACGCACGCCTTCCATTTCGATTTTCCCAGCGGCGAACTGCCGGATGTGCGCGGCGGCGACGATGCCGACAAGGCGCGTTGGATCGCGGTCAGCGAGGCCCTGGAAATGGGGCCGCAGCTGTACGAGGACCATCTGCACATCCTCGAATTCTTTCTCGGCCGCGGCTGAATGCGGCAATCCCCGCTGGCGGATAGACCGCCGGCCTTAAACCGACGCGAAGGAGCTTCCGTCATGCGTATCCTCGATAATCTTCTCCTCAACACCGACAGCTACAAAGCCAGCCACTGGTTGCAATATCCCCCCGGCGCCGACGCCACGTTCTTCTACGTCGAATCGCGCGGAGGCCTGTACGATCGCACCGTGTTCTTCGGCCTGCAGGCCATCCTCAAGGAATATCTCGGAACGCCGATCACTCACGCGCAGATCGACGAAGCGCGCGACGTTTTCGCCGCGCATGGCGAGCCGTTCAACGAGGCCGGCTGGCGCGACCTCGTCGAACGTTGCGGCGGTCTGTTGCCAGTGCGCATCCGTGCGGTGCCCGAAGGCACGGTGGTGCCGACCCATGAGGCCCTGGTCACGATCGAATCGACCGATCCGCGCGCGTACTGGGTGCCTTCGTATCTCGAAACGATGTTGCTGCGCCTGTGGTATCCGGTGACCGTCGCCACGATCAGCTGGCATGCGAAACAGACCATCCGCCAGTTTCTGGAGCGCACCAGCGATGATCCGGTCGGGCAGTTGCCGTTCAAGCTGCACGATTTCGGCGCGCGCGGCGTCTCCAGCGCGGAATCCGCCGCGCTCGGCGGATGCGCGCATCTGGTGAACTTCATGGGCACCGATACGGTGTCCGGCCTGCTGGCGGCCAAGGCCTACTATCACGAGCCGATGGCCGGTTTCTCGATTCCCGCCGCCGAGCACAGTACGATCACCAGCTGGGGCCGCGAGCGCGAAGTCGAGGCTTATCGCAACATGCTGCGCCAGTTCGGCAAGCCCGGCGCGATCGTCGCGGTGGTGTCCGACAGCTACGACATCTATCACGCGATTCGCGAGCATTGGGGGCGCGCGCTGAAGGACGAAGTGATCCGTTCTGGCGCGACCGTGGTGGTGCGCCCGGACTCCGGCGATCCGGTGGCGGTGGTGCATCAATGCCTCGAACTGTTGGACGAAGCGTTCGGCCACAGCGTGAACGGCAAGGGCTATAAAGTGCTGAACCACGTACGGGTGATTCAGGGCGACGGCATCAACCCCAACAGCATCCGCGCCATTCTCGAACGCATCACCAGCGCCGGCTACGCCACCGATAACATCGCGTTCGGCATGGGCGGCGCGTTGTTGCAGCAGCTCAATCGCGACACGCAGAAATTCGCCCTCAAATGCTCGGCCGCGCGGGTCGACGGGCGTTGGATCGATGTGTACAAGGATCCCGTCACCGACAAGGGCAAGCAGAGCAAGCGCGGGCGAATGACGCTGTTGCGGCACCGCGAGTACGGCGGATTCCGCACCGTGCCGGTGTCGCCGGACGCTGCTTCGTTGTCCGATGTCGTCAAACCCGCCGGCTACGACGACGCCATGACCGTGGTCTGGGAAAACGGCCGCCTGATTCGCGATTGGACCTTCGCGCAGATTCGCGAACGCGCCGATGCGGCCAGATTGTGATCAGGCCAAGCGACGATCCGCGCAGATTGCGCTTGAATCGGCGACTTCGCGCAAGTCGCGCTTCTCGGATTCCGAAAAGGGCGGCGCGATAAGTTCAGCGCGATGTCGCCGTAGCCGATATCGTCTCCGGCGACATCGCCGATCAGGACTCCATCGCCAGCAGTTCGGCGATCAGTCGGCCGAGAAAATCGAAATAGCCGGCGAGATAACCGACTTCGCGGCTGTCGTCGAGCAGGAACGGATTCATCAGCGTGTGGCGCAGGATCACGATCCGGTCGGTTTCCTCGTCGCCTTCGCAGATCGCATCTTCGGCGAAGCCGAGTTCGGAAAGGAGACGGCGAGTGTCCGCCGGCCCCATCGCGTCGGGTTTGAGCGTGGTGATGGAGCCGAAGTATTCGCCGAGCTGCAGCGGCTTGTCGGGATCTGCGCTGAGCGCATGATGCAGCCTGCGCATGAAGCGGTTCATCGTGCGCAGGCCGGTGTTGCCGCACGGGTTCATCGCCAGGCAGACCAGGTTGCTGTCCGGCTCGAACGGCACCACTGCGCGCACCAAGTCGTGAATGCGCGCGACGAAGAGGCGAGCCTCAGCGCGGAAGGCTTCGGTCGCGCGGATGCTCTGCGCTTGCAGACGGCCGAAATTGGCGTAGTCTAGCAGCAGCACGCGAGTAGTGACGTACAGCTATC
>SSEV01000144.1 GCA_008015095.1 Lysobacteraceae bacterium | reverse complement strand
TATCGACGGGGTGCGCATGACGTCTTCTCTCCGGGTTAGGTGCGGGCGGCGGTCCGTGAAATGCTAGATACGTGTTTACGCAATCGATTGCAAGTTGCGCTGCGGCGAGATTTGTCTTTCGCCTGCGGGCGTCGAGCAGTCAGAAATCTGACAGCAATCTTATTTCTTATAATATAACTTATTGATATAAATGATATTAACTGTGGTTGGTTCTATTTCTTCCCGCTGTTCTGTCGATGGAGCGGGAAAATTTCTGCTGCATCGCAGCATGTACAATCGATTGCATTCGTGCAAGATCGTTGCTTCTGTGGCGCCAGGCCGGCGTCGCGATCACATGGGGAGGCGCGCCATGTCTGGGCTGGATATCCGTCTGAGTGGGCTGGATCTCGCGGTCATCGCCGCGTACGCCATCGGCATCATCGCGTTGGGCCTGTTCGTTTCGAAGCGGCGCGCATCGGCGGAGGATTATTTTCTCGCCTCGCGTTCGATGACCTGGCCGGTGATCGGTTTGGCGCTGCTGGCCTCGAATATCTCTTCGACCACGCTGATCGGTCTGGCCGGCGCGGCCTACGGCACCGGGATTTCGGTCTACAACTACGAGTGGATGGCGACGGTGGTGCTCGCCTTCTTCTGCGTGTTCTTCCTGCCGTTCCTGCTGCGCTCGCAGGTCTACACGCTGCCGGAATATCTCGAACGCCGCTACGACGGTCGCGCGCGCGTCTATTTCTCCGCGCTCACCATCTTCCTCAACATCGTGGTCGACACCGCCGGCACGCTCTACGGCGGCGCGATCATGCTCAAGTTGATTCTGCCGGAATGGCCGCTATGGCAGATCGTCGCGATGTTGGCGCTCTCGGCCGGGTTGTACACCGTGGCCGGCGGTCTGCGTGCGGTGATCTATACCGAAACCGTCCAGGCGGTGATCCTGCTCGGCGCTTCGGTGTTCATCGCATTCTTCGCGTTCGGCAAAGCCGGCGGCTGGGATGCGGTGATGCGCGCGGTCGATCCGGCGAAACTCTCGTTGATCCGTCCGCTCGACGATCCTGGCGTGCCCTGGCTGGGGCTGGTGCTCGGCGTGCCGCTGCTCGGGTTCTATTTTTGGTGCACTAATCAGTTCATGGTGCAGCGCGTGCTGTCGGCCAAGGATGAGAATCACGGACGCTGGGGCGCGCTGTTCGCGGGGCTGCTGAAGTTGCCGGTGCTGTATGTGATGGTGTTGCCGGGCACCGCGGCCATCCTGCTGTATCCGGCGCTGGACAAGCCCGATCTCGTCTATCCGACGCTGATCTTCGATCTGTTGCCGGCGGGGTTGGTCGGCATCGTCATCGCGGGGTTCTTCGCCGCGATCATGTCTTCGATCGCGAGCACCTTCAATTCGGCGGCGACGCTGGTGACCATGGATTTCGTGCGCCCACGCATGCCGCAGGCCGATAACGCGGCGCTGGTGCGCGCCGGGCGTATCACCACGATCGTGTTCATGGTGCTGGCGGTGGCCTGGGCGCCGCAGATCGAGCGCTTTGCTTCGTTGTGGCAATACCTGCAGGCGGTGCTGGCCTACGCGGTGCCGCCGGTGTGTGCGCTATTCCTGATAGGGTTGTTCTGGCGCGGCGCGAACGCCAAGGGCGCGTTCGCGGCGATTGCGACCGGATTGGTCGGCGGCGGTGTGTTGTTCTACGCCAATGTGCTCGCCGCACAACCGCTCGGATTGCATTTCCTGCTCGTCGCGCCGTTGTTGTTCGCGCTCAGCGCGATCGTGCTTGTCACGGTCAGCGCCGCGACGGCCGCGACGGCCACGACGGCCGGTACGGGCGTCGATGCGATGCTGTGGACGCCCGCGTTCTACCGCGATGAAACCCGCGCGTTGGCCGGCATCGTGTGGTGGAAGAATTACCGCGTACTGTCGACGCTGTTGCTGTTGCTCACCGCGGCGATCGTCTGGGCCTTCCGGTAACAGGCTGTTTTCAAAAGCCCCAAGCATGTGAATGCGTTCTGAAGCCGCTTTGTGCGGGCGCGCACAAAGCGAGATCTCATCGTCCGCATCGTGGCGCGCTGCGGTTGCGGCCACCGCCTCGCCGGAGTAGCGTGACTGCGGCCTCGGACGGACCCGGGTCGCTGGGATTTCGTGTCGTGGTCGCATCCCATACTTCCAGGAGGAACCTCGCATGCAATACGGAATATCACGCTTTTCAACAGCGCGCCTTTCGGCGGCGATCGCCGTAACGATCCTGTTCGGTCAGGCGGCTTTCGCCGAAGCGGCGGAGCTGCGCAGTTCGCGCAATCCGATCAAAGGCCAGTACATCGTCGTACTCAAACCGCAGGCCGCGGCGCTGGCCGGCGAGCGCGGACAGGCCGCCGATGTAGCCGGCGTCGCGCGCAGCATCAGCGCCGAACATCGCGCAGGTTTGATCCGCAGCTACAGCCATGCCTTGCGTGGCTTCGCGGTGCGTGCGGACGACGCGGCGCTGGAGAGGTTGTTGTCCGATCCGCGCGTGGCGTACGTCGAACAGGACGGGGTCGCTACTGTCGACGTCACCCAGACCGGTGCGACGTGGGGGATCGATCGCATCGATCAGCGGGCCTTGCCGCTCAACGGCACCTATATCTACGATCAGACCGGCGCGGGCGTGCATGCCTATGTGGTCGACACCGGGCTGCGCGCCACGCACAGTCAGTTCACCGGCCGCGTCGGCAATGGTTTCACCGCGATCGCCGATGGCAACGGCACCAACGACTGCAATGGCCACGGCACCCATGTCGCCGGCACCATCGCAGGCACGACCTGGGGCGTTGCGAAAAGCGCCATCGTGCACCCGGTGCGCGTGTTCGGTTGCAGCGGCGGTTCGGCGTGGTCGACGATCATCGCCGGTATCGATTGGGTCGCCGCCAACCGGGTGCTGCCCGCGGTCGCGAACATGAGTCTGGGGGGCAGCGCCAACGCCTCGGTCGATGCCGCGGTCAACAATCTCATCGCCAGAGGCGTGACCGTGGCGGTCGCGGCCGGCAACAACAGCAGTGACGCCTGCGGCTTCTCGCCCGCGCGGGTGCCCGGGGCGCTCACGGTCGGTTCCAGTGAAAGCAACGATGCGCGTTCGGGCTTCTCCAATTTCGGCACTTGCTTGGATCTGTTCGCGCCGGGCGGTTCGATCACCTCGTCCTGGCACACCAGCGATACCGCCAGCACGGTGCTCAGCGGCACATCCATGGCCAGCCCGCATGTGGCCGGTGTCGCTGCGTTGTATCTGCAGACCAATCCCGGCGCCAACCCTGCGACCGTGATCGCGGAAGTCGTCGGCAAGTCGACGTTCGGCAGGATATCGAACGCAGGCGCGGGTTCGCCCAATCACCTGCTGTTCTCGCGGTTCTCGACGACGCCACGATCGATGTTGTTCCGTTACGTACACGCCAACTGGGGCCATTTCTACACGCTGGCCTGGAACGAACTCGGCGCAGGCAGCCCGGGCGGATGGGTGTACGAGGGGGCGGCGGGATACATGCGTGCGGGCAGTGCTGCAGGTACGGCGCCGCTATACCGCTACGTGAACACCACGCACGGCAAGCACTTCTACACGACCAACTTCGCCGAGCTGGGCAATGGCGGTGTGGGCGGTTGGGTGTACGAAGGAATCGCTGGGTATGCGCCCACCGCGGCCGCGGCGGATACCGCCAATTTCTACCGTTACGTCAATACCGGCACGCAGGATCATTTCTACACCGCGAGTTTCGCCGAGTTGGGGAACGGCGGCTTCGGCGGATGGGTCTACGAGGGCGTGCAGACGCAGATCTGGACGCAGCCCTGAACCACAGACACATTGAACAGGCCCCTTCGGACCTGTTCGGTGCCCGCGAACCCGAAGTGAATTCGGGTTCGCGCTCGCCGAATCAATCCGCTGCGTGATTGATTCGCGAGCGGGCATCCATACGCAGTGGTAACGCGGAATCCGTCGGTCTCGCCGTGGGTTTTCGGGTGAATTGCGCCGATCGCTGCGGCGATACCGACGCCTTGCGACGGTGTCGGTATCGCGGCGGAAATGAGAGCTGATTGCGATTCGTGCGCCGATCGCCGGCACGCGCTCAGGCCGATGCGCGCACGATGAGGGAAGGGGCGAGAATCGTCGATTCCGGTTTTTCGCCGCGGACCGCCGCAAGCACCGTGTCGACCAGGGCGGTTGCGCCCTGCGCCAATTCCTGGCGCACTGTCGTCAATGGCGGGTGCGCATGTTCGGCGAGCAGGATGTCGTCGAAACCGACCACCGAGACGTCCTGCGGCACGCGCCTGCCGCTCTCGGCCAAGGCGCGCATCGCGCTGATCGCAATCACGTCCGAGGCCGCCATCACGCCGTCGAAAGCGACCCCGCGGGCGAGCAATTCCTTGGCGCTGCGGTCGGCGTCATCTGCAGCAAAACGACTGCGCACTTGCAGTTCGGGCAGCGCTTTCAATCCCGCTTCGCGCAAGGCGAGACGATACCCTTCGAACCGATGCGCGACTTCGGGCAGACGCTCATCGCCGAGGAAGGCAATGCGGCGGCGGCCGTTGCGGATCATGTGCTCGGCGCCGATGCGGCCGCCGAGGCGGTTATCGGTGCCGACGACCGGATAGCGCTGCGCCGGCAGGCGCGTGCCCCAGGCCACCAGCGGAATGCCCGCGCGCGCGGCTTCGTTGATCGAACCGTGCTCGAAGCTCTGCCCAATCAGGATCACGCCATCGCTGCGTCCAGATTGCTGCAGGCGGCGCACCCAGCCGTCCTGGTGCGCCGCGATCTTCGACAACAGCATGTTGTAGCCGCGATCGCCGAGCGTATCGGCCAGATGCGCGAGCATCGTCATCATAAAAGGGTCGAACAGATGCTGATCGCGTTCGTGCACCAGCGGGATCGCCACGGTGATCACGCCGGTCTGACGCGAGCGCAGGCGGCTGGCGACCGGATTCACCGCATAGCCTGCCTCTTCGGCGAGGCGACGGATGCGGCTGCGCGTGCTGGCGGCGATCAGGGGGCTGTCTCTGAGCGCGCGCGAAACCGTGGATTCGGAAACGCCTGCGAGTCTGGCGATGTCCGCCATCTGCAGATTGGCCGGTGGTCGTGAAAGACGGCTGCGCGATCGGGTCATAGAGGTCCGCCGGTGGTCCGGCATTATTGCTCCGCGCATTTGAAGTTTGAATGGCCGGCGCGATCAAGGATGGGTTGCGCTCAGGGCATGCGGTGCGGAAACGCGCGAAAGGGATGCACGCGGCGCCGAAGCACGCGGCGTCCCAGTCTCGCGATGGGCGGGCCAGGGTCTATTCGGACGATACTGCCGGGAGCGGGCCGCGCTACGCACTGTGGCGCGGTTGCAAATCCCCGCGTCATGTCCGACCCTGCCGGACGGCTCCCGCCGAGGATCGTGGTCTGGCAGGGGCGGCACTTTGCCGAGATGGAGGGCGGGGCTGATGACGAGTTCGACGGGGGGCGAGCATGGGTGATCTCGCGGGCATTCTGATT
>SSEV01000153.1 GCA_008015095.1 Lysobacteraceae bacterium | reverse complement strand
GTGCGATGGGCGTGGGGCGCCTGAAAACGGGGGTTTTTCGCATGTTGAAACATTGGTGGCTGACCGGCCTGGCTGCAGTCGCGTTGTCGTTCGCCCAGAGCGGCGCCGCACAAGATCAGGTCGCCCAGGAGCAGCCTTCGCAGGCGCAAGCCGATCCTGCCGCGCAATTGAAAGCGTTCATGGCCTCGTTGAAGTTTCGGGACGGCGAGATCGTGATTCCCGAAGCGGAGGCGCGGTTCAAACTCGATCCGGAATTCCGTTTCCTCGACAAAGCCGATGCCCGTCGCGTGCTCGAACAGATGTGGGGCAATCCACCGGACGAATCCGTGCTCGGCATGATCGTTCCGGCCAAGCCTACGCTCGATAGCGAGAATTCATGGGCGGTGGTCGTCACTTTTTCGGATGAGGGCCATGTCTCCGACGAGGATGCGGCCGGCGCCGATTATGCAGCGATGCTGAAGGAGATGCAGGCGGCGACCAAAGAAGAGAACGCCGCGCGCAAGCAGGCCGGCTATCAGACGGTCGAACTGGTCGGCTGGGCGGTTCCGCCGCACTACGACAGCGCCAGCAAGAAGCTGCACTGGGCCAAGGAACTGGCGTTCGAAGGGACCGACCAGCGCACCCTGAATTACGACATTCGCGTACTCGGTCGCCGCGGCTATCTCAGCCTGAACGCTGTCGCCGCGATGTCCGAGCTGAACACCGTGAAGGATGGCATGCAGCGGTTGTTGCCGATGACCGAATTCGACGCCGGTGCGCGCTATGCCGATTTCGACGCCAAGACCGACAAGCTTGCCGGTTACGGTATCGCCGCGTTAATCGGCGGCGGCATCGCAGCCAAGACCGGCTTGCTGGCGAAACTCGGCGTCCTGCTGCTCGCGGGCAAGAAATTCATCGTCTTCATCGTGCTCGGACTGGTCGCGTTCATCGGCAAGCTCTTTGGCGGCAAGCAGAAGAAACAAGGGACTGTGCAATAAGAGATGCTGAAAGGCGCCCGGTGTGGAGCGGCGTGAAGGCGACGCCCCACATCGCGTGCCGAGAGCGGCGCACTGTTGCGGCGCAAGATGCGTGGCCCGAGTCGCGGGCGTAAGGTAGGGACCATGGCGCGCAAAGGGGAGACACGCCTGACGACCACATGATGTGCAGCGCGAGAGGCATAGCGAAGGATTGCCGGCATGAACCTGATCAAGAAGCTGCTCCCTTTTCTGTTGATTCCGGCATTTTTCGCGCTGGGACTATATGCCGGCCCCAGGCTCGCGGGGTTCTACCGCGAGCTCTTTCCAGAGCCGCAATACACCACCGGAGATCACGCCGCGCTGTACGCCAAGGCCGGCCGGCCCGTGGTGATGTACGCAACCACGACTTGCCCCTATTGCGCGAAGGCGCGCGAACTCTTCGCCAGGAACGGGGTGGAATACACCGAGTATCAGATCGACAAGTCCAAGGAAGCGAACGCCGATTTCATCGCCAAACAGGGCATCGGCGTGCCCTTGCTTTATATCGGTGATCGCAGGATCGACGGTTATCGCGAACAGGTCATTCTCGATGCGGTCGCCGCCGCGCGGCGGTAGGCATCATGCATGGCTGCGCGCGTGTTTCGGGGGATCAGGCTTCGGGCTTCCGCCTTCCGCCTGCAAGTGAGCCCGCCATGTCACATCAGGAGGATGGACCATGAAGACGAAAACAGGCCTTTATTTCGCCATGTTGGCGACCGCGCTCGGTTTGGGCGTGGGGATTTCGACCACCGCGAGCGCCGACTACGGCTGCGCCCGCGAGTGCCGTAACCAATACAACGCCTGTCTGACCGGCTGTGGAACCAATGCTTATTGCCGGACGGTATGTTTCTACAACTACGAGAACTGCCTCGACGGTTGCGCGAACTGACCCGCGGATGCTCGTGTGCGCCACGCGCACGAGCATCCTCTGGCCTACGGCAAGGTCAAGAGGTCCGCGCCCGCGGGCACGCCGCTGAAACGCAACCCGTCGGGCGCTCAAGCCGAGGGCGCGCAATGTCCCCGAATCGCGTTAACAGGCCCTAGCGAAGCATCGCAGGGTTGGCATGCGCATCCCCGAAACAACCCGCTAGCGCGGCGCATGCGGAGACGTTCGCCTTCTCTCAACATCCGAAACGACCTTTTCGGAGGTTGAGGTTCTAGACCGTCTCTTTGAACCGGAAGAACGCCGTCGCCGTCGCCGTGGTCGCGGTCGCGACGGTTTCGATCGTTTCGCCGCGATCACGCGCAAGTTCTTCGGCGATGTGGACCAGATACATCGGTTCGTTGCGACGGTGCGACGGCTGCGGACGCACCGTGCGCGGCAATAGATAGGGGGCGTCGGTTTCGATCATCAGCCGATGCGCGGGGATATGACGCACCAGCTCGCGGAGGTGCAGACCACGGCGCTCGTCGCACAACCAGCCGGTGATTCCGATATGCCAATCGCGGTCGAGGCAGTCGAACAGTTCATCGCGGTTGCCGGTGAAACAATGCACCACCGCGGGGCCGAGCCGGCCCTCGAAATTCTTCATCATCGCCACGAAATCGACATGGGCGTCGCGCTGATGCAGAAACAACGGTTTACCGAGGTCCGCGGCGATCTGCAGTTGGCGTTCGAACGCCTTGCGTTGCGCCGGCCGCGGCGAGAAATCGCGATAGTAGTCCAGCCCGCATTCGCCGACCGCGAGCACTTCCGGATGCGCGTGCAGGGCGCGCATCTCCGCATCGCATTCATCGGTGTATTCATCGGCGTGGTGCGGGTGGACCCCGGCGGTGGCGTACAGCATGCCGGGAAACGCCTGGGCCAGGATCAGCGCTTTCGGCGAATGTTCGCGGCTCGCTCCGGTCACCACCATGCGCGTCACGCCCGCCGCCCGTGCGCGCTGCAGAACCGCTTCGCGGTCGTGGTCGAAGCTTTCGTGGGTAAGGTTGGCGCCGATATCGATCAGTTGCATGCGCGGTATTTTATGGATTCGGCCAGCGGAAGTTTGAACATCCCGTTCAAATTTTTGGCCGAACGCACTTCCGCGGCTTCGCTTTCGGCCCATGTCTATGATCGAAGCACGCGATCCGAGATCTTGCACGGGATCTGCGGAATAGCGCGAAACAATTGGTTACAAGTTCTTACATATCACCGGCCTGGTTCCGTCAACGCGCGTCCCCGCCCCACGTTGATGGCGATACCACTCAGCAACGGAAGACGCCTTATGTTTCGGAAATTGACTCTCGCCTTCTGCGTCACGCTCGCCGCGGGGCCCGCCGCCGCCGTACCGGTCTACGACTTTTCGCCTGTCACCACCGAGATGCAGACATTCGTGCAGACTTACAACCTCGACGGCGCGTCCTTGCGCGTGAACAAGGCCGGCAACGTGGTCTACCGGCGTGCTTTCGGCGATTACACCCTGGGAACCCGCCTGCGCATCGCATCGGCCACCAAATGGCTGGCGGCCTTGACGATCGCGCGGTTGGTGGAAAAAGGCCAGATGCGCTGGAGCGACACCGTCGGGCAATATTTCCCCACGGTGGAACCGGCCAAACGCGCAATCACGCTCGAACAGTTGTTTTCCCACACCAGCGGCATGCCCGCCGATGAAGACGGTTGCTTGTCCAATCCGCTCTTCACCCTGAGCACTTGCGTCAACCGTATTCTGCAGAGGCCGTTGGTCGGCGAACCCGGCAAGGTGTTCGGCTATGGCGGCAATTCGATGCAGGTCGCCGGGCGCATGGCCGAATTGGCGACGGGCAAAACCTGGGACGATCTGTTCATCGATGAAATGGTGACGCCGCTGGGGCTGAATGCGACCGACTTCGCGACCTCGTCGACGGCGCCGGGCTATGTGCGCAACACCAACCCGCGTATTGCGGGCGGCATCCGCAGCACGCTGGAAGATTACGGCAAGGCGGTCGACATGGTGCTCGCCAATGGTTGTCTGGATAACGCCTTTCCGCAGTACTGCCTGCCCGGCCGGCGCTTCCTGTCGCGCACGACGATCGAATTCATGGCGCGGGATCGCACCACCGGCACGACCGACATCTCGCGTCCGCCGACCAGTACGGGTTACGGATACGGGCTCGGGCAGTGGATCGATCCCGCGACACCCACGACCGTGTCCAGCCCGGGCGCGTTCGGATTCACGCCCTGGGTCGACCGCGAGCACCAGGTGGCCGGCGTGCTGCTGGTCGATGATCTCAATACCCGCTTGTTCGAGGACATCAACGATATCCGTGCGCTGGTCAATGTCGTCACCGCCAATGGCGCGCGGCTGAAACCGGTTCTGCCTGCGATTCAGAGTACGAACGCCGATGCCGGACGCGCGATCTTGACACAGGGCGCAATGCAAGGCCGATGATGAACCTGCGGCAAGGGAAACGTGCTTGAAAGTGAACCCGGTTGGCGGTGAATGCCGATGCGCTGGACGCACGCGCCCTATGGCGCGTGCGTCGCACCGCGGCATTCCCTGAAATCACCGTTGCGCAACGTCGCGTGCCGTGGACAGCGGCGCATGGCGTGCTGAAAGTACGCCATGCAAATGGGGGGCGGGCGGTGGGCTGTCAGGCGTAAACGCCGGAAGCTAGTCGCGTAACCAGCGCAGCATCTGCGGATAGCGGAGCGGGCCGCAGTCCGATGTGAACCCGGGCGCGGCCGTCATGCCCGAGGCGCACAAGCCGCGCAATCCGGGAAAGACCCCGAAAGCGTACATCTGCAGCAGTCCGGAGGCGTTGCCGTTGTAGCCGTCCTCGTGGATCAGCACATCCAGTGGAATGCCCAGCGCAACCGCGGCCGCATACGCCCAGGCCATGGCTTCCTGTTCACCGGCATGTTCGATGTCGTTCACGCCTGGCAAATCGTCTTCGGCGCAGCGGCGCAATGTTTCAGGCATCACCGCGAGATGTCCCGCTTCATGCAACAGATCACCCGGCCAGAGCAGCTTGTCCGCATCGACGACCAACCCGCCGCCGCGGATCGCGACGCCAGGGAGAAACGTGGACGCAGGCAATGCCTGTTCGGTCACTGGGACGCCGATAGCCTGGATGAAATCGATGATCGGCTGAAAATGTTGCGGATGATGCATCTGAAAGAATCCCGCGTCGAATGGCTTAGCAGGCTGTTGAAAAACACACAGCAAGCGCCTCTTTACAACAACTTGTTGGGCGAAGACCTGGGTGAAGAAGCCGCCAACGCACTCGACCTTCGAGGCCACGGATGCGCCTGCCGCCTCAGGCGGCGGTCATGCGGCCGGCCCGCTGTCGCGTTTCATCGCTTCAGGGCTGACTTTCTCGATGGTGTGACGCAACTCGCGGCCGAGGATGGTCTTCGCGTCCTTGGCCCAGTTGTCGAGACGCTGATCGAAGACGAGTTTGCTGTGTTCGTCCGGCCAGACCAGTCGGGTCTCGCGCAGCTTCTGGATGAAGCTGCGGAACAGGGTCTTGTCGAAGAACTCCGGTGCGGCCGGTGCGTACAGCAACGACAGTCGTTGCGCGGACAGATGACAGAGGCTTTCCAGCTCGGCCGCGCTCAAGGTGCCGGGGCCGTTCTTGGCCAGCACCGAGATCGCGATGTAATAGCGCTCGAATGCCTGTTGCAACGGGTGTCCCAGCGCGCGCAGGCGGAAGACCTCGTCCGACTGTCCGGCGTTGCGCGCGAGGATGCCGCCATCGTCTTCGTTGATCAGCTGCAACAGACCTTCGCGGATGAAAACCTCGATCGTGCGCGCGAGGCGCTCGGCGAAGCCGTCCTCATCCCAAGGCAGGAACAGTTCGGCCTGAAGGAAAGGGTATAGCGAACGACCCAGGCGCAGCACGGTCGCGCGGCTCATCCGCCGGTTGTGCTGGAAGCAGCAGGCGATCCAGGCCGAGGCCGTGAACAGATGCAGCACGTTGTTGCGGAAATAGCTCAGCAATACCGCCTTGTCGCCGTCCACGTGCAGCACATCGCCGAGCGGATGCGGGGTGCGGGTGAGGACATTGATTTCCTCGCCGTGGGCCATGATCTCTTGCGGCGTGTGCGGGGTGACCGTCACCCGGTCGGAATACGGCACCTCGGCCAGCAGCACTTTAGACAGGGCGATCTGCGCGAGCAGGTCTGCTTCGCCCATCGCATGCTTGGGCGTGGAGAGCACGGCCAACGCGAGCAGATTGATCGGATTGACGTCGGCTGCGCGGTTGATGTTGATCTGGATCCGGTCGGCGATGGTGTCGATCGTGTTCGACAACCACTGCGGCTTGTCTTCGTCGGACAGCGGTTGACCGTTCCAATCGGGTGCCTGCTCGGTAAGGACGTCGCCGAGCTTGATCGGTTCGCCGAAATTGACCACCACCTGACCGTAGTTGCTGCGCAGCACTTTCGGAATGCCCAGCAGCAGCTGCCAGATCGATTCTTTGGCTTTGGGCTTGCCCGAGAGTTCGTCGAGATAGCTGTTGCCTTCCATCAGCTTTTCGTAGCCGATGTACACCGGCTGGAACAGCACCGGCCGCGTCGGTTGGCGCAGGAAGGCGCGAATGGTCATCGCCAGCATGCCGCCTTTGGGCTGGAGCAGACGACCGGTGCGCGATCGTCCGCCCTCGATGAAGTATTCGATCGAGAAACCGCCCGCGACCAACTGCGCCACATATTCGGAGAACACCGCCGAATACAGGGCGTTCCCACGGAAGCTGCGGCGCAAGAAGAACGCACCGCCTTTGCGCAGGACGGTGCCGATCACCGGCAGATTGAGATTGATGCCGGCGGCGATATGCGGCGGCACGACGCCCTTGGTGTACAACAGATAGCTCAGCAGCAGATAGTCCATGTGGCTGCGGTGGCTGGGCACATAGACCACTTCGTAACCGGGCGCGTCCTGCTTGAGTCGGTCCAGGTGATGGACCAGCACGCCGCGGTAGATCGTGTTCCACACCGTGGTCAGCATGAACGAGGCCGAGCGTACGACGGGCGGCGAATAGTCGGCTGCGATCTCGTAAGCGTAAGCGTGGGCCTTCTTCCAGGCGTCTTCCTGTTTGATGCTTTCGCGGCGGGCGGTATCCGCGATCGCCTGTTTCACCGGTTCGGCGGTCAGCACTTTGTCGATCAGCAGGCGACGCGTCGACAGGTCCGGCCCGATCACCGCTTCGCGGATCCGGTTGAAATGGGTGCGCAACACGCGCGAAAGCTTGCGCACGGTGCGCTCAGGCGGCAGACCTTCGGCGATCACCTCTTGGATATCGACCCGCGACGCGAACTGCACGGTGGTGTCACGGCCGTTGAGCAGAATCGCGAGCAGCCGGCGGAATCGGCCGACGATCGTCCAGTTTTCGGAGAACAACACCGAGAACCAGCCGCTGCTGCGCTCCGGCGCGCGTCCGACGAAGATCGACACCGGCACCAGCTGCACCCGCAACGACGGGTCGGCGCGATGCGCTTCGAGCAATCGGGCCAGCGATTCCGAATGCGATTTAGCCGACGGCGGCGCTTTTCCGGCAGCGAGGTCCGCGGCGACGCTGAGGGTGCTGCCGACGTTGCGCCGCGACAGCGCCACATAGGCGCGCTTGCGCCGGAGGGGATCGCCGGGCAAGGGCCGCAACGGCGAGGGCAGACCGGCCTGACGGCAGGCGCGTTCAAGGATCAGCGCATTCGACAGCCCATAGTCTTCCAGCACATAGCAGATCGGCGATCCGTCGGCGGTGAGATCCGCGGGCAGGGGCTCGATCCGGAATTCGATCCAGGGCTCGATCAGCCAACCGAGCAGCCCGGCCCACCAGGGCCGACGCCCGCGCGATTGCTGTGGCGATATTCCGCCTTCACGCTCGGGAGCGCCGACGGGGAAGTCGGCCTGTTCGGGGGAATGCGACGCCCCTACAGACGGATCGATGGGGTGATCGGCTGACTGTTCGGCTGGCTGATCCGTCGGCGCATCGGCCACTGCGGGCGGCGCCGGATCGCCTGTCGCAGCGGGCGTTCCCGGCTCGGTGGCGGGCGCTGTCTCGAACAGCGTCGGTTGGGTCGGCGGATCGGAACGGGTCGGCATGATCGGCGCCATTATGGCGAAGCCCGGGGCGTCGGTTGCTGCTTTGCCCCGGCGTCCGCGGAAATCTTGGTCGCCGGCCCCTCCGACGATGCGGCCGCAGCACGTGCATGACGAAGGAAATCACTGACGTACCAATGGCCCTCGACCCGCTCCACATCGATCGTCGTCTCGATCGTCTTGCCGGCCAAGGGATAACGCATCCGCACCCGTGCGTGGTCGCCTTGGCGCGACACCAGCGAAAGGGCCATGGCGTCGAGACTATGATCGAGATTGAGACCGTACTCGCGTAATGCGCGCTTGAACGCGTCCATGAACGGGGCGAGCCGGGTCAGGCTTTCGTTCATGCCGTAACGCGCGAAGTCGTCCTCTTCGCGCAGGCCGCTCTGCCGAGCGGCGGTGGTGAGTTGAGCGATCGCGCGATGCGCGCGCTTCGGATCGCCCAGTTTGGCCTGTTGGGCCCAATCGCTGAGCGCCGAGATCAGCTGCGGATAGTGATGGCGTTCGTCCGCGCTCAGGCTGGCGTCGCTTTGGACGTATTTGACCCCGAACAGTCCCAACGCGGTCGCGGCGGCGCGGATTTCGCCGTGGGCGTTGGCGAACTGGCGATCGAAGCTGCGACGCCAGATCTTGTCGGCCTTCTCGGCCGACAGTCCGGCCAGAGCGTTCGGGATCTTGCTGTCGAACGGCAGCTCATCCAGGGGCCAGCGACTGCGTCCGCTGCGCCAGGCGGCTTCGAGGCCGGGCAGCAGTTCGGGGGGGACCGCGACCCGGACGAACCCGTGGAGATCGTTCTCGCGCAAGGCGCGCGAAAGGCTCGCCACCGCTTCGACGGGCTCGTTCGCCAGGGAACGCGTCGCCGGATCTTGCCGGCACCCACCCACCGAGACGGCGAGGCACAGCACGCATGCCAGTATGGCCAGGACTCGGAACGGGAAGCGGCGGCACGGCATCGGTGCATCTTGGCGGGGTGGCGCGAGGCCGGCAAGCCATGACCGGCAAGAAAAAAGGAGACCCGGAGGTCTCCTTGGCAAACCGGCCGCGGGCCGGAGGACTTTCGGTTGTGGCGAGGTTCCGGCGAACCGGATGGGGACAGCCTAATCGCACACGATTTTTAATTCAATACTTGAAGTTATATGTCTTAACGCCTTGATTTTTTTGTGCGAGGTCGGCCTTTTTGGCGTAAGCCAGCTCTTTCTGAAAGAAGATCTGAACAACGCCCTCCTGGTGTGATTCAGACGTCACAGACACAGGTCAAGCCTGCGTCGGCTCCCGCGGGATCAAGCCCTTGAATGCTTGATCCGCGAGCGCATCCTCCATGGTGCGCGGAACTTCTGAGGGGTTCTGCGGTTCCCCAACAGGCTGTTGAAAAACGCACTTGGTGCGCGTTTTGACTCGCCTCATCACGGACCAAAGCGATAGCGTGCCGGACTTCAAATTAAGCACAAAGCCTGCAGATAGCCGAAATTTTATGAAAATACTGGCTAATTAACAGAAGTTACACCAAGAGCGCATCGTTGCCTGGGCTCGCGCAGAAAAGCGCCGCCCAAGCTATAAACGCCATAGGATCTCGATCAAATCAGCCCGAAAATCAGGGCGACGCCGAACACCAGCAACATCGCGGCGACCAGTCGTTGCACCCCGATCACCGTGGTTTTGTCGAGCAGGCGATGGCCGAGAAGCGCTCCGGCGAAGGCGGCCAGGATCGCAAGTCCGAGCAGCGCAAGGTCCAGATGCGCGAACTCGCGCGCCAGCAGCGGGGCATAGATCGAAAGCCGGGAGAGATCGATCAGGCAGCCGATGGCCGCACCGGTGGCGACGAACACCTGCTTGCCCAATCCGCACCGGATCAGGAAAGCGCTGCGAAGGGCCCCCTGCATTCCGGACAAACCGCCCAGAAATCCGCTGAGCACGCCGCCGAGAGGAAGCCAGCGCGGATCGAACGCCAGCCCGCGCAAGCGCGGCACGACTTCAAACAGGGCGAAAACCGACAACAGGACGCCGAGCACGAGTTTGATCGGCATCAGGCTGAATTCATGGTCGAACGCTTCGAACGAGGCGAGCGCCGGCATCGCCCCGAGGCGGTTGAGCAGCCACGCGCCCGCGAAGGCCGCCACGATCGCCGGCGCGCCGAAGCGCAGGACGACGCGACGATCGACATGCGCGCGCAGCAGCCCCAATTTGAACAGGCCGTTGAGCAGATGCACCACCGCAGTGGCGGCCACCGCCTGTTCGAGCGGCATGAACAGCGCCAGCGCCGGGAGCAGCAGGGTGCCCAGGCCGAAACCGGAGAAGAAGCTCAGCAGCGACGCCAGGAACGCCACTGTGCAAACCGCGAACAAGGCCGCCACGTCAGTCTTCCAGCAAGGCTTTGATCGAAGCGAAGCCGGCGCTGGCGCGTTCCTGCTTGCGCGCGGCGTCGGCCACCGGGTCGGCGCCGTCGCGCTGCAGTTCCGCTTCGGGCAATTCGTCGAGGAAGCGACTGGGGGTCAGCCGCAATTTGGTGCCCCAGCGCTGCGCTTCGCGCGAATGCGACAGCCACAGTTGTTCCTTGGCGCGGGTGATGCCGACATAGAGCAGACGCCGTTCCTCGTCGAGCCGACCTTCTTCGAGGCTGGCCTCGTGCGGCAAATTGCCGTCCTCCAGACCAACGATGAAGACGTAACGGAACTCCAGGCCCTTGGCCGCGTGCAGGCTCATCAGCCGCACCTGGTTGCCGGGATCGCCCTTGTCGGCATGGCTGAGCAACGCGAGCGATGCGGCCAGTTCGCCAGGGCCCGCGCCGCGCGCGCCTTCGAACCAGCCCGCCAACTCGTCGAGATTGCCTCGGCGCAACGCGAACAACTGTTCGTTCTTGCACTGTGCGCGGAGCGCCGTAAGCAGGCCCGAGCGCTCGTTGAGCTGGCGCACCAGCTCGGCCGGGGGCAGGCGCTGCGCATCGTGGCGCAGGCTGCGCACGATGCCGGCGAAACCGCTCAGCGCGTTCGCCGCGCGCGGCTGCAATTGCTTGAGCAGACCCACCGATTCGGCCGCCCGCGACAACGGCAGGCCCGCGTGCTGCGCCAGTTCGGCGAGCTTCGCCAACGTCGTCGCGCCGACCTCGCGCTTGGGCGACTGCACCGCGCGCAGGAAGGCCGCATCGTCCTCGGGGTTGGCCAGCAGCCGCAGCCACGCCAGCGCGTCCTTCACTTCGCCGCGATCGAGGAAGGCGGTGCCGCCGCTGAGGTGGTAGGGGATGCGCAGCAGCTGCAGCGCTTTCTCCAGCGGCCGCGACTGATGATTGCCGCGGAAGAGGATGCAGAACTCATTCCATGCCGCCTGCCGCGCGGCATTGAGAAACTGGATTTCGGCAGCGATACGTTCGGCTTCATGCGCATCGTCGCGGCATTCGAGCACGCGGATGCGCTCGCCGTCGGCCTGATGGCTCCACAGCTTCTTCAAGTGCTCGTGCGGG
>SSEV01000135.1 GCA_008015095.1 Lysobacteraceae bacterium | reverse complement strand
GGTCATGCTGAAGTTCAAGCTAAACCAGAATCACCCGGAAGCCAACCGCAGGGCGGTGGCCGGCGCGTTGGCGACGAGCGGCGATGCCGGCGCCAGAACTATCGCCGCATGGATGCAATCCCGAGACCCTTCCTCGTTCCGCGACTGAGGCGACCACCCATGCCGACACACTCTCCGCCCGATCCGGTCAGGCCCGCATGGATCTGAATCTGCTGGGCAGGCATGCGCTGATCTGCGGCGCATCCGAGGGCATCGGCCGTGCGGCCGCGCATGAATTGGCGTTGCTCGGCGCGGATGTCACCGTGCTTTCGCGACGCGCAGACGCACTGCGCATCGTGGTCGAAGCCCTCCCCCGTCGCGATGGCCAACGGCATCACGCTGTCGTCGCCGACGTTTCCGATATCGCCACACTCCGTGTCGCCATCGATGGGCTGGTCGCGGAACGACCCGTTTCCATCCTGGTCAATAACACCGCCGGTCCTCCCGGCGGGCCAGCCCATACCGCCAGCCCCGAGGCTTTCACCGATACGTTCAATCGTCATCTCTTAGCCAGTCATGCTCTTGTGCAGGCCAGTCTTCCGGGCATGCGCGCTGCGCGATGGGGGCGGATCGTCAACGTGATTTCGACTTCAGTCCGCGAGCCGATTCCGAACCTCGGCGTTTCCAACACGATCCGCGGCGCCGTAGCCGCCTGGGCCAAAACGCTGTCACGGGAACTCGGCGCCAACGGCATCACCGTCAACAATGTTCTGCCCGGCTATACCGAAACCGCGCGCCTCGCACAGATCCTGAACGATCGCGCGCGCGCCTCCGGGCAAAGCGAGGACGCCGTCGCCGCGGCGATGAGACAAACCGTTCCGGCCGCACGATTCGCACGGCCGGACGAGATCGCTGCCGCGATCGCTTTCCTGTGCACGCCCGCCGCCGCCTATATCAATGGCGTCAGCTTGGCAGTCGATGGCGGCAGAATGCAATCGATATAGCAGGCCATCGAAAAACAACCTGCCACGGGCTGTTGATCGACAACCTGTTGGATGTGCCCAAATAAGGCACTCGACATTCGGTGCACGAACTGCAACCCTGCAGTCCGACCGGATCTCCGCCGGCCAAAGACTGAATGCAATGCAGACCTCCAATGAAGAGCGCCGTAATGCGCCGCGCCACGACTACGACTGTCTCGTCCTGATTGCCTGTGGCGAAGACGGCTTTCTGGGTCATATCGACAATGTCTCGGCGAGCGGCTGTTGTGTCACCCGCCCCGAGGACTGGGCCCTGCCCGATGGCGCCGAAGTCCGCCTGTTCCTCCTGATCGATCAGCGCCACGTGTTCAGCGCCGCAGCGAAAGTGGTCTGGAACAGCCCGCGTTTCGTGGGATTCCAATATCTCGAGATGCAGCCGCTGCCGCCCTGAGCGAAATTGGCCCGGAAGCTCAGCCGTCGGAATTTCGAGCGGCCGCACATGCAGCCTGCGTCGATGCAACCGTCCGTGGTCATCCTCGCTGGCCATGTTTCAACTGCCAGACCAGCATGCCATGCCTCTTCATGTGCCGCCCACCCCCAAAACCACACCGTTCGTCGCGCCCGTGGTCCGATAAGCGGTTGCCGATTGCCTGTTCCCGTCCACTCGGGCAGCCTAACGCGTGATGGGGAAACGCATTCCGTATGTGTTTTTCATGTCACGAATCCGGTGAATGCCCGGATTCGCTCCCGGCGAATCAATCGCTTATGCGCTTGCTTCGTCGCAGCGGCCGTCGATGGCCGCACTTGCGATCGTTTTTTTGAGCCGGTCGCTGGGCATAGGGGGCCGCAACGTCGGCGATCATAGGGGACAGCGCGACATGGAAGATCTACTTCTCAGAGAACGCCTCAAAGAACGCCGAGCCTGTCTTCGCGTGCCGTACGCAATTCAGACCATGGTGCTTTGCGACGACCGAGCCTGGTGCGCGGATGTGCTCGATTTGTCCGAAGGCGGCTGTGGGATTTTTCGTCCTCCAGGCTGCGAGTTGCAGGAAGGCAATGTCGCGCGCCTATGTTTCTTCGTCAGCCCGGGACCGGCCGTTGTCGTCTCTGCCCGGATCGCCTGGATCACGCAACGCCATGTCGGTTTCGAGTATCACGATCCCCAATCGATTCCGCCGAAACCGGGATAAACACGGCCCTGCCTCCTCCGGCGCCATTCCTCAAGGACAGGCCAGCGACCTGTCGCCGGAGAAGCGCGACCGGTAAGCTTGTCGGATGAGACGACTCAGGCACTTCATCGGCGGCACCCAGCGCGACCCACATAGCGGACGCTGGCTTGAAGTATTCGAACCCGCGAACGGACAGGCCTTCGCCGAAGTCGCCGCTGGAAACACGGAGGATGTCGAGGCCGCGGCAAGCTCGGCCGCTCAAGCCTTCCCCGGCTGGTCCACCATGGCCAACAGCGAACGCGCGCGCTGGCTCGAACGGCTTGCGGATGCGCTGGAAACAAGACTGACGGATTTCGCGCATGCTGAATCCCGCGACGGCGGCAAGCCCTACGCACTGGCGCGCGATATCGAGATTCCGCGCGCTATCTCTAATTTGCGCTTTTTCGCGCATGCCGCGACCCAATTCTCCAGCGAATCCCATCACGGCCAGGCCGGGCTGAACTACACCCTGCGCCAACCGCTGGGCACGGTCGCCACCATCTCGCCGTGGAATCTCCCGCTGTATCTGTTCACCTGGAAGATCGCGCCCGCGCTTGCGGCCGGCAACACGGTGATCGCCAAGCCCTCCGAAGTGACGCCGCTCAGCGCATGCATGCTCGGCGAATTGGCGCAGGAGATCGGCCTGCCGGTGGGCGTCCTGAACATCGTCCACGGCATGGGGCCCGAAGTCGGCGAGCCGATGGTGTTGCATCCTGCAGTGAAAGCCGTGTCTTTCACCGGCAGCACCATAGTCGGCAAGCGTATCGCCATGCTAGCCGCCGACAGTTTGAAGAAGGTCTCGCTCGAACTCGG
Source organism: Lysobacteraceae bacterium (assembly GCA_008015095.1). Classification (GTDB taxonomy): domain Bacteria; phylum Pseudomonadota; class Gammaproteobacteria; order Xanthomonadales; family Xanthomonadaceae; genus Lysobacter_I. Next base: position 4,584 of record SSEV01000135.1, on the reverse strand, counting down.
CGGCAAAAACCCGATGCTGATCTTCGCCGACAGTTCATGGCGCGACCACCTCGATCTCATCGTGCGTTCGGCGTTCCAGAACAGCGGCCAGATCTGCCTGTGCGGATCGCGTATGCTGATCGAGCGCAGCGTCTATGCTGAATTCCGCGATGCGTTCGTCGAACGCGCATCGACCTTGCGCATCGGCGATCCGATGGATCGCGATATCCAACTCGGCCCCCTGGTGTCGCAAGCGCATTTCGACAAAGTCAACGCAGCGCTGGCGCGCGCGCGCGCAGAGGGCGGTCGCGTGCTCTGCGGCGGGAACGCCTTGCCGCGTCCTGGATGGTTCGTGGCGCCAACCGTGATCGAAGGGCTAGGCCCTGAGTGCGCGACCAATCGCGAGGAGATATTCGGACCCGTGGTGAGCCTGCAGGCTTTCGACGACGACGACGATGCCCTCGCCTTGGCCAACGCCAGCGACTACGGCCTAGCGGCATCGGTCTGGACCACGCGCCTGGATCGCGCGCATCGGATAGCCGCGCGCCTGCACGTGGGCATGGTCTGGATCAATACTTGGTTGATGCGCGACCTTCGCACACCGTTCGGCGGCTCCGGCCAGTCAGGGCTCGGACGCGAGGGCGGCATGGAAGCGATGCGCTTCTTCACCGAGGCGAAAAACGTGGGAATCTCGCTATGATCAAATCGATCGATGAACTGCTGCGCAACAACCGCGAATGGGCCGAACGGATCGCACACGACGACCCGGAATTCTTCAAACGCCTGTCGCAGCAGCAAGCGCCGAAATACCTGTGGATAGGCTGTTCGGACTCGCGCGTCCCCGCAAACCAGATCATGGGCTTGTCGCCAGGCGAAGTTTTCGTGCATCGGAATATCGCCAATGTCGTGGTCCATACCGATCTGAACTGCTTGTCGGTCATGCAGTTCGCCGTCGACCTGCTCAAGGTCGAACATATCCTGATCGTCGGCCATTACGGTTGCAGCGGCGTGCATGCCAGCATGACCGGCACAAGGGTCGGCCTTGCCGACAACTGGCTGCGTCATGTCGGCGACGTCGCGCAAAAGCATGCCGTATCTCTGGAGGCGGTCGAGCCGGAAAATCTCCGTCACGCACGGTTGTGCGAACTGAATGTCATCGAGCAAGTCGTGAACGTATGCCAGACCACGGTGATTCAGGACGCATGGTCGCGTGGGCAGGCGCTGACCGTGCATGGCTGGATCTACGGCCTGCATAACGGCCAACTGCGCCCCCTTGGCATGAGCGTGGCCGCAATCGGCGACCTGTCCGCGCAATACGCCGCCGCCATCGCCGGTCTCGATCAGCCGGAAGATCTCTCTTGAAAACCATGCGCGTCCTCCCGTTCGCACTGAGCGCACTGCTTTTCGTCGCGCCCTCTCAAGCGGCGACATCCGCCATCGCGCATGTCGTCGCCGCACAAGACGCCGATTCCGCGCAGAAAACTGCCGAGCACGCGGATTCCGCCAGCGCCACCAATCAAGACAACGTGGATCAAGATGGCGAGCAGCAATCCGAACAAGCAAGCGGCCCCGATACGCTCCGCGAGCACTGCAAGACCGCGCCCTGTCGCCGTGACATCCGCATCCGTCTGCGACGAGAAAAAGGAGATGTCTACGACGAGACCTTCGAACTACTGCCGCCCGCGGTGCAACCGGGATTACTGTCGATCCATCCCGGCGAAACAGTCTCCGCCGTCCCGATCTTCGAAAATGGCGAGTTCACAGGCTGGCGCCTGCCCGGACCGGATGAACCCGCGGGTGCACAGATCCTGACCATCAAACTGTCGCAGAGCGACGATCGACCGAACATGATGGCCCGGGTTTCGACCAATACCGGTCCGGCATTGAAGCTAAGGATGGGATTGATCCGCTTGGACGGGAACGAAGAACCCGAATCCACCAGCAGCTGCCCGCTTGCCGAAGGCGGATTTTCCAGTTTCGAAATGTGGCCGTACCCCATTTTCGTACTCCTGGTCGCGGATGCAAAGCGGCCGGCTACGAGTGACGGCATGAAGTGCGAATGAGGGCGAAGAGATGCGAGGCAACGATAACATCGGTACGACCGGAAGCGACGTCATCCATGCATCCGCCGCCCCTAAGGCAGTCGGTCACTACCCGCATGCGCGACGGGCGAACGGGCTTCTGTTCCTTTCCGGCATAGGGCCGCGCGACCCCAGCACCAACGCGATTCCCGGCAATGTGCATGAGGTTGACGGCCGCTTGCGCGAATACGACATCGCCGCGCAGACCCATGCGGTCTTCGCCAATGTGCGCGCGGTGTTGCAAGCCTCCGGCGCGCGATGGGAGGACTTGATCGACGTGACTGTCTATCTCACTGACATGGCGCGCGACTTCAAAACCTACAACGCGATCTGGGCGGAATATTTCCCCGATCCCGCGCAAGCGCCATGCCGGACCACGCTCGGTATTACCGCCTTGCCCACCCCGATTGCGATCGAACTCAAGTGCGTCGCGTGGGCGGCCGCCGAGGCGGCGAACGCCATCTCAGCGAAGGAGTGATTTCATGTTACCGAACCCTCTGAATCTGCAAGGCTGGATCGACGAACACCGCCATCTGCTGAAGCCGCCGGTCGGCAACAAATGCTTCTACAACGGAGATTTCATCGTGATGGCGGTCGGCGGCCCGAACGAGCGCACCGATTACCATTGGGAAGAAGGTCCGGAATGGTTCTACCAAATCGAAGGCGAGATGATCCTGCGCATCCAGGAAGACGGGAAACCTCGCGACATTCCGATCAAGGCCGGCGAGACATTTTTCCTGCCCCCACGCGTGCCGCATTCGCCGCAACGCATGCCTGGAAGCGTCGGACTGGTGATCGAGCGCAAACGGTTACCCCATGAGCTCGACGGCTTGCAATGGTATTGTGACGCCTGCAATCACAAGATCTACGAAGAATACTTCGAGCTGCGCGACATCGAGAACGATTTCCCGGCGGTATTCGAGCGGTTCTACCGCTCGCGTGAACACCGCACCTGCAAGGAATGCGGTCACTTGAATTCCGCTCCCGGGGAATATGATGAAGCCGGCAATCTAACGGCCAATCTGTCAGCATGAAGTCACGCAGGGTCTGTTGAACGAACTGTGCAACTGAGGTTCTCACAGCGCCATCAATGGCACACGCTCTTCGCCGAAGATCGTCTTGAAGCCCTGCAATGCAGGCTTCCAGTGATGGATCGCTTTCCAGTTCTTCAAAGCTTCTCGGATCGACAAAAACAACGACTTCAGCGCCGAGTCGGCATTCTGAAAAGCCCGCCGGTTTCGCGTCAAACTGCGCATCACCATGTTCAGCGACTCAATCGTATTCGTCGTATAGATGACTTTACTGGTCTGCGGTAAGAGCTGGAAGAACAACGGACTGCCATCGCTTATGAATTGAATAGTGACCCGACAGCCCGCCCCGGAGCACACCGCCTCGGCAATGTGCGAAAGAAACGTTACGCTACCCCGCCTCCGCCCGGGCTGCCGCCGCTGATGATCCACTCGCCCGAAGCCGTGCGGTTGCCGGTCTTGTCGTAGGCATAGCTATGCTGCACCACGACTCAATTTACAGGCCCGGAATGGCATCTAGTCATTCTTTCTTGGGCGAGGATATACAAAACCAATTCTGTCCCATTCTTGGAAGCGAACAATCCATTCCTTAGCCTCTGCATGACCGTGATCTGCCGCCATTTTCAGCCATTTGAATGCCGCTTCTTTATCGGCTTTAATAGAACATAGTCCGTAAAGATATTTTTCGAACAATTCAAACATCGAACCCGCATCGCCAAGACCAGCAGCCTCTATTAACAATTCGATCGTCCGTTCATGGATTGGTTCGACCCCAATTTGTCCGAACTCATATATTCCTGCCAACCTCCGCATTGCAACAATGTCTTTTGACTCCGCTGCCTTTAATAGCTCTCTTAAATAAACTCCGCGATAAAACAGCGCTAGAGCGTCATTTGCGCCCGCCTCTTCTTCCAAGATAAGAGCTATGGAAAGCCACGAATCCCAATGGCCATCCAATCCGGCAGCCGCATGTGCGGCAACCGCAAAAACCTTGCTACCAAAATTATCGGCCGCCCCGGCTATTTTCAACAGCTCTTCTACAGTCGAATCATAATGGGCAGGCTTCATTGAACACATCCTCTTCGGCCAATGGACACGTTTCTTGAACTGAATCCGAACGATATCTGGCAAGCCCCATAAAAGCACCACTGAGCGCTGATTGTGCAAGCCTTTTCCTAAGTTTAGATAGCAAAGTCGGTATTACAGCGCCATTGTTGTGACGACGTCCCCCCATCTTGAGTAGCGGGACGAATTAGAGTCCGGCGCTACTGTACTGCATCGCGTTTCATTTGTTGGGCATACGCCGATGGGGTCAGCCCTTTCAAGGACCCTTTGGGTCGTTCTTCGTTGTACTCACGCCGCCAACGCTCGATCAGCGTTCGCGCGTGCAGCACACTGGTGAACCAGTGCTGCACGCGCGAACGCTGATCGAGCGTTGGCGGCGTGAGTACAACGAAGAACGACCCAAAGGGTCCTTGAAAGGGCTGACCCCATCG
>SSEV01000194.1 GCA_008015095.1 Lysobacteraceae bacterium | reverse complement strand
CGATGGGCCAGGCCGCCCAGACTCATCTGGCCGCTGGCGTGCGCAAGAAGATCGCGCAAGTCAAGACCCTCATCAATCAGCAGGCGAAGTAAGGCCATGAGCGAAGTCGAAAACACCACGGCCACGGCCGAGAAGAAAGAGCGTCGCGTCGTTGGCCGTGTTGCCTCGAACAAGGGCGACAAGACCATCACGGTCGTCGTCGAGCGCAGCGTGAAGCACCCGGTCTACAACAAGATCCTGCGGCGCTCCACCAAGCTCTACGCGCACGACGAAACCAATGTGGCGAAGGAAGGCGACCTCGTCGCCATCGTCGAGACCCGTCCGCTGTCGCGCACCAAGCGCTTCAAGCTGGTCGAAGTCCTGCAGACGCACGCCTAAACGCAGACGCAGGAGAATCTCGCCATGATGCAGCAAGAATCTTTCCTCGTTGCCGCTGACAACAGCGGCGCGAAGACCGTCCAGGTCATCCAGGTCAAGGGCAGCACCTACCGCCGTTACGCCAACATCGGCGACGTGATCAAGGTCACGGTCAAGGATGCGATCCCGCGCGGCAAGGTCAAGAAGGGTGAAGTGCACGACGCCGTCGTCGTCCGCACCCGTCATGGCGTCCGCCGTCCGGATGGCTCGACGATCCGCTTCGACACCAATGCCGCCGTGCTCCTGACGAGCAAGGGCGAGCCGATCGGCACTCGTATCTTCGGGCCGGTCACGCGCGAGCTGCGTACCGAGAAGTTCATGAAGATCGTCTCGCTCGCGCCCGAAGTGCTCTGAGCGGAGGACCAAAAATGAACAGAATCAAGAAGGGCGATCGCGTGGTTGTGATTGCCGGCAAAGACAGGGGCAAGCAGGGTGACGTGGTGAGCGTGGCGGGCGATCGCGTGGTCGTTTCCAACATCAACATTGTCAAACGGCATACCAAGCCCAATCCGCAGGCCGGTCAGGCCGGCGGCGTGATCGAGCGCGAAAGCTCGATTCACATCTCCAACGTGATGCTTTTCAATCCTGCCTCCGGCAAGGGCGAACGCATTGGGATCAAGAAGCTGGAGGATGGACGCAAATTGCGTGTGTTCCGCTCCAGCGGTGAGGCGGTAGACGCCTGAGGAATGCAGAAATGACGACTCGTCTGGAACAGTTCTACAAGGATGAGGTTGTGCCGAAGCTGATGAAGCAGTTCGGCTACACCAATCCGATGGAAGTGCCGAAGCTGGTCAAGGTCACGCTGAACATGGGCGTGGGCGAAGCAGCCGCGAATAAGAAGGTGCTCGAGAACGCGGTAGCCGACATGGCCAAGATCTCCGGTCAGAAGCCGGTGGTCACGAAGGCGCGTGTCTCAGTGGCGTCGTTCAAGATCCGTGACGGCTGGCCGATCGGCTGCAAGGTGACCCTGCGCCGCGCCAAGATGTTCGAATTCCTTGATCGTCTGATCAATATCTCGTTGCCGCGCGTCCGTGACTTCCGCGGCGTGTCAGGCCGCGCGTTTGATGGTCGTGGCAACTACAATATGGGCGTGAAGGAACAGATCATCTTTCCGGAAATCGACTTCGACGCCGTCGACGCGATCCGCGGCATGGATATCGCCATCACCACGACCGCCAAGACCGACGCTGAGGCCAAGGCGCTGCTCGAAGCGTTCCGCTTCCCCTTCCGCAACTGATTTCGCAGGACACACACGAAATGGCAAAGACCTCGATGGTGAACCGCGAAATCAAGCGGGCCAAACTGGCTAAGAAGCACGCAGCCAAGCGTGAAGCGTTGAAGAAGATCATCAACAGTCAGGACGGAAGCTTCGAAGACAAGATGGAAGCTGCCGCTAAACTGCAGAAACTGCCGCGCGATTCCTCTCCTTCGCGCCAAACCTTGCGTTGCGCGCTGACGGGGCGGCCGCGCGGCGTCTACCGCAAGTTTGGCCTGGGCCGTAACAAACTCCGTGAAGCGACCATGCGCGGCGACGTGCCTGGCTTGCGCAAGGCTTCCTGGTAACCCTCGCTCTGCCCGGATTTTCTCGATCCGGGCAGGTAACGGTAGCCGGCTTTCCGGCATCCGGCGGCGCATTTCGGCGCCAAGGCCCCGGCCTCTCCCGGGAATTCGATGAGTTCGCGAAAGCGGATATCGGTGCTACTCAAAGGTAATCGTCAATGAGCATGACTGATCCCATCGCTGACATGCTGGTCCGCATCAAAAATGCGGCGGCGGTCGGCAAGCCGACGGTGAAGATGCCGTCCTCGAAAATCAAAGCAGCGATCGCCAAAGTCCTGAAGGACGAGGGCTACATCACGGATCTGCGCGTGACCGAGGACGGCGTCAAGGCCGAACTTGAGATCGTGTTGAAGTATTACGAAGGCCGCCCGGTGATCGAGCGGCTGCAGCGCGTCTCGCGCTCTGGCCTGCGGCAGTACCGCGGCAAGGACGCGCTGCCCAAGGTCCTCGGTGGCCTCGGCGTCGCCATCATTTCCACCTCGAAGGGCATCATGACCGATGCGCAGGCGCGCCAGCAGGGCGTCGGCGGCGAGGTCTTGTGCTTCGTGGCGTAAGGAGAACGTAATCATGTCTCGAGTCGCCAAAAAGCCGATCGCCCTCCCTAAGGGCGTCGAATTCAACATCCAGTCCGAGAGTGTGAGCGTGAAGGGCCCGAAAGGTACCCTCGCCATCTGCAAGCCGGCCGGCATCGAAGTGAACATCGAAGACGGCAACGCCCAGCTTGTGGCCAGCGAAGAATCGCTGATTCCGATGACAGGCACCTTGCGCGCCATATTGGCCAACATGGTGCATGGCGTCAGTCACGGTTTCGAACGCAAGCTCGATCTGGTCGGCGTCGGTTACCGCGCCTCGATGCAGGGCAAAGATCTGAACCTGTCGCTTGGCTACTCGCATCCAGTGGTGTTCCAGGCGCCGGAGGGCATCACCATCGCCACGCCGAGCCAAACCGAAATTTTGATCTCTGGTGCCGACAAGCAGCGCGTTGGTGAAGTCGCGGCGAAGATCCGCGGTTTCCGTCCGCCCGAACCCTACAAGGGCAAAGGCGTGAAGTACTCCGACGAAACCATCATTCGCAAGGAAGCCAAGAAGGCGTAATGCGTGAATGGCGCCGGCGACGGCGCTCACCGCATCCTTCAGCTTCCGAGGACACAGCAATGGAAAAGAAAATCGCCCGCCTGCGCCGCGCCAAATCGACCCGTGCGCATATTCGCGAACTCGGTGTGCCGCGCCTGTCGGTGCTGCGCACCGGCCAGCATGTCTACGCCCAGCTGTTCACTGCCGACGGCTCGAAAGTGCTGGCCGCCGCCAATACGCAGCAGACCGATGTGCGCGATGGTTTGAAGAACGGCAAGAACACAGAAGCGGCCGCCAAGGTCGGACGTTTGATCGCCGAGAAAGCTAAAGCCGTCGGTATCGAGAAGGTCGCCTTCGACCGTTCGGGCTATCGCTATCATGGTCGTATTAAGGCGCTCGCAGATGCCGCTCGCGAGGCCGGGCTGCAGTTCTGACGCTTCAATCTTCATGGGCCGGGTCATATGACCGGTCCGCAGATCTATAGATCGATACGGAACTTGTAAGGGTCGTCCAAGGTCCACATGAGTTCCAACCCCGTCGGCGTGGTCAACGCCGAGCGTATGAATCGGTTTCGGTTCGTGCGAAACATCCGCAACACACCACAACCATAAGCGGCGATGCCGCAAATCCTTTCACAACCGAGATATCGAAATGGCAGAACAACGTGAACCGCGGGGCCGTGATCGTGATCGCGAACGCAACCGCGAAGAGATCGACGACGGCATGATCGAGAAGCTGATCGCGGTCAACCGCGTCAGCAAGACCGTCAAAGGCGGCCGCCAATTCACCTTCACCGCGTTGACGGTGGTGGGCGACGGCGCGGGGAAAGTCGGCTTCGGCTATGGCAAAGCGCGCGAAGTGCCGGTCGCGATCCAGAAGTCGATGGAGTACGCGCGTAAGAACATGAGCAATGTCGACCTAAACAATGGCACGCTCTGGCACGAAGTGAAGGCCGGCCACGGGGCCGCCCGTGTGTTCATGCAGCCGGCGTCGGAAGGTACCGGCGTGATCGCCGGCGGTGCGATGCGCGCAGTGCTTGAGGCGGTCGGCGTGAAGAACGTCTTGGCCAAGGCCGTTGGTTCGCGCAATCCGATCAACTTGGTGCGCGCGACCGTCAAAGGTCTGGAAGCCATGCAGTCGCCGAGCAAGATCGCGGCCAAGCGTGGCAAGAAGGCGGAGGACATCCTCAATGGCTAATAAAAACGCCACCGACAACGGCACCATCAAGGTCCGTCTGGTCAAGGGCCTGCGTGGCTCGCAGTCGCGGCATCGTTTGTCGGTGAAGGCTCTTGGCCTGAACAAAGTCAATGACGTGCGCGAACTCAAGGACAGTCCGCAGGTCCGCGGTCTGATCACCCAGTTGCATTACCTCGTGCGCGTCGAGGAGTAATCGCATGAAACTCAATACTCTCAAGCCTGCCGACGGTGCCCGCAAAGAACGCACTCGAGTCGGACGCGGTATCGGTTCCGGTCTCGGTAAAACGGCGGGCCGCGGTCACAAGGGTTCGTTCGCGCGCGCCGGCAAAGGCAAGATCAAAGCCGGTTTCGAAGGCGGTCAGATGCCGATGCAGCGCCGTCTGCCGAAGATCGGCTTCCGCTCCAAGCTCGCCAAGGATACTGCCGAGGTTCTGCTGTATCAGTTGGACAAGCTGGATGGCGTCGTCGACCTGGCTGCACTGCGTGCAGCCAAGCTGATCCCCAGCACGGCGAAGCAAGCGAAGATTGTCAAGAAGGGCGAGCTGAGCAAGAAGCTCGTCGTGAAGGGCATTCTGGCGACGGCCGGTGCGCGCACCGCGATCGAAGCCGCCGGCGGCAGCATCGAGGAGTAACCTGCGCATGGCGCGAAGCGCGAACGCGATGAGCGGGATCGGAGGCGGGCTTGGTAAATTCACCGAGCTCCGTCAACGGTTGATGTTTGTCATTGGGGCGTTGATCGTCTACCGCATCGGTTGCTACATCCCGGTGCCGGGCGTGAATCCTGAAGCGATGCTTCAGCTGATGGAGAGCCAGAAGGGCACCATCGTCGACATGTTCAACATGTTCTCCGGTGGCGCGCTGGAGCGCTTCAGTCTGTTCGCGCTCAACGTTGTGCCATACATCTCTGCTTCGATCATCGTGCAGTTGCTCGTGCAGATCGTTCCGAGCCTGAAGGCGATCCAGAAGGAAGGCGAGTCGGGTCGGCGGCGGATCACCCAATGGTCGCGGATAGGCGCGATTCCGCTTGCAGTCTTTCAAGGCGCCGGCATTGCAACCGCCCTCCAGGCTTCCGGCGCCAGCAACGGCATTCCGGTGGTCTATGCCCCAGGGATGGGGTTCACCCTCACCGCGATCGTGTCGCTCACTGCCGGTACGATGTTCCTGATGTGGTTGGGTGAGCAGGTCACCGAGCGCGGAGTCGGCAACGGCGTATCGCTGATCATCTTCGCGGGTATCGTCGCCGGGCTGCCTGGCGCGGTGCTGCAAACCCTCGAACAGGCCCGCAACGGTGACATGAGTTCCTTGGCGGTGATCGCGATTCTGGTGATCGTGCTGGTCTTCACCTACTTCGTGGTGTTCGTCGAGCGCGGACAGCGACGGATCACGGTGAACTATGCGCGACGCCAGGGTGGGCGCAACGCTTACATGAACCAAACCTCGTTCCTGCCGTTGAAGCTGAACATGTCAGGTGTGATTCCGGCAATCTTCGCGTCGTCGATCATCATGTTCCCGGCCACAGCCTCGACTTGGTTCAGCGCTACCGGCAATACGAGTTGGCTACAGCGTGTCGCACAGGCATTGACGCCGGGCGAGCCGCTCTATGCGATTCTGTTCGCTGCTTTGATCATCGGGTTCGCATTTTTCTACACGGCGCTGGTGTTCAATTCGCAGGAAACTGCCGAGAACCTGAAGAAATCCGGGGCGCTCATCCCGGGGATCCGTCCGGGGAGGGCCACTGCCGACTATATCGACGGGGTGCTGACCAGACTGACCGCCGCTGGTGCGTTGTATCTGGTGATTGTCTGTTTGCTGCCGACCTTCATGCAGCAGGAGATGAAGGCGTCCTTCTATTTCGGCGGTACGTCGTTGTTGATCGTCGTGGTTGTGGTGATGGATTTCATTGCACAGATCCAGGCCCATTTGATGTCGCATCAGTACGAAAGCTTGCTCAAGAAAGCCAATCTCAAAGGCGGGCGCGGCGGTTTGCCGCGTTGAGGTGGAATACATCGGCGGTCCCGTGCCAGGCGCGGTGGCCTCCCCCAAGGGCGACTCGCACGGCGGTCCTGAGTGCGGGTGGTCCGATGCCAGTGTCGGCGCCTGAGGAGTGCCGGCCGGCGGTGCCAGAACCAGGTCATCGGTTCCTGCCGTCAGCATCGGTCCGTCGCCGGAGCATGGGCACTCTCCCCATGCCGGAAGTGAGGTCGTGACCGATTCAGTGGTCACGATGGGCAACCCTTTCAGGATTGCCGCTTCCCTGAAATTCAGGACTCTGTTAGAATTTCATGTTCACTCCGCCGGGTTGCCCGGCCGCCAAACCAGTTGGAGATCCGCGCATGGCGCGTATTGCAGGTGTCAACCTGCCTGCCCAGAAGCACGTCTGGGTCGGGCTGCAAAGCATCTACGGCATCGGCCGTACTCGTTCGAAGCAGGTATGTGATGCCGCAGGCGTCGCTTCGAGCACCAAAATCCGCGACCTGTCCGAAGCAGAGGTCGAACGCCTCCGCGCCGAAGTCGCCAAATTCACGGTCGAAGGTGACCTTCGCCGCGAGATCGGCATCGCGATCAAACGTCTGATGGACCTGGGCTGCTATCGCGGTCTGCGCCATCGCCGTGGCCTGCCAGTGCGCGGCCAGCGGACCCGGACCAATGCCCGTACCCGCAAGGGTCCGCGCAAGGCCATCAAGAAGTAAGGGGCAGGAATCATGGCCAAGCCGGCAGCAGCCAAAACCAAGAAGAAGGTCAAGCGTGTCGTCACCGACGGCATTGCGCACGTACATGCGTCCTTCAACAACACCATCGTGACCATCACCGACCGTCAAGGGAATGCACTGTCCTGGGCGACCTCGGGCGGTGCGGGTTTCCGTGGTTCGCGCAAGTCAACTCCGTTCGCCGCGCAGGTCGCCGCCGAGAAGGCCGGCAAGGCCGCTCTCGACTACGGTGTGAAGGCGCTGGAAGTACGGATCAAAGGCCCGGGTCCGGGTCGCGAATCGGCCGTGCGTTCGCTCAACAGCGTCGGCTACAAGATCACCAACATCATCGACGTGACGCCGATCCCGCACAACGGGTGCCGTCCGCCGAAAAAGCGTCGCGTCTGACGCGGCGGCCTGAGGAGCAGACAACACCT
>SSEV01000205.1 GCA_008015095.1 Lysobacteraceae bacterium | reverse complement strand
TGCTGGAATGGGTGTGGCCGGACACGATGCCCAACGACGACGTGGTGACGCAGGCGGTCACCCTGTTGCGCAAGGCGTTCGGGGATTCGCGCGATCAGAACGCGTACATCGAGACGATCGCCAAACATGGTTATCGGCTGGTGGCCCCGGTGGAATGGATCCTGCCTGAGCAGACAGCCCCCGAGACGAGAAGGTTGGCCGTTTCTCCGGATATCGAAGGCAATGACACGGCGTCTGGATGGCGGCGGCGTCGCATGGCCGCGGTTGCGGCGACGATCATCGCGATTGCAACATCGACCGGGCTTTATGTGACCGGTCGCCTATCCGGTCTATGGCCGCACACGGCCGTCGCGACGACGACACCGGCATGGCCAGACCTCGCGCTCGCGTATCAACGCATCGCGTCCACGGCAGAACCTGAAATGACCCCAAGCCTGTCTCCCGATGGCGCGTTGGTGGTCTATTCGCGCTATCAGGCGAAAACGCATGGCGCGACGCTGATGCTGCAGCCAACGGAGGCTTTGCCCGCCAAACCGATCACCGCGACGATGCCCGGCAGAATCGATACTTGGCCGGTGTGGTCTCCGGACGGAAAACAGATCGCGTTCGTGCGTAATGAGTTCGTCGCCGCCAACGAACATCGTTGCACCATCATGCTGATCTCGGCGGTTGGCGGGGGAGAGCGCGAACTCGCCAGGTGCCTCGCAGGTTCGGCGCACCCGATCAACTGGTATCCGTACGGCAGCGCGCTGATCGCTTCCAACGAATATTTTGATGGGCAACAGAACAATGCGCAGCGGGGGATCCATCGTTTGCCGTTGCCAACAGGGCGGTGGGAGCCGATCGACTATGCGTTGACCCCTGCCGAGATTGACACCTATCCGGCGGTTTCGCCCGACGGGCGTTGGATCGCTTTCTACCGTAACAGCGGGATCGGGGGCGTGTGGAAAATGTCCGCTTCCGGCGGGAAACCGCAATTGATCAGGGCATTGCCCACTCTGGTGAAAGGCCTAGCGTGGACGCCGGACGGTGAGCATTTGATATTTTCGCAACAGGATCGCAGCGGGGTGACGCCGGCCAGCTTGTCCAGAATCCGCCACGACGGTGCCGGCTTGTCCGACGACGTGCGCGTAGGCGAGAGCATGATACATCCGAGCATGGCGCGAGCCAGCAACGCGATCGCATTCGAGATCGAGGATGCGCGGATGACCTTGCGCAAAACCGTGCTCGATCAGGGCGAATCCACCATCGCCGCTGCGGAGCGGGTTTTCGATAGCAGTCTCTCGACCCTGTTCCCGTCGATTTCGCCGGACGGGAAGCAAATCGTTTTCCTCTCCAACCGCAGTGGCGTCTATGCCTTGTGGTGGGCCGAACTTGCACGAGCGGATTCGCTGCGGCCCTTGGAAGGCATTCGGCCGGCGACAATGCATCCTGTCGTCTGGGACGCGTCGTCTACACGTATTCTTGCGATCGGCGAAACTTCCTCGGGGCACGCGATCTTCGAAATAGAACCCCGCATCGGCCGAGTCCATCGTTTGCCGTTCGGAGGGTTCGAACCTCTGCATGCCGCATATCACCCGGATCCAGGACGCTTGTTCGTGGTGTCGGCGAAGCCGGATGGCGAAACGCGGCTGTCGCTGCATGACCGCGGCTCCCAACCCTGGCGCGAGTTGGCCGCGATCGAAGGCGATGTGCAGCTGTCGGTCGTGGATCATGGCGGCGAGAGAGTGCTGTTCGCAAGGCTGTCGAAACCCGAGATCTGGCAGGCGGATTTGAGGTTGCGCGAACCGCGCTTGGCGGGCACGCTGCAGGAAAAAACGTTTAACACGACCTTGACCACGATCGAGAACGGCGCATGGGTTCTGGACAGTCAGGCCGATTGCGGGTGGTATCTGCGGCCGATCCTCCGGCCATCGCCTGCGGACGATCGCAAGGCGATATGTCTGGGCCGGCAGATGCCCAAGCCGCTGCGCGGCGTCAGCTATGATCCGACGAGCGGGGCGCTGTATTTTTCGACGGTCGACAGAGTCATTCGCGACATCGGTCTGCTCGCTGTGCCCGTCAAGCCGGACGTGCGCCGATGATCATTGGCGTGGCGGGACATCTGTCCCGGGATGTTTCCAGCGAAGTCGCAAGCGCCGGATTCGGCTGTTCGCATGCGCTGCGCCGTGTCCACGTCCGCGCAACCGGCCTCCAAGCGGCGGGCCACATGGATACGGCGCGTCGGTCCCCGTGCGAATGGCGTTATTCAACGATCGATCGGCGCCGGATCTGATGAATTTCGGTTATCGCTTCCCTTCCCCATCCTATCGTCCATGCTCAAGTCGCATCAGAACCTGCTGAGTCCGCGGCCGTCCGATCGCCTGCGCATCGGCGATTGCGTCGTCGACCTGTCCCTGCGCGAGATCGTCCGCGACGCCCCCGGTCTCGACGCGGGCGGCGAGTCGATTCGGATCACGGTCAAGGCGCAGGGCGTGCTGATGGCGCTGGTGGCGCACGCGGGCAAGGTGGTCGGTCGCGAAGCGTTGCTGGAATGGGTGTGGCCGGACACGATGCCCAACGACGACGTGGTGACGCAGGCGGTCACCCTGTTGCGCAAGGCGTTCGGGGATTCGCGCGATCAGAACGCGTACATCGAGACGATCGCCAAACATGGTTATCGGCTGGTGGCCCCGGTGGAATGGATCCTGCCCGAACAAACGACGCCGTTGACGGAACAGTCCACCGTTGCGCGAAGCGCGACCGAGCCGAGCGCCGTACAGGCGCGACGCCGCCCATCGCGGCGATCGATCATCGCATGGACGGCGACGTTCGCCGGGCTTGGGGCGATTGTCGCGGCGCTCTGGTTGTCCAGACCCGTTTCGGTCGAGATTTCTCCGGGTAACCATCACGAGCGGACCGTCCTCGAACCGGCCTATGTGCGCATCGCTTCATCGCCGGAGCCGGAATACGGTCCCACGCTTTCGCCGGATGGTTCGATGCTCGCCTATGTCCGCTATCCCAGCGATGGCGCATCCCTGTACCTGCAGACCGCGACCGCACTGCCCCCGACAGCCCTGACCGAACGACAACCGGGGCGAGACGATCTGATGCCGGCCTGGTCCCCGAACGGGCACGAGATCGCCTTTCAGCGCAGAACCGCAACGCATTGCACGATCATGCTGATGGCTGCGACCGGCGGGAGCGAACGCGAAATCGGCGAATGCCTCGATGGCGAAGCGCATCAGATCGCGTGGTATCCGGACGGACAGGCGCTGATCGCCGCGGGATCGACGGCCGCCGTCGCGCCGGAAGCGCAAACCGGACATGGCGCTGTGCTTTATCGCATGGCGATCGCCGAAGGGCGTTGGCGTCCGATTCCATACACCAGGGCCGCTCACGATATCGACGAAGCGCCCGCCGTATCGCCCGATGGTCGCTGGATCGCATTCCATCGAAACGCCGCGCTCGGAGACCTCTGGCGGATGCCGGTCGGCGGTGGCGCGCCTCAGCGGTTGACCCATCTGGAAACCAATATCTACGGCCTGGCCTGGACCGCCGACAGCAAGGCCGTGGTGTTTTCGCGCATGGTCGATGGCGAAAAGCGGTTGTCGCGCGTCGATATCGACAGCGGACACATCGTCGACTTTGCGTTGAACGACGGCGGATTCGAATATCCCTCGGTCGCTTTCAACAGTGGCGCGATCGCGTTCCAGATCGAAGAGGAAGATTCACGGCTGCAGCGGTTGTCGTTGCAGGATGGGCCGCAGGCCCATGCGCGCTGGCAGACGGCGTACGACACCTCTCGCAGCAACCGCCTGCCCTCGGTCGCGCCGGATGGCGAACAGATCGTGTTCGCGTCGGATCGCTCCGCCGAGGAACGACTGTGGTGGGCGGTGCGCGCGCAACCGGATTCGCTGCGGCCGATCGAAGGCTTCACGCCTGCGCCACGGTTCGCCCCGGTGTGGGATGCTGCTTCGCGCCGGCTGCTCGCCGTGGGCGAGGGCGCGCAAGGAACGGGGCTGTACGAAATCGATCCGCAGCATGGGCGAGTGGCGCGGTTGCCGGTGCCCGAGATCGAACCCACGTATGCGATCTATCACCCCGATCCGCGGCGTCTGCTGGTCATCGGCAGCCACGGCGACGGATTGCTGGGGTTGTTCCTGTTCGACCGCAGCGTCAACCCTTGGCGCGTCGTGGCGTCGGTCGAAGGCGATATCGGCGTGGCGACGGTCGATCGCGCCAACGCGCGCGTGGTGTATGTGCTGAGGACCAAACCGGAGATCTGGGCGGCGGATCTCGCGCTGGCCCACCCGCATCAGGTCGATGCGCTGGAAAAACGCGGGCGTGGTCGGCTCAAGACTTTGACCGCGGCGGCGGATGGCGTGTGGTTGCTGGATGGGCGGCCCGATTGCGTCTGGCATCTGCGACGCGTCGCGCGCACGCTGGGCGAGCCCCTGCCCGGCGCGCAATGCCTCGGCGGAAACCCGAACATCCCGTTGGAAGGCGGCTCCTACGACCCGAAACACCGCGAGCTCTATCTCGGCATCCGCGACTACCCGGTCCATGACATCGGCCTGCTTTCGCCTCAAGCGCTGAAGGACAAGATCGAGTACCTGAAAACCTCCCGGAATTGAGCGCCGGCGCATCGCGAGCGCGCTTGGCGTTCTTCACGTCCGGAATAGGCCGTGCTTTCACGCAGGTGTCGATCTCATGCTGACACAGACGCGTTGACCGCTCAGTTGCCAAGGCCGATCTGTCGCATGAATTCGGCGTTGTCCCAGAACAGATATTCTTCGAACATGATGCCCGCCTTGTTCCAGTGGCCGATCGTGACCATCGGAATCCGATAGGCCTTGCCGCTCGCCGGAACGGTTTTGCCGTCGGCAAGCACCATCGGCCGGGTGAACGTGCCTTCGAGCCAGCCCATCACTGCGGTCCATTCGCCATCGGCGGTCCCGAAACGCACGGGATGTTCCCGGATCCGGTTGTCGGGGGCGAACGTCCACATGTGCTTCAAGTCATCGATGTGCCTGTCGATGCCCTGCGTGGCGCGCCCATCGGGCCAATGTACGACCACTTCCTCGGTATGCGATTTGTGCAGATCCTGCCATTGCCGCCCGGTGTACACGCGAAAATCGAGATCGTCGAAATTCGCCAGGTTCCTTGCGAGTTCGCGCGGCATTCCCTTCACTTTCGGTGCGGGCGCATCGACGTCGGCGCCGGGCCAGGGATTGGATACCGGCGGCGCGGCGTGCGCATCGGCGATGAGCATCGTGACGGCGATGACGGGAAGGACGAAGCGGTGCGAGATGCGTTTCATGGCGTGCTCTCCGGCGTTGCCTGAATGAGAGTCGTGTCAGCGAACATCGCGTTACGCAGGCATCGCCTGCGTAACGCTGCGGCGGTGTTACCGCCGCGGGTCGGAATCCAACAGGGTTGGGCGTATTCGCGCTGCATCCAACCGCAAGGATTGCGTCTGTTGCGCCAAGCCCCATCCGAACGAATCCATCGACAACACACCGTCGGTCACCCCGCCCGGGATCCGCGCGCCGACATCGCCGCCGCCGGTCGCGCCCAGCGCCACCAATAAAGGCAGGTAGTGTTCTTCGGTGGGGTGCGCACGGATCGCATGCGGCGCGAGTCGCCGGTAATCGACCAGCGCTTCCACGTCGCGCGCCACCACCGCGTCATGCACCCACGAGGAGAACGCACTCGCGTATTCGGGGTCGCGCACATGCTGACGGTACTCATACAAGTTGTGGGTGAGGCTGCCGGAACCGATGATCAGCACGCAGCGCTCGCGCAGCGGCGCAAGCGCCTGGCCCAGACGCAGGGCGCCACGGGTATCGAGATCGGAAGGCATCGAAACCTGGAAAACCGCCGTGTCCGCGTCCGGCAGCAGATGGCGCAAGGAAACCCACGCGCCATGATCGAGGCCGCGGGCGTCGTCAACGTCGGTATCGAAGCCTGCCGCCATCAACAATTGCGCGGCTTCCGCGGCCAGCGCAGGAGAACCCTGCGGCGTGTATTGCAAAGCGTAGAGTGCCGCCGGGAAACCCCCGAAGTCGTGGATCGTGGCCGGTTTCGCCGTCGTCATCACACGCACGCCACGGGTTCACCAATGCGGCGAGACCACCAAGACCGCACGGATACCTTTCAGTTGCGCGCCGATTGTGCGCAAGCGCGGCCTGAGTTCGCCGGGCGCGAGCGCGAACATCGGCGAACCGTGTGAGACGAACAACGAGGGGGCGCAAAGCATGGCGAATCCTTCGAGCGGCATCGCGGCTCGGAACGACATGGAGGACAGGCGGCGCAAAGACGCGGTGCAGAACGCGCGGGATCAGCGGATCCAGGTCGGAGCGATCGAAGTTCCCAGGCCGGCGCCATAACCGAGATAGATGTTCAACCCGGCCAGTGGTTCGAGATAGCGGGCGTTCTTCAATGCGCCGGCGTCGACGACTTCGAGACCGATGCTCTCCGCCAAGGATGTCGCTGTGGCCTTGGCGCGTTCGGAATCGGAAGCGACGAACGTCGGGGCTTTCTGGCCATCCGCAAGCGCCGCGCCGCTGGCGATCACCTGCGCGAATAGCGTGTTGAACGCCTTGACGACGTCGGCGCCGGGAAACGCGCGCGCGATTTCCTCCGCGGCGGAGGTGGTGTGCCCGATGGTCAGCCCCATGTTATCGGAGGTGAGCGGATTGGTGATGTCGACCACCACCTTGCCGTCCACCGGACCAGCCGCGGTCAATGCGGCGACCGCCTGGTCGTAAGGCGTGGCGATGACGATCACCTCGGCGGCGTCTGCGCTGCCCTGTGTCTGGGTGGCGGTGACGCCTTGAAGCGATGAAGCGACGGCATCCGCTTTTTCGGGACTGCTGGCGGTCATACGGACCTGATGGCCCGCACGCGCGAATTGCTGCGCCAACGCCGAGCCCATGTTGCCGGCGCCAAGAAGGAGGAGGTTCATCGTCGTGTCCTGTTGTGTGTTGCCCGGTTTCGGGGTGGACGCCACGATATTGGCTCTATGATTTCGTATAAATATGGATTAAATTGAATAATTGTCTATTAATTAGAGACAATTATGCTCGACCTCCAGCAGCTCAGCAGCTTTCTGGCCGTCGTGCGCGCCGGCAGCTTCGTCGCAGCCGCCGATGCGACGGGCCTGTCCAAGGCGGCGGTGTCGCGGCATGTGGCCGAGCTTGAGGCGCACCTGGGCGTGCGACTGCTGCATCGGACAACCCGTCGCTTGTCGCTCAGCGAAGACGGCATGCGCTTCCATGATCGGGCGGTCGAGCTGGTCGCCGCTCTCGGCGAACTGGAAGTGGAGATCGCCTCCAGCGGCGGCGAAGCGATGGGCCTGCTGCGCATCACCGCGCCGTTGACGTTCGGTAATCTGCATCTCGCGCCGCTCTGGCCGCGTTTCATCGCGGCCAATCCCAAGGTCTCGCTCGACATCACCCTCAACGACCGCAACGTCGATCTCGTCGAAGAGGGCTACGACGTTGCCATCCGCATCTCCAACCGACTGGATGCGCAACTCGTTTGTCGCCGTCTGGCGACGGTGCGCATGGTGCTATGCGCATCCCCTCGCTATCTGCAGGCGCATGGAACGCCCACGCATCCGGGCGATCTCGCCCGGCATTCCGTGTTCGCCTACAGCTATTGGGCGACGGGCGATGACTGGACATTCCATGGCCCCGATGGCGAAACGACCGTGCGCGTGAACGCGCGCATCCATACCAATAGCGGCGACACCTGCCGGGTTGCGGCGCTCGATGGCCAAGGCATCGTGCTGCAGCCGAATTTTTTGGTAGGCCCGGATATCGGCGCCGGCACGCTGATCGAACTCATGCCCGAATACCGGTCCATTGAGCTGGGCGTCTACGCGGTCTACGCCACGCGAAAGCATCTGCCGATGAAAACCAGACGCCTGATCGACTTTCTCGTCGACGCCTTCGCCGCGCCGCCTTGGCGGTAGCCGGCATCGTTTCGACGGATGTTCCGTCCAACCGTGGCCCGCACTCCGCCTTTCCTGCACCCGACTGAAGCGCGTTCTGCCCACCACGAAACGGTCAGATCAACCGCATCAGCCGGAACATCGCCAGCATCGACACCGCAGGCATGGGATAGCGGTGACACGCATAGGTCTTGACGAACCGGCCCTGAAAGCGCGACTTGGCGAACGCCAACCCTTTGAAGTTGTACAGCGAATTGCCCCAGTTGCGCATCGCCGTCAGCACGATCCGCAGAATCTTCGATTCGCGCGTTTCGGCCTCTTCGGCCAATAACAGCGGAATCAGACCCATATCCATGTATTCGATCCCTTCCGCTTTGAACACGTCCATGGCGTGGACCATCATCGGGTACCACAGCCCTTGCTTGAAGGCGGCGCTGGCGCGGGAGATGTTCGGCGCATAGGCGACCACCTTGCCGTCGCGATAGATCGGATCGAAATGCACGAAGCCCAAGGCCTCGTCGCCGCGATAGGCATAGAAGTAACGGGTTCCCTCGGTGTAATCCATCAGCATCGGTCGGACGAGGAACCGGATTTCGTTCCTGCTGCACTTGCGGGTCCGGATCCAGGCTTCGGAGATTTCCCGTGTTTTCTTTTCGCAACGGCCTTCGTGAACTTCCACGCCCTGCGCTTTCGCCTGATTCAGCGCGGTACGGATGATCTGTTTTTTAGACCCACGCAAATCCCAGTCGCGAAGCGTAACTTTCGACTCATAGCCGAACTGAGTGGCGTAATACCCGTATCTTCGACGCAGGATTTCCGCGACCGCATCGCCCACCTGGATATAAAGCGCATGGGGATGCCGTACCGCGAACGCGGAGATCATTTCCTCGATGCGTTGCGGCTCGCAGACCGGGTCGGCAAGCACGAAGTCGACGCCCCAATGCCGGGCGTATGCGATATAGCCGACACCGGGCATGTCGAAATACGACATCCCTGGCTGCAGGGCCGAAAACGCCATCGGATGTTCCCCGTAGCGCTTGAGGAAGGCGACCCTCTCCCCATGCGAAAACACGCATTCCGCAGACGGCCCATCCGGCGCATCCACCCATAGCAGGCGCTCGTTCATCACCGCAACTCCTTTGCTTTTTTCGAACGCAGGCTCGGAACCAGACTCCGAGTGCGTGCCATCAAATCACGCTGGTTTCCGGCCCAGCACAGACCAGTAGCAATCCATCGCCAACAGCCTGAAATGTTTTTTGCCTTCGATCCTCAAGCCGGATTTGGCCATGAATTCCGGATAGTTGTAGATATCGTGAACGGAGTTTCCGGCGATCAGCCAGAAAAAAATCACCGCGAAATACCAGTACGCGGTTTTGAACGCGCGCGTGATGAGATTCCCGCGGGGATAGGCAAAATCGCCGACAACGACTTTGCCGCCGGGCCGCGCTTGCGCGATCAGATGATCAAGCACGCGCGGCATCATGCTTCGGTTGAATACGTTCAAGAAGAAATTCGCTACGACCATGTCGTAAGTTCCGGCCTCGTCGAATTTCAGGATGTCGCTGTGCACCTGCCGGACATCGACTTTACCGCCTTCCGCCGTCAGAACTTTGCGCAATTTCATCAGCATCGTTTCCGACAGATCGACTACGGTCACTTCGGCTCCGCGTTTCGCGGCGTACAACGCGTCCCGGCCGTGACCGACTCCAGCGAACAACACCTTGTCTCCCGGCTTGAGCAAGTCGAGATGCGCGATTTTGCAGTTCTGGATGGATTTGCCGCTGTAGAGATTGCTGACGAAATCGTAAAAATGACCCACGATGGTGTAACGATCGAACATTTCCTTGTCTCCTTGTGCTCCATGTCGCCGTTTTCGGCCGCATTATCCGTAGCGGCGATGATCGACATATTTACGGTTTCTCGGCCGCACTTCGCCTGATCCAACGCTCCGGACCGGGATTGCGGATATCCGAGATGGCATGCCGTGAGTTCGACATTCCTGACCGCGGCACGCTTGCGAACATCCCGCTTTGGCGGGATCGAAGCCGACATTCACTGTCAGCTTGTCATTTCGCTCGGCGATATTTTCCACTTTTTCCTAACATGAAAAAAGATGGAGATCATCACAATTCCCGCTTGTAAACACATGGAACGCTGCGATGGCGTTTTCCAATATGGAACAACATCGAAATCCATTCACCGGAACGATTTGTTTTCGTTCGCGCCAATACGGCATCTATGCAGTTGCGATCAAGCGACGTGCTGACTTCACCGATCCGGCGTATAGGGCCGACCTTGAGATCAGCGCTGCTCGAACCACATCGATGTCGTGTATTGCGGCGGTCCGGTCTGCTGCAATGAGGCTTCCGTTTTTGAGGCGGACTGTCGCCCTGTTGACGGCATTCGCTGAAATCCGCAGGGCGTATCCGCCAAGTCAGCGATCAAGACGCACAGGCGCTCAATCTTGAGACAGGTCATTTCTCCTTGCGCCAATTCACCGACCCGCGGTTCTCCACCGTGCTGGATTCGATCTCGATGTCGAAGCCTTTGCGCAGCAGGTATTTCAGGGTGAGCACCTGCCCGGTGCCGAGCAAGGAAACGCCGTAACCGACGTACAGTCTGGGCGAAATGTATTTGCCGATGCCGACCACGGTGCCGCCGAGCGCGCGCGACTCGCTGACGCCGGCATCGTCGAGACCGATCTTCGCGCCGAGTTGGGAGGCGAGCAGATTGCCCGCGGACAGGGCCGCGGTGGCGGCGCTGAGTTTGCGGCTTTCGTCGGCGTTGGCGCTGGCCAGCGGCCGTCCGAGCGCGAGATAGGCCAGGGCTTCGGATTCGCTGGTCGCCGGTTCGCTCCAGACCTGCGCCTCGGGCGCGGACGCGCGGCCTTTCACGTCGATCCCCGCGGTGACGGCGCCGACCTGACGTTCGGCGCGAATATCGAGCAACGGATCGGCGAATGGCGTGCCCGACCACAGCAGACGGCCGCGGGTGATCCGCAGTTTCTGGCCATAGGCGGTGTAACGACCGTCGATCTCCAGCGCGCCGGTCGCGATGGTTTCGCGGCCCGGGCGCGATCGCGCGCGCAGATCGCCGCTGAGGCCGCCGTCGAGGCCGAAGCCTTTCAGCTTGACCTGCTCGCCCATCACCAGCGCGAGATCGAGATCGAGCGGCGCGTCGTCGTCGCGCTCGGGATTGGCCGGATCGATCACCACGACATCGCTGGATGCGGAGACGCCGGCATCCAGACGCTCCAGGTCGAGTTTGGCGATCGGTACCTTCAACCGCCCGCTCACCGCGATCGGCTGGCCGACGGCGTAGCGCACGGTGACGTCGGGATCGACCACCGCATGCAGTTCGCGCGTATCCGAGATCAAGACATTTTCGCCGCGCAGATTCAGCCGCAACGGGGTGTCGTCGCTGCGCCAACCGAAAGCGCCATCCACGCGCAGCACGCCCTCGCCGCTGCGCAGACTGCCGACGATGCGCGCGTCGCCGTCGGCTTGCGTCTGCATGCGCAGATCGCCTTCACGCAGGCTCAGGGCCAGCGCCGGCAACTCGGCGCGGAATCCGCGCAGATGCGCCTGCCCGCCGACGGTCGGACGCGCGCGCGTGCCCGCCAGGACGATGCGGCCTTCGAGTCTGCCCTGCGGTTCGACGATGTCCGGCGAGAACAACTCCATCCAGGTCAGTGCGCCGGTGTCAATGTCGATCTCCCCGGACAACGCCGCCTGTGCATCCCAGCCGGTGGCGATATGCGCCGCGATGCGTCCGTCGGGACTAGGTGTGACTTGCGACAAGCCGGCGCGCAGATGCGCATCAATCCGTTGCGGATCGAATCGCGCGTCGGCATGCAGGTCGGCATAGCCGAACAACTCGCGCCGACCGCGACCTTCGAGCGCGAGCGCGCCCGCAGCCGAACGCAGATGCGCCTCGCCTTCCCAACTCGCGCCGCGCGGACGGATCTGCGCATCGACATCCGCTATGCCCTGCAACCGCCATGCGCCGTCATCCGCGCGCGCGGGCAGATAAGGCGCGAGCAGGGCCATCGGCACCTGGCGCCCGCGCAAATCGAAACGGCCGGGCCAGTCCGCTTCGGCACAGAGGCGGCCATCGCCCGCGTTCGCGGTGACGAAACAGCTCGACGCCCATCGCCAGCGCGCGCCGTCCTGACGCAGGCGCGCGGGCGATTGCAGCCGCCAGGCCGGGCCGATACGCGGGGTGAATTCGAAGGCTGCGATGTCGAGTTGGATGCTCTCGCTTTGTCCCTTTCCGCGTTGCGCGCCGCCGCGCGCGCTCAAGGCGAAATCGCCCAGTTCGCTCTGCGCGTCTGCTTCGATGCGCAGGGATTCGAGCGCGCCGCGCGCATCGACGCGCACACGATCGAGAATCAAACCGACATCCGCGCTTTCAGCCTCGATGCGCAAGCCGCCTTCGCCGCCGCGCCAGGGCAGTTGCCCGCGCGCATGCAGGCGTTGCGCTCGCCAGTCCTCGTAACGCAAGGCTTCGCCGCGCAGGTCGACGTCGATATCCGGCTGCGTGCGCGAACCGTTCAGACGCAGATGTCCGCGCAATACGCCCTCGCCTTTCGGCAGCACATCGTTCAATCGCAATGGCGAAAGTTCGGCGTCGATCGCCATCCTCTCCGCAATCCGGCCCTTCGCGTCGATCCGGCTTTCGCCCAGACGCAAGGCGATTTCGCCTTCGCCGTCGATGCGTCCGCCATCGCGCGCGGGCACGCGCAGACGCGCCGAAACGCGGCCTTGCAAGGCGCGCGCGCGCAGGCGACCGCCGAGATCCCGCGCGTCGATCACCGCATCGATCGCGCCATCGGCGCGGCGCGTCCCGGCGCTGTGCAAGCGGCCGTTCACAGCACCGTTCCAGTCCGGCAGCACATAACCCGGATCGAATCCGGCCAGCCGCGCATCGGCCTGCCATTGCAGGGTCGGCATCCATGCGATGCGTCCTTCGCCTTCGAGCGCGCCGCTGGGCATCGTCGCGCGCACGCGGCGGATCCGCGCGGCCTCGGCATCGCCTTCCACGGCTAGTTCGAGTTTCGCGCGTTCGCCGTCGCGGGTCAGCGTCGCCGCGCCGCGCGCGGTCCAGGCCCGCCAGCGGCCTTTCACCTCGAAATCGCCCTCGCCGACAACGGTGGCCGCGCGCGCGCCCTCACCGCGCAAGCGCAATCCGCGCAAGCGCACGACGCCATCGAAGACCGGATCGCGTGGATCGCCGAAATCGACGCGCCCGTTGGCCTCGACGACGCCTTTCCTCCACTCGGCCGAAAGCGGGGCCAGCGTCAACACCTGTTGTTCGAGCACGAGTTTCGACGGCCGCAACGTCAGCGCCAGATCGCCGCGTGCGATCCTGCCCTGCAACGCCGCCGCGCCGCCCACGCCTTCGGCTCGAAGATCGAAACGATAGGGCGCAGCCTCGTCCGCTCCAAGCAGCGCATCGAGCGCGAAGCCTTCGCTGTCGGCATCGAAACGCCATCGCGGTCGCGCGCCGGCCTGATCGTCTTGCCGCAAGCGCAATCGCGCGAGCAACGGGGACGGCGCCGCGCCCGCCAGCGCGATGTCCAGCGCATGCAGATCGCCGCGCGCGACTAGGCCCAGGCGCATCGACGGATGCGACGCCGTGGCTTCGGCGACCACCGCCGCGGTCAGATCCATGCGGTAATCCTCGCCCGGCGCGTAATCGCCATGCAGGCTCCAGCGGCCGCGATCGGTGTCGGCGACGATGCGCTGCAGATGCAATCGCCCGGAGCCGGCGTCGATGCCGCCACGCAACTTGCGGATCTCGATCAGCGCCGTATCCGCTCGCGCGATGTGCAAGCCATCGATCGCGATCGCATCCGCTTGCAGCGCCAGCGGCGGCGCGATTCGTGGCAGCGATTCCGGCCAGCGCGGTAGCTCGAACGGCGCGTCGTCCTGCGGCAGCTCCAAGCGCGCGTCGGCGATGCGCAGATCATCCAGACGCAGGCGTCGGTCGAGCAAGGGCCGCAACGCCGGATCGAGCATCGCCCGCTTCGCCGTGAACACGGTGACCAACGCCGCCTCGCATCGCGGCCAGGCCACCGTCGCGCCGTTCCGATCCGGGCAGGCGCGATGCACGAAACGCACATCATGCAGAACCAACGGGCCGGAGGCGGGCCCTTCCGCACGCGACCAAGTCAATTCGCTGCCGGCGGGCAGGCGCGCCACGATCTGCGCCAACAGGGCGTCGCGGCCGCGCAACGTGGCCAACAACCAGTACAGCAACACCGCGGAACACAACACCAGGATCAACAACAGCCAGCCGCTGCGCGCGAGCCACCGCCGCGCGCGCGCGATGCGCGGCGGGCGAGCGCCTTCGGCGTTTCGCGACTCGGATGCGCGCTTCGCGGTCATCGCGCTGGCGCCCGCGCCGGTCGGAACATGTTCGATGCATGCGCGCTCACAAGTCCGCCCCCAGATTCACGTGCAGCGTGAACGATGCGTCCGGGTCGTCCAGGCCGCGCGCAAGATCCACGCGCAAGGGACCGACTGGCGATTTCCAGCGCAGGCCCACGCCCACACCGTTGCGCCAACGATCGAGTTTGCCGTCGAAGGCGCTGCCGCCGTCGACGAACGCGGCCATGCCCCAGCTCGCGTTGAAATACTGTTCGAACTCCAAGTTCGTGGTGATCACATTGCGCGCGCCCAGCGCGAACGCCTTGCGTCCCGGCGCGGCATCGACGCGCGGACCGATCTCGCGCCAATCGTAACCGCGCACGCTGCGATCACCACCGGCGTAGAACCGCAAAGTCGGCGGAATCTCGACCAAGTCGTCGGTGAAGGTCAGTCCCAGTTCGCCGCGCGCGATCAGCCGGCTACGCGCGCCGAGGCCGCGAAACCAACTTCCGTGCCCGTGCAACTGCAGGAAATTCGCATCGGACCCCGCGCCGCGCACACCGACGCGCAGCACTGCGCTGGCGCCGACGCCGTTGCGCGGATGAATGCGATCGTCGGCTTTCACATACTCGAGCTGCAGCGAGGGATAAAGATACGTCGCCTGCCGATACAGCACCGGCGTGTCCGGATCGGCGTCGTCCTCGTAGGCATAGGCCCAGCGCTCGCGCAAGGCATGCACCGAACCGGTCAGATTGAGGTTGCGGTCGTATTCGGCGCTGCGGCTGAACACCGCTTCGTACCGGCGGGTGTCGATGTAATCGGTTTGTTCGTCGTAGGCCTGCAGGCTGGTGGTGTACCAACCGTCGCGCCAGGCGAACGCGGGAATCCGATGCTGCAGGGTCAGAGTCTTGCGCTTCTCGGTGTCGTCGAGTTGGGCCAGGGCCTTGTGTCCGCGCGAATTGAGATAGCGCCGCTCGAGTCCCAGACGCAGGCCGAATCCGCTGTCGGTGCCGTAGCTGAACCCCGCACTGTAGACGCTGCGCTTGGCCGGGGTCAGGCGCACGATCACCGGCACCCTGCCGTCGACGGCCCGCTCCGGCTGCGGTTCGATATCGATCCGGCTGAAGTAATCCATTTCCGCCAACGCTTTGCGCAAGCGATCGAGACGGCCCTGGTGGTAATACTCGCCTTCGTTCCAGTAGATCAGCTCGCGCAGCAGCGATTCGCGAATCGCCGGTTTCCCGCCTTGCTCGAAGGTGATCGCGCCCATGTCGTAACGGTCGCCGCTATCCCAGCGCAGATCGATGTCGGCGCCGCCCTCGGCGCGGTTGACCTCGACCTTGCGTGCGATGAAATCGGCATCGAAGTACCCGCGTTCGGCGAGGCGGCGGGTGATGTAGGCCTTGCTCTGCTCGTAGACGGCATGGTCGAAGACATCGCCGGGTTTGGGCGTGAACGCGGCGATTTCCTCTTTCAGATAGCGATCGTCGGCGCCGTCGCCTTCGATCGCGACCGTGGCGCTGCGCACCCGCACCGGCTCGCCCGGGGCGACTTCGATGCGGATCGCAACGCCCGTCTCGTCGCGCTGTGCGCTGATCGTGATCCGCGGCGAGTAATAACCGAAGGGCTCCAGCGCTTCGCGGGTCTCGTCCTCGGCCGCTCGCAACAGGTAGTCCAGGCGCGCATCGGAGACGTCCTTGCCCTTGCCGTCCTCCAACGACAGCGACTCGATGACATTGGCCGTCATCGCCTCGTCGAGACCGACGATCTGCACCCGCGCGATCTTCGCCGCCTGCGCATTGCCGCAGAACGCGAACAGGACTGCTGCGGCGATGGCGGCGCGGCGCTGGACGGACATCGGCATAGGATACCGGCTGGCGTCGCCGCTCCCCTGCGTCCGGCTGAACACTGCGCGCGCCGATCACGACGACGGCGATCATTCGCCGTCCGACGGTATGGCGATTCGATCGGTCAACCTCCGCTCAAGCGCAGCGGCTCAGCTTTCTTCGCCCGTTCCGGCCGTTCCGAATCGTTTGACGCAGGCCTTGATCGGTTCTTCGCTCTTGACCACCGGACGCCATCTGCGGGTCTCGGTCTGCTGTGCATGATCCGCGACGAACAGATAGCGCACGCATGGCTTCAATTCGATCTCGTACGGCAACGAGGTCATTTCGCCGCTCTTGCCGCGCTTTCTGCTGGCGAGTTGCAGCCGCGTCCTGCCCGGCTGCAGTTCGTAAAGCGCTTTGGCGACGATCTCCCGGGAGCCGTCGATCGCGACGAGCACCGTCCGGTATTCGCCCAACGTCTCGTTCGTGTCGCCATCGAGTTTGATTTCCGCCCATGGGCCGTTCTTGCCGGCGAGCGCCGACATCGTTATCAACAGAGCGAACAGGCCCCAGGTGGGATGCGGCTTTCGCATGACGAAAAAGGACGACGGCCCGAAAGCCGTCGTGAACTTGAAGAGAGATGCCGCCACGATACCGCGCGCATGCGTCATGTATGTGACCGCTGTCGCCTCCCCGACGCGTCCTGTCCGGCGGCAGATGAAACCTCGATCTTGCGCACATCGCCAATGTGCGGATCGCACCATTCATCCCATCGTCTCAAGCGAATACGCTGCGCTTGCAGCCGCATGCGTAGCGGCCCGACGCGATCCGGCGCGATTCTTAACGCCGTTCCGAACGAGATCCTGTCTGTGTGGACGGGGATCGCCCGATCGTCAGGCGAACGAGGCGCGCTCAGGGTTTGGGCGTTGCCGCGGCAGGGACGGGCGTCGGTTCAAGGACTGGTTGCGGCGCCGGTTGCGTTGGCGATGCCGGCGCCGGCACGGCGGCCGCTGCGGCGAGCGCCTCTTCACAAAGCGTGATCGGTTTTTCCGCCTTCACCGTCACACGCCAATGCCGGTTGGACAGGCGTTTCTCATGGGTGGCGACCAGTTCGTAACGCACGCAGGGTTTGGCTTCGATCGCGAACGGCAGACGGGTGATGTCGCCGCGGCGGCCCATTTTGGCCGAGGCAAGTTCGAGATAGTGGAGCCCGGGCGTGATGCGATAGGCGCGTCTGCCTTCGAAATTCATCTCGCCATCGATGGCGATCACGAGGATGTTGTATTCGTCCGGGTTGGCCTTGGCCGCGGCGCCGACTGCGATTTCGGCCCAGGGATCGATCAGCTTCTCGGGCGCATTCTGCTTTCCAGCAGATGCGGAAGCGTCGAACCACAATACTGGAAACAGCAACAGGAATTGGATTGTCGTACGAGGCATGACAGATTGTAGATTATCCCTTGTTGCGGGGTCGTGTTGCATGCGGCGGGGGTCATGGCATGCAAATTCACACTTCGAATCGCATTCCGTGGTGTCTGCCGGAGTACCGTCGTGGCTGATGCCACTCACGCTAGGCAAACCGCTTCGCGCTGATGACAAGACGCCACCGTAGCGGTTTGCGACGCATCCGCATCCCTGCGAGAGCAGCGTCGGCAGCGCGAGGATTCACAACGTGTTCGACAACCGCCCGCGCATTGTTCTCTACGCCGACAGATGCTCGATCGCGGCGACGCTGCCGAGGCGGTCGGCCAAGCCTTGCAGCAGGGCCAGACGGTTGCCGCGCACGTCCGGATCGTCGACGTTGACCATCACCTTCTCGAAGAAGGTATCGACCTCCGGCCGCAACCGCGCGAGGCGGCCGAGCACGGCGACGTAGTCGCGGTGCGCGAGCAGCGGGTCGGTGTCGGCGATGGCCTGTTGCACCACGTCATGCAGCGCGCGCTCGGCATCGTCCTGGAAGCGCGCGGCGTCCACCGCCGCAGGAATCGCGACGCCGTCGGCGATCGCTTTCTTCAGGATATTGCGGATGCGCTTGTTCGCCGCGGCCAGCGCTTCTGCTTCGGGCAGCTTGACGAATTCGCCGATGGCCTTGAGGCGGCGGTCGAAGTCGAGGAGCGAACTGGAGGTCGTCGCGGCGTTCGTCGCGGCTGACGCCGCTCCCACAATTGCACCGGCCGCTCCTGTGGGAGCGGCGTGAGCCGCGACAGGGCGCATCAGCGCCGCGACGGCCTCGAATTGTTGCGGGGTGACGCCCTGGTCAGCGTAGTAGGCGCGGAGGCGGTCGAGGACAAACTCAAATATTTCTTCAACACGATGGAAATCTTGAAGCGCCAGCTCCCGCCACAGTTGTTCTTCAGTTAATTCACTAAAATTTTTGATATCTATGGTTGGCTTTGGACACCCTCTCCACGCCTTATTCAACTTTTCGAAGAGGTCGAGTTCGATAGCACCTTCAATCACCGCCCTCGCCAATCCCAACGCATTCCTGCGCAGCGAAAACGGGTCTTTATTCCCCGTCGGCTTCAACCCCGCTGCAAACCCACCGGCAAGCGTATCCAACCGCTCCGCAATCGCCAGCACCTGCCCCAGCTTGCTCGGGGCGATGGCGTCGCCCGCGAAGCGCGGCATGTAGGCTTCATCGATGGCGTCGGCGAGCTGCTTGCGTTCGTCGGCGGACAGATCGTCCAACGACGCATCGCGCATCGCGTAATAGCGGCCGGCGATGCCCTGCAGTTCCGGGAATTCGTTGACCATGCGCGACTGCAGGTCGGCCTTGGCCAGTTCCGCGGCGCGGCGGGCGAGCTTGGGGTCGACGCCCACTTCGCCGGCGATGCTTTCGGCCAGCGCGGCGACGCGCTGCACCTTGTCCGCGACGGTGCCCAGCTTGGCTTGATAGGTCACCGTCTTCAGGCCCTCGTTCATCGACGCCAACCCCTGCTTGAGATCCTCGTCGAAGAAGAACTTGGCGTCGGCGAAGCGCGGGCGGATCACGCGTTCGTAGCCTTTGCGTACTTCGGTCTCGTCTTTCGATTCGATGTTGGCGATGCCGATGAAGTGCTCGGTGAGCTTGCCGTCGGCGTCCAGCACCGGGAAGAATTTCTGGTTCGCTTCCATGGTCGCGATCAGCGCTTCCTGCGGCACCGCCAGGAAGTCGCGCTCGAACGCGCAGAGCACCGCTTTCGGCCATTCGACCAGGCACTGCACCTGTTCCAGATTGTCGTCGGTGACGCGCGGCGTGCCGCCGGCTTTCGCCGCCGCGCTTTCGACTTCGGCGACCACGCGCGCACGGCGTTCGTCCGGGTCGGCCAGCACTTTGGCTGCGCGCAGCGCGTCGAGATAATCGCCGGGCGTGCCGATCCATACCGGTTTTTCGTGCAGGAAGCGATGCCCGCGGCTCATGCGATCGGCGCGCAGGCCGAAGATGTCGCCTTCGACGACCTGATCGCCCAACAACAGAATCAGCCAGTGCACGGGCCGCGCGAAACCGCTATCGCGCTCGCCCCAGCGCATCGGCTTAGGGATCGGCATCGCAGCCATCGCTTCGCGCAAGATGTCCGGCAGCAGCTCGGCGGTCTTCGCGCCGGGTTTCAGCGCGCGATGCACGAAGCGCTCGCCCTTGTTATCGCTGGTTCTTTCCAGCTCGGTCCAGGCCACGCCGGCCTTCGCGGCGAAGCCCTCTAGCGCCTTGGTCGGTTTGCCTTCGGCGTCGAGCGCGATGTTGAGATACGGCCCCAACACTTCGCTGCGCTGTTCGGGTTGTTCGACGGCGACGCCGGGCAGCAGCACCGCCAACCGGCGCGGGGTGTACAGCGGTTTGGCTGCGCCGCGATCGAACGCGATGCCGCGCTTGTGCAGGCCGTCGATCACGCCGTCGAACAGCGCCTGGGCAAGGCCCGGCAAGGCCTTCACCGGCAGTTCTTCGGCGCCGAGTTCGATGAGGAGGGGTTGCTTCGCGGTCATGCGTCAGTCCTGTACATTCGCTTCGCCGCCCTCAGGGCCGTAGAACAGCACCCAGGTGACGAAGTCGTCGCTGAAATCGAGAAAACGGTGGTCCATGCCGGCCGGGACGAACAGCAGCTCGCCGGGGCCGAATGCGCGGGTCTCGCCGTCGCAGAAAAACCTGCCGTGGCCGGAGACCACCACGTAGACCTCGTCGCGGTTGTGCGGCTGCTGCGGATCGACACTGCGCGGGGCGTAGATCTCGACGCTGAGGCTGCCGTGGGCGAAAACCTCGGCGTACCTCGGATGTTCACCGAGGTGTCGTGCCAGTTCGGGCGTGAGCCGGGTCGGCAGCGGGTTCATGCCGCGCCTCCGTCGGCCTTCGGCGGCTCGAACGGCGCGTGGTAGCGGCGGAACACCGGCAGCGCTTCGCAACGATCGACGCGCGCGGCCAGCGCGGGGAAAGCTTCGAACGGCTCGCGCACGCCTTCGCGGATGTAGGTGACGAAACAGGCCAGGCTGATGTCGACCAGACTCATGCGGTCGCCGACCAGCCATTCGCGCTCGCCGGCCGCAGCGCAGATTTTCTCCAACTCGCTCAACGCGCCGCGCATCTGCACGCGGCAGCGCTCGACGTAGGGCGGGTGGCGCTTGTCCGGCGGACGGAAGATCCACTCGCTGTTGATCTGGATGCCCTTTTCGATCGCGCCAGTGGCGAAGGCGAGGATGCGCAATGCGGCGCGACGCGGCGCGCCCGGCGGCGGCATCAACGCGCGTTCGGGGCCGACCAGATCGTCGAGGTGTTCGAGGATCATCATCGACTCGGCCAGCGGCTCGCCGTCCGCGGGCGCCAGCACCGGCACCCGGCCCAGCGGGCTGTATGCACGGATGCGGTCGAAGTCCTTGCCCACCGACCAGTCGCGATGCGCGAACGGCAGGCCGAGCAGATCGAGCGCGATGGCGACCCGCCGCACGAACGGCGAGTCGTACATGCCGATCAGCAGCATGCGCTCCGACGGCGTCGCCTCCGACGGCGTCATGCCGCAGCCTGCGCGTCCAACGGCGGCAGACCCAGCGCGGCGCGCTTGGCCTCGTCCTTCAGCACCGGGAAGCAGAGCTTCTCGCGCTGTGCGTGATAGGCCTCGGCCACGCT
This sequence comes from Lysobacteraceae bacterium, assembly GCA_008015095.1. Taxonomy (GTDB): domain Bacteria; phylum Pseudomonadota; class Gammaproteobacteria; order Xanthomonadales; family Xanthomonadaceae; genus Lysobacter_I. The sequence continues at coordinate 6,031 of SSEV01000205.1, read as the reverse complement.
GCGCGCCAAATTGCGCACGCGCAGGATGTAGCGCTGGCGTTCGGTGACCGAGATCGCGCGGCGCGCATCGAGCAGATTGAAACTGTGCGAGGCCTTGCACACCTGGTCGTAGGCCGGCAGCGGCAGGCCGAGTTCGACCAGCTTCAGCGCCTCTTCTTCGCACTTGTCGAAACGGTGGAACAGTTCTTCCACGTTCGCATGTTCGAAGTTGTAGGCGCTCTGTTCGCGTTCGTTCTGCAGGAACACGTCGCCGTAGGTCACCGGCCCCTGCGGGCCGATGGTCCAGATCAGGTCGTAGACGTTGTCGCAGTTCTGCAGGTACATGCACAGGCGTTCGAGCCCGTAGGTGATCTCGCCCAGCACCGGCTTGCATTCGAGGCCGCCGGCCTGCTGGAAATAGGTGAACTGGGTGACTTCCATGCCGTTGAGCCAGACTTCCCAGCCCAGGCCCCAGGCGCCAAGGGTCGGCGATTCCCAGTTGTCCTCGACCAGGCGCAGGTCGTGCACCAGCGGGTCCACGCCAAGCGCCTTCAGCGAATCGAAATACAACTCGACGATGTTGTCGGGGTTGGGCTTCATCACCACCTGGTACTGGTAGTAATGCTGCAACCGGTTGGGGTTCTCGCCGTAGCGGCCATCCTTGGGGCGGCGGCTGGGCTGCACGTAGGCGGCGTTCCAAGGTTCCGGACCCAATGCGCGCAGGAAGGTCGCCGGGTGGAAAGTGCCGGCGCCGACTTCGAGATCGAGCGGCTGGATCAGGACACAGCCCTGCGCCGCCCAGTAGGCGTTCAGGCGCTGAATCAGTTCCTGGAAAGTGATGCCATGGGAGCCAGTGGCCATGTCGGCGTCACGGGAGGACAGGTCTGCGGTCGTTGCCGGCATGGGACGGCGTAGGCGAGGTGGGGGCCATCTAGTATAAGCGGCAGCCCCTGCGGCTCGCGCCGGGCGGCGCAGGCCCTGCGCGACGCGGTCGACGACAATCCCTGCGGTAGCGAATGCGCGCGACGGCGATGGAAGGCGCCTGCATGTCGCGCGTTGGCGCGTTCCGCGCGCGGTCTTTCCGAGAGCCCGCTGGCGCGCCGCGATGGTCGCGGCCGCCATCATCGACGGTCATCTCATCAGGCCGAGGCGACGCCGCATGCGCGTGGCGCGTCACGCCGTTTCGCGCGTCATCCGCGTACACTGCGCCATTATTGAGCGGTTTGTCCGCATTCGAAGAGGGCGGAACAGGATGGGTGTTCGCAAGGTACCGTTTTTCGCAGGCGCGGAATGGCTGCTTGCCAGTTTCACGCTGCTGCGGCGCTCGCCGTTCGGGCTGGGCCTGCTCGGATTGATCTATGGCTTGCTGTCGGTCGCCGGCACCCTGTTGGCCCAGGCGATGCCGGACCTGATGGCGGCGACGCAGGGCGCGCTGATGTTGGTCGGTCCGTTGCTGATCGCGGGCATGATCTACGCCGCGCGCGAAGTCGACCAGGGCCGCAGCGCAGCGCCGATGCATCTGCTGCGCGGCCTGCAGGAAGGCAAGGCCGGGCGCCTGATCGGCACCTTGCTGCCGCAACTGGCAGCGCTGGTGGTATGCGCCGCGCTGCTGTACGTGATGGTCGGGCCGGAACAGATCAAGAAGATCATGTCGCTGATGCAGACCCTGCAGGCTAATCCGCAGGCCACGCCGGACCCGGCGATGGTCGCCGGTTTCCCGCTCGGCCGGGTGCTGCTGTGGCTGCTGATCGTGATCGGGGTCGGGATCGTCGCCGGCTTTTTCACTTTCACCGCGGTGCCGGACATGATGTTCGCCGATGTCGGCCTGTTCGATTCGATGCGCCGCAGCTTCCACGCCTGCAGCAGCAATCTCGGGGCGCTGATCGTGTTCTTCCTGCTGATGTTCCTCGCCCTGCTGGCCTTAAGCGTCGGCATCAACGTGGTGGCGATGATCGCGGCCCTGATCGCGGGCGATCAGGCGATGACGGTAGTGGCCACGCTGCTGATGAGCGCGATTTTCATGCCGGTGTTCTCGGCGGTGATGTATTTCGCTTGGAAACAGATGCTCGGCGACGAACCGGCGGCGCCGGCGGCGCCGGTGGCCGGTATCGAAGTCTGATCGCGCGACGCGGACGGCGGCGATCGCCGCCGCTCATTTTTCTTGGGGCGGCGCGGCGAGTTCCTGAAGGTCCAGCGCGCCGTCGCGGTTGCGATCCTGGCGGGCGAAGGTTTCGGCCAAACGCGCGCGATGCGCTTCCCTGGTCAATGGTTGTCCGCGCCCGCCGGGCTGTTCCTCCGGCGCGAGCAGGCCGTCGCGGTTGCGATCCATGCCGTCGAATCCGTAACTCAACCAGTCCTGATATTCGATCAGTGCGATCTTACCGTCGCCATCGGCATCCATCCGCATCAAATAGTCGCCGCTGCTATGCACCTGCGCGGCGAGCTGCGACGACGATGCGATACCGGCCAGGACGACGGTCACGGCCATGGCCGGCGAGACGCGCAAACCCTGGCCGGGGCCGTGTCGATCTGATCGGTACGGATCAGATCTGCGCCAATCAAATCCGCGCAGGCTGCAAGGCATAGCCTTTCATCCGCAACGAGAATTCCTGCAAGGCCTGAATCCCGCTGGCTTCGGCTTCGCGGCACCATTGCTGCAGGGCCTGCAGTGTTTCCGCCGCATCGCGGCTGCGCGACTCCAGCACCTCGGACAGACGCGCGCGGTATTCGATCAGCGTGTTGATCCGCGGCCGTTGCGCGACCCACTGCCGCAATTGCTCGCGCGCATCGGGCTTCAGCCAGCGCCCGTCGTCGGACAGGCCCTTGCGCAGTTTGCGCGGCAGCAAGGCGCGCAGCTTCTCGCCGGCGAGTCGGGCCTCTTCGCGCAATGCGGGCTTGAGCACGCTGCGCTGATAGTCGGTCATCGCCTGGAAGCGATGCGCCAGCAGCGCCTTGAGCGTATCGGTGTCCGGAACCGATATGTTCGGGCGGATATTCAATCGTGGCGCGATGCGCAGCACTTTGGCTAAGCGCGCGATCTTGAGCGTGCGGATCGCGGCCCAGCCGATATCGAACTCCCAACGCCGCAACGCGAACTTGGCGGAACTGGGGAAAGCATGGTGATTGTTGTGCAGCTCCTCGCCGCCGATCCAGAAGGCCCAGGGCGTGAGGTTGGTCGCCGCGTCGCTGGTTTCGAAGTTGCGATAGCCCCACCAATGGCCCAGACCGTTGACCACGCCGGCCGCCCAGAACGGAATCCATGCCATCTGCAAGGCCCAGGCCGCCAGCCCCTTGAAGCCGAACAACGCGACGTTGACCACCAGCAGCAGAACCAGTCCGAGGCTGGCGTACGGCGTGTACAGACGTCGTTCGATCCAGTCGTCCGGCGCGCCTTTGCCGTACTGTTCGATCGAGGCGCGATCCCTGCGCGCTTCGCGATACAGTTCGACGCCGCGCCAGAACACCATGCCGATGCCCTTGATCACCGGACTGTGCGGGTCTTCCTCGGTTTCGCATTTGGCGTGGTGCTTGCGGTGGATGGCCACCCATTCGCGGGTGATCATCGAAGTGGTCAACCAAGTCCAGAATCGGAAGAAATGCGCGATCAACGGGTGAAAATCGACCCCGCGATGCGCCTGACTGCGATGCAGATACAGGGTGACCGAAAAAATAGTCAGTTGGGTTGCGATCAGGAAATACACCAGCAAGGCGAGCCAGCCGGTTTGCAACAAACCACCGGCGAGAAAATCGAGAAAGGAAGCGGGCATGGGGGCGGTCTCGGGAACGTGATCGCATGATGGCGGCTGTTTCTGACGATTACCATACGTGCGTGAGCGTATGGTGTGCGACGCATGCTGCGCGACGCGCGACAGGCATCGCTCCGCCTCGGTGGTCGCCACGTCCGACCGGTTATGGAATGATGCCGCGCATGTCGATCTACGCATTGAAACCCCGATTCCAGGCCCTGCTCAGGCCCTTGGTGCGACAGCTCTATGGCTGGGGCGTCAGCGCCAACACCGTGACTGTGACCGCTTGCGCGATTTCCATCGCGCTCGGCCTCTGGCTCTATCTGGCGCCGACTGCCCGCGCTTTTCTGTTGCTGCCGGCATGGTTGTTTCTGCGCATGGCTTTCAATGCGATCGATGGCATGCTCGCGCGCGAATTCGGCCAGCGCTCGCATTTGGGCGCCTATCTGAACGAAATGACCGACGTGATCGCCGATGCCGCGCTGGTCCTGCCGTTCGCGGCGGTGGCGCCGTTTTCGGATGCGCCGATCTGGATCGCGGTCTTCGCGGTGCTGGCGGGCCTGAGCGAGTTCGCCGGCGCGCTCGGGCCGACCATCGGCGCTTCGCGTCGTTACGACGGGCCGATGGGCAAGAGCGATCGCGCTTTCGCGCTCGGCGCGCTGGCGCTGTGGTTCGGCCTCGCCGGAACGTTGCCGGCATGGGCGTTCTGGATCGTGCCTCTGCTGTGCGCGGCCATCGCCTGGACCATTGCGCGGCGCGTGCGCAACGGCCTGCGCGAAGCCCCGCACGACGCCTCACCCCTGAATTGAAGACCTCCGCGCATGCTCGCCCGCACGATCGCTTCGCTCATCATCGGCTTCATCCGCTTGCTCACCGGCGCGCAGGCGTTCTGGCGCGGCAACCGGCCGAACGCCGCCCAGCGCATTTTCTACGCCAACCACAACAGCCATGGCGATTTCGTGCTGCTGTGGGCGGCGTTGCCGCCATGGCTGCGCCGGTACGCGCGACCGGTGGCTGGCGCCGATTACTGGAGCCGCGGCGCGCTGCGTCGTTATCTTGCCGGCCGCGTGTTCCGTGCGGTGCTGATCGACCGGGAGCGTAAACCCGACAGCCCGGACCCCATCGGTTTGATGGTCGAAGCCCTGCAGGCCGGCGATTCGCTGATTCTCTTCCCGGAAGGCACGCGCAACACCACCGACGCGGTCCTGCTGCCGTTCAAGAGCGGGTTATTCCACCTGGCCCAGGCCTATCCCAAGGCCGAACTGGTGCCGGTGTGGATCCACAATCTCGGCCGGGTGATGCCCAAGGGCGAAATTCTGCCGATCCCGTTGCTGTGCACGGTCACCTTCGGCCCGACGCTCGCGCAGGTCGCAGGCGAGGACAAAAGCGCTTTTCTGCAACGTGCGCGCGATGCGCTGTTGGCCCTGCGCCCGGACGATGCCGACGCCACCGCGCAGACCGCATCAGCAGCATCGGCATCGCCACTTGCGCCCGAGCAATCCGCCGCCGCCGAATCTCCCACGGAGCCCTCCCGATGAACGACCCGTCCATGCTTTCCGACGCGCTGCGCGTCTTCTTCGGCGCGGTCGCGGTGCTGGGCGTCGCCACCGTGATCGGCTGGGTGCTCAAACAACGCTACGCGCCGGAAGAACCACACGCGACCATCGACAATCTCAACAGCCGCATCCATGCATGGTGGTGGATGGTCGCGGTGCTGGCGGCGGCGTTCTGGTTCGGTAAGAGCGGCGTGATCGTCTTGTTCGCCGCCCTCTCGTTTTTCGCCCTGCGCGAATTCATCACCCTGTGTTACACGCGGCGCGGCGACCATCTGGTGCTGTCGCTGAGTTTTTTTCTCGCCCTGCCGGCGCAGTACGCGCTGATCTGGATCGACTGGTACGGTCTGTATGCGATTTTCATACCGGTCTACGCCTTTCTGCTGCTGCCGATCTTCGCGGCGCTGGCCGCGGACACCACGCGTTTCCTCGCACGCGCCGCCAAAGTGCAATGGGGCCTGATGATCTGCGTGTTCTGCCTGTCGCACGTGCCGGCGCTGATGACGCTGAGCATCCCCGGCTACGAAGGCCGCAACCTGCTGCTGATCGCGTTCCTCGTGATCGTCGTGCAGGGCAGCGACGTGCTGCAGTACGTGTGGGGCAAGCTCTTCGGGCGCACGCCGGTGGCGCCGGCGCTGTCGCCGTCCAAGACCTGGGAAGGCCTGCTGGGCGGCGTGGCCAGCGCCACGCTGCTGGGCGCGGCGCTGCACGGGCTGACGCCCTTCAACCCCTGGCAGGCCGCCGGCCTGGCGC
>SSEV01000069.1 GCA_008015095.1 Lysobacteraceae bacterium | reverse complement strand
TCGTAGCCCGGATAAGGCCGAAGGCCGCATCCGGGGAACACCCCCCTCCCTGAAATACATCAATCCCTGAGCGCTTCGCTTGGCGACGCCCGTGCGTCTTCCCGGGTGCGCTTCGTTTGGCGACGCCCGTGCGTCTTCCCGGGTGCGCTTCGCTTACCCGAGCCACTTGCTGAATGAAACAAAGCGATTTGAAATATTTTGTTTCATTGATTCGAAAATCATATTTATTTTCATGCGCTTGTCGCGTTGTGTCGGATCTAAAACCCCTCCTGTAACGGCGTGATGGGCGCTGGAAGATTGCCCTTTCATCGCCACCGGCGGCGGGCGCGGCATTGGCGTCGTCTCAGATCACGCTCGTCCTGGGCCGGCCCTCCTACAAATGCGGTGGCCGGTGCGCCGCATCCTGCGGCGCACCGGCCAAGCCTCCGGCTTGGCTCAGGCTCCGGCCTCCGGCCGGCTGGAAGACCTCAGGGCGAAACGGAACCCCTGGGAGTGGTACGCGAGGACGCGGGGCCTCCAGTAGCGGTAAGCCGCGCGCGCGTAGACGGGGGGGGAGACCCACGAACCGCCGCGCACCACACGGGCAGATTCATCCAGCCGCGCCTCCGGCGCTTTCAAACGCTCGCGCCATGCATCCGCACACCATTCCCACACATTGCCGTGCATGTCGTACAAGCCCCAGGGGTTGGGGGCGTAGCGTTTCACCGGCGTGGTTCCGCTGTGTTGATCATTCCAATTCGCCCGGGTGTCATCCGGCGTATCTCCCCACCAATACGCCGAGCGCGTGCCGGCCCGGCAGGCGTATTCCCATTCCACTTCGGTGGGCAGGCAGAGCCGGTCTTCTGTTCCCCATTCAGGTGTCGCCGCAAAGTGGTCAATGAACCGCTCGATCACATCATTCCAACTCACCTGTTCCACCGGGCGTTCGGGGGCCTCCGGGCCTTTGCTGAAATGGCTCGGATTCTTTCCCGCCACGGCCTGCCAGAAGGCCTGGGTGCAAGGCGTGTCGGCCAGCCAGAAGCCCGGCTTCACCGGCACACGCCGCGGCTCACTTTCAACGTTGTTTGCCCAGTCGCGCACGTGTTTGTAGGTGATCGCATCCCGCTCCGCTTTTGACGCCCCCATCCAAAACCCTTCGTCCCCGCTGGGTTCGATCCAGCGCATGCGCTGGGTTACGCCGTTGACGGTGAGGTCGGCCCATAGGCCGTAAACATCATCACCCCACGCGCTGGCCCAGGGCGGGGGGAAGTCGCCGACCGGTGCGCGCCATTGGTCTTCAGCGGGCCACATACGGGTGCCCCTGCGTATGGCGGTGCGCATTGCGGAACTCCCCGGGGGGCGTTCGGCGGCCATCGCCGCCTACCAGCACCCCGGGGCCCTTGCGGTTTGCGCATCGAGCGATAGGCCCGAATGCGGCGGGACGCAGACTCTGGTGTGGGCGATGGCGCGTCATCCATTCCTTGCGCACCGCCACCACCCGTTGCCCGGCCATGAAGCGGTTGACCTCGCTCTGCGCGGGTTCGGGCGTGCGGGCGGGGATAAAGAAGCAGTGCATGCTCATGGGTCGCGATGTTGTCCTGATCTTGATCTGAATTTGCCCATCCTGGGCTGGGCGGGCTTCGCCACCGGGGCATCCGCCCCGGCGGTGCGGCCTCCGGCCGCACCCGCTTTGCCTGCCTCTCTGGGTCCTCCGGACCCGGCCTCTGGCCGGCTGGAAGACCTCAGGGCGAAACGGAACCCCCGGATGCGGTACGCGTCGTCGCGGAACCTCCCGAGGCGGTAAGCCGCGCGCGCGTCGACGGGGTGGTAGAGCCACGAACCGCCGCGCACCACACGGGCAGGCCCCTCAGTGGGACCCTCCGGGTCCCGTGCCGCCTCGGCGGTGTAATCGCGCAGGCCATCGGCACACCACTCCCAGACATTGCCGTGCATATCAAACAGGCCCAAGGGGTTGGGTGGGTAGCGGTTCACGGGTGTGGTGCCTTCTTTATCGTCCCAACTGCGTTCGCCTTCCATATCGAAATTCGCTTTCGCCTGGTCCGGTGCATCGCCCCACCAGTATTCCGTCTGGGTGCCCGCCCGGCAGGCGTATTCCCACTGGCTTTCGGTGGGCAACACCGCTTCGCAGCCTGCCGGCAACATCTGTGTGAGCTTGTGCAGAAAGCTCTGCACATCGTCCCAGGAGACGTTCTCCACCGGGCGCAGGGGTGCGTCCTTGCCTTGTTTGAAATGGCTGGGATTCCTGCCCATTACCGCCTGCCACAGCGCCTGGGTACAGGGTGTCTCGGCCAACCAGAGACCTTGGGTGAGAGTGACGGAGTGCTGGGGGTGTTCATCACCGTGTCCCTCGCCATCTGGGGAGCCTTGGAGGAAGGTGGCGGGTTCCAGATAGCGGAAGCGGATGAAGGGATTTGCCAGCCCTGCGCTTCGCAGCAAGGCATCAGGCCGGATGCTCAGGACCATGCCGTACTCGTCACGGTCGATGTCGACCAGGGCATCGCGGCCATCATGATCCGGCAGCAGTGCAACGCCTCGGATCAAGCCCTCCGTGGAAGCATGCCGCTTTTCGAACCAGGACAGGTCCAAGCGTTCGACCACACCGGTGTCGCTTTGCTGCCAACTCAACACCCCGCGGGTGCGTTTACGCCGCGACAACCGCGTCTGCCCGCCACCCAGGGCGATGCAGGCGCCTTCCCGTAACGGCGGCAGGGCCAACGCGCCGTCGATGGGCAGCGGCAGATACTGCGCCGGCTGCTGCGGTTGGGTGAGCAGCACCCATTCACCGGCCGCCGCCATCCCCAGGTCGTGGCACAGCACCACGCCCGGACCATCCGACTTGGGCGAGGCGGCGGGTGCAATGCACAGTTGCTGGCCGCGCTGTAACAGGCGCCAGCGCTGCCGTGCCCCGATCGGTTGGCCGCGGGCCTGCATCAGCGCATCAAGTGCATCACCGACCAAGGGCCGCACTTCGGCCGGTGCGCGGCGCAACACATAGTCGGCGGTGTTTTCGAGCGTGGCGGGGTCGCCCTGTTCCGCTTTCAGGCTCTGCGTCAGGCGGTGCAAGTGGTCGCGCGTGCGATCGAGCCGTTCTGATTGCGTGGGGCGCAGGGCCGCGAGTTGCTGCATGCCATCCACCAGTTGCATGCCCAGGGGCCAATGGCTGTGGTGGTGGACGCAGGCCTGATCGAATGCGGCCCGGCGTATTTCGGATTGTGTGCGCAGGTCGGCTTGGCGCCGTTCGAGAAACTCCGGATACAGGCAGGCGTAGGTGGTGCTGCGCACTTCGGGATGCGCCCACAGCCGCCCTTCCAGCGAAGCATCCAACGGGGCACTGCCGTTCTGCCGCAGCGCGCGCAGCAGGGGCGGGTCCATGCGCAGGGTGGCAGAGAGGCAGGCCAGCAGTTCACGCAGGGCTGCGGATGCTTGGTCATCGCGGGCGTGATCACTGCGGATGTGATCACTGCGGATGTGATCACTGCGGATGTAATCACTGCGCGCGTGGTCGTGATCGGTTGCGGCCGCGTCGGTTTCGGGCCGGCCGCGTTCGGGCCGCAGGCGGCTGCCGGGTGACCAGCGCAACAGGCGCACCACGGCCGCCAGTTCCGGGCTGACATCCTCCGATGCGACGGGGGCCAGTGTGACGCAGGCGCACTTGCGCGCCTGGGCCTGCTGCAGCCAACGCTGCCAGGCCCGGGCCGGGTCGGATGCGGGGCGCAGCAGGCCCAGGTCCGAAACCAGCAGATAGGTGCACCCCGGCTGCGGTTGAACACTGGCCATGGCTTGCCCGGGGTCTGCACACAGGTTCTCCCAGGGGCCGAAGGGACCATGCGCACCGGCCCAAACCTGCATCTGCGCGCGCGGCACCCGCGCCTGCAGCAGGGCCTGCACGCGATACATGTCGTAGTGGTAGGGGAACAGGTCGATGCTGACATCCAGCATCAACACCAAGCGCGACGGCCATCTCTGGCGTGTCAGGCGCGGCAGGCGGCGCGGCCAATGGCGGCGGGCGCTGGCCCGCAACAAAGCGGCGATATCCACATCCGCAAGCTGTGGCCGCTGCAATTGCGCGGCCAGCGGGCGGGCCAGGCGCGGCAGCGGCACCAGGTCCTGGTAGGCCACAGCCGGTTCGTCCGGTGGCTGAAGCTCTTCGGCGCTGAGGTGGGTGCGGTGCTCGGGGGGCGGCTGCGGTTCTGGGTCTGCCTGCGGGTCGATGCGTTCGGCCACCCAGACTTCCGGCATGCGCAGGGCGCTGCGGGCCTTGGGCCGATTGATGACCGGTGCAGGCATTCTGCGAACGCCCGGAAACTGCAGTGCGAATACCTCTGCCTGCTCTGTGTTCGATGCTGCGGGCAAGTCACGCGGGACATAGCCGCACCATTCCGCGTCGGTGTGTTCCAGCGCCAACGGGCCTGCGCACCCCAGATGCAGGGCGCGCAGCAGGTCCGCACGGCCGACTTGCGCGGGCATGGGCGGCTCAGGCCCCGGTGCCGTCGGCGGGCTTCACCGGCGGCCGCAACTGGCCGGGGTGGGTGTCCGCATGTTTGACCAGGGCATAGGCGCTGATGCGGTCCAGCCAGTCGTTCTGTGCGGTTTCGCGTTCGGCGTTCGGCACGTCCTGGGTGATCTCGGCCAGTGCGGTGAGTAAGTCCAGAGCTTCGGCCAACCCGACCTTTGGATAGCCCAGACGTTCGGCGTCTTGGCGGTCGGCCAGCACTTGATCCAACGCGCGGCCCACGACCGTCGGTGACAACCGTGCCATCACACCGGTATGCGCTTGCACCCGTTGCCACAGCCAATCCTTCAGCTCCGGCGCGTGCTTCGGCGGGTTAAGGTTCAACACCACGCAGCGGCGCACAAACGCGGCGGGCAGTTCGCGTTCCTCGTTCGTGGTGATGACCACCAAGGGCATCGCGTCCGGCGGCAATGCGGGAGTGTCCATGCCGGGCACTTCATCCACGCGGAAACTGCGCTGGCCCAATATTTCCAGCAGGCTGTTGGGCACATCGGCGTCGCCCTTGTCGATCTCGTCCACCAGCACCACCACCGGGCCTTCGCCTGCCGCCTGCCAGGCTTGCCAGAGCGCGCCGTGCTGCACGTATTCGCGTTCGGCGCGCATCTCGCCTGCATTGGCATCGGCCAGGCGGCGGATCGTGTCGTAGCGGTACAGCAGGTCACGCGGCTCGAAACGCGGATGGATCACCTGCACCAGCGGCGCGGGCGCTTGCAGCAGTACCGCGGCGGCACGCGCCAACTGGCTTTTGCCGCTGCCCGGTTCACCGCGCACCAGCAACGGCCGCCGTGCCGCATGGGCCAATGCCAGCGCGTTGAGTTCGGGCTGGCTCCAGATGTGGTGACTGGCTTCGAAACGCTCGGACCTGGGTAGGTCGATGGTCTGGCCCGCCAAATCTTGGGTGAAGGGGTTTTTCGTCATCACAGATCACTCACATCAAGAAGAGATTCAACAGTGACAGCAGACGAGTCACCAATTTTTCGCCGGAGTCGCCGATCTGCGACAGCCCCTCCAGCGTTTCCTTGGTCTTCGCCAGCACGTCTCGGGTTGGCGGCTGCTTTGCCTCCGCAGCCTGTTGCAACGCATCGGCGGCAGCCTGGATGTCTTTGGAAGCGGAAGATTGATGCATAGCTTCCGCCAAAGCGCGCAGTTCCCGCATGAGATCAGCCAAAGCGAGTTGCTCGCTCGGCGTTTTGGGATTAGCGGCCGCAATAAAAGGCGAGACATCGGCCCAGAGAAGTTTCAGGTGCGACACGAGTGTGGATTCCGACATGCCCAGCAAACTGTAGGCAACCTTCTCGTGAGCGTGAAACACGGGAACGCGGATTGCGCACGCCATCCGAAAACTCGTCGTCTGCGGCGGCGTATTACTTTCCACGATAAAGCTCATCGCTCGCGCACGATCATCGTCGCCGCGCAGGTCTTCAAGGGTCGCCAACAGTTCATCTCGCTCGCTGTCCGACAATGGCCGGGTCTTGAGTGCAGCAGTCTGGCTCCACGGCTTATGCACCAGATCGGCATACAGTTGCCTTTCGAAATCCGCTTCTTCGTCTTCTCCACATAACTGAACACTGTAGGTTCCACTTCCCTCCGGCAACACGCCTTTGCCCGGGCGCAATTCGAGTCGCCCGCCGGTCATGACCAGGGCGATCATGCTTGCCAATAAGTGCGCCGCATCCTGACTTTCCAGCCTTGGCAAACCTACGACGGCATCGCCTGCCTCCGCATCGATCAACAGGCAAGTACAGAAAAGAAAGCAGGCAACCGTCGCCAATGCGGCATCCCCGGACTCCTTGTCGGGGAAACCAGACTGCTTTTCTTTGAACACCTCGCGAAGCTCGCGCATCACCCTCGGCAAGGCTTCGGGCGGCAGCCCCACAAGGCTTTCAACAAAATGCGCCGGAGCACCGAGACAACCAGCAGGCAGTCTCTTGCCGAAATTGACTGACGTTTGCAATCCGGCCCAATATGCGGGAGCGCTTTGCAGGCTTCTGATCGCGTGATCCGCCTGATGCCGCAGCAGCTTACGATCCAACACCGAGACATCGCTCGGAATCGCCGCAGATTGATCTGATCGCGGTGATGTCCCCGCAGGCCCCGCCATGGAAGAATCCGCTTCTTTCAGATGCGAGATGAGGTCTTCGCGCTCTGCGGACCAGTGATAGGTTGGACAATCCAGACCGAGTTCTTCCGGAATGAGGTCGTGCCCACTTCCATTCAGCAGAAGCGTCAATATCCTGCCATCGTTGCGCTGTTTGCGACGGTATAACGCATGTTCGAGACGTATCGCTTCAAATGCCACGCCCAAACCACCGGCATCCGCTTCCTTACGCTCCCAGCGCATGCGATACCGCTCCGACACCAGGCATACGATGTTGGTCGAGGATTTGAGCGACTCGGCCATCCATTCCTGCCACTCGCTCAAGGAAAGCTTTCGCTTCTTGGCGCGCTGATGCCAGACATCGAGTCTTACTATCACTCCTGCCTGGGAAATTTCTGTGGCCAGGTCTTCTACTCTCTCTTGTGTCCAGTCCTTGTCATCCGCTGCATAGCTGATGAAAACCTGGCGTTCCATAGCCTTCCTCGCCCCCGAGTCCTTGAACCAGAGTCTAACCGAGCTGCATCGCAGTTTCATCGCGTGACTGCAAAGACCCAGTGAGATAACTCCGTTTTAAACCACATAGACCTAGCAAGTCGATTCTATAGATGGAACATGGTCCGAACGGTGCCGGTATGCGCATCGCCACCAACGAAGAGCCGCTTCGCAGTTGTGCAAACCACACCTCCTACACAGGCAAGTCTGCCGCGGACGCCGTACACTCGACACTTCTACTCGTCTGGTGAGACCGAGATCCGTCCGATGAACCGTTCACTGCCTAAGACTCCGCCCAAGACTCTGTTATTGACTTTCGTAGCGATTGCCACGCTATCCGCCTGCCAGCGCGAAGCAGAAGCGCCTCCCGCGCCCAGTCCTGCGCCAGCGCCTGCGACGCAAGCGCCTGTTTTCGCGTTCAAGGACGCGATCGACGCCGCGGATTTCGGCGAGCACGTGCGGGTGCTGGCCTCCGACGCATTCGAGGGCCGCGCGCCGGGTTCGCCGGGCGAGGACAAGACGGTCGAGTATCTGAAGGCGCAGTTCGAGCGCATGGGGCTGAAGCCCGGCAATGGCGACAGTTATTTCCAGACGGTGCCGATGATGGAGACCACCGCCGACGAATCGACGATGATGTCGATCGACGTCAAGGGCAAGACCGTGGTGATGTTCGGCAACGATCCGGGCTTTCACAGCAACGACGCGTCGCTGGTCGACGGGCGGCGCATGACGTATTACGGGCGCTGGACCTATAAGTTCGAGGAAGCGGGGCGCAAGGGCGCGGCGGCGGCGTTGATTGTCCACGACACCGAGGGCGCGTCCTACGGTTGGGATGTGGTGAAGAATTCGTGGACCGGCGCGCAATACGACCTGCGCGCGGCCGACGACCCGGCGCCGCGAGTGCCGCTGCAGGGCTGGATCAGCGGCGATGTCGCCAAGGCGCTGT
>SSEV01000041.1 GCA_008015095.1 Lysobacteraceae bacterium | reverse complement strand
GGTCCAGCCCGGCGACACGGTCGCGGTGTTCGGCCTCGGCGGCATCGGTCTGGCGGTGATCCAGGGCGCGCGTCAAGCGAAGGCCGGGCGCATCATCGCGGTCGACACCAATCCGGCGAAATTCGAGCTGGCGCAGAAGATGGGCGCGACCGACGTGGTCAATCCCAAGGATCACGACAAACCCATCCAGCAAGTGATCGTCGAGATGACCGGCTGGGGCGTGGACCACAGCTTCGAATGCATCGGCAACGTGCAGGTGATGCGCGCGGCGCTGGAATGCGCGCATCGCGGCTGGGGGCAGTCGGTGATCATCGGCGTGGCCGGCGCCGGCCAGGAAATCAGCACGCGGCCGTTCCAGCTGGTGACCGGGCGCAAATGGATGGGCACCGCTTTCGGCGGGGTGAAAGGCCGCTCGCAACTGCCGGGCATGGTCGAGCAGGCGATGCGCGGCGAGATCGAACTGGAACCCTTCGTCACCCATGCCTTGCCATTGGACCGGATCAACGAGGCCTTCGATCTCATGCACGAGGGCAAGTCGATCCGCAGCGTGATCCATTACTGACCGGACGACGATGAGCCTGGTGGAACACATGGAACGCATCGAACATCGCGCCTGCTTCGGCGGCTGGCAAGACGTCTACGAGCACGCATCCGAGAGCCTGGACTGTCGGATGCGATTCGGCATTTTCCTGCCGCCGCAGATCGAGCGCGAGCGCTGCCCGGTGCTGTATTGGCTCAGTGGCCTGACCTGCACCGAGCAGAATTTCATCACCAAGGCCGGCGCGCAGCATTATGCGGCCGAGCACGGGATCATCATCGTCGCACCGGACACCAGTCCGCGCGGCGAGCACATCCACGATGCCGAGGGCTACGACATCGGCAAGGGCGCGGGTTTTTATGTCGACGCCACGCGTCCGCCGTGGGCGGCGCACTACCGCATGCAGACTTACGTGGCTCAGGAATTGCCGGCGCTGATCGAAGCGCGATTCGCGGCCAACGATGCGCGCGCGATCAGCGGCCACTCGATGGGCGGGCACGGCGCGCTGATCACCGCATTGCGCCATCCGGGACGCTATCGCAGCGTGTCGGCGTTCGCGCCGATCGTCGCGCCCTCACAGACGCCATGGGGTCGAAAGGCGTTGACGGCGTATCTGGGCGATGACGTCGACGCCTGGAAGGCCTGGGATGCCTGCGCCCTGATCGCTGGCGCCAGCGAACGCCTGCCGCTGCTGGTCGATCAGGGCGAAGCCGACGAGTTCCTGGCCGAGCAATTGCAACCGCAACGCCTGCGCGCGGCCTGCGATGCAGCAGGACATCCGCTGGATCTGCGCATGCGCGCCGGTTACGACCACAGTTACTATTTCATCGCCAGTTTTCTCGGCGATCACATCGCGCACCACGCGCGTGCGCTGCGCGCGGTGTGAACGCGAGCGCCGATCGATGGGCGCGACGCCGTCGCAGCGGGTCATCTCTCCACGCGACAACATCGTCCCCCTTCATTCGATACTCGACCGCTTCGCCTAGGGTCTGTTGACGCGATCCGGGGGCGTTGCGCGGTCAGGCTGCGGTCACGTCGCGCAATTGCCAAGCCTGACCGGCGAGCAGGCGCAGACGATGGCGCAGCACCGTGCTCGGCAGCGAGGTGACCACAACCAGATCGATATGCAGATCACGCTGTTCGCCGCGCACATCGGCTGCAGAATCGCATGCGCCAAGCGCAGGGTCGACTTCGTCCGGATCATGCTGGGCCGCGCGCCAGCGTTGGAACAGGCCGTCGTCGCGCAACGCCGCCTGCAATTCTTCGGCGATGCCTTCGGCGCCATGCGCGCGGAACGCCAGTGCGCCAGCGTTTCGTAGCGCGGCAAGATCGGGAAGACTCAAGTAATAGCGCGTGGCCATGCGTGGCATCCATCGGAGCCGGCCGTTTGCCGGCGTTGCGGGCGGGTGTTGGGTGCGGCCGCGACGAGGGACTCGCCGCATTGCCCACGATGATTCATGCCTTGAATTCGTGCGGCCCTGCGGCGAAGCCGAGCGTCAACGCGCCCTTGCCGACGTTGACCATGCCGGTCAGGCTCATCACGCTCTCAAACACTTCGACGCCGGTTTCACGGCAGACATCGACCAGCGAATTGTAACCGGGCAGTTTGCGCATCTCGTCCAACTCGCCGCCGTAGCTCATGCACAGGGTCGGGGTACTCAACCCCGCGCGCACGCGCTCGACCGCGAACTGGAACAGTCTGCGCACGGCGGTATCGAAACCACGGATCTTCGCCACCGGCCCGGTCTCGCCGCGCGAACAATGCAGCACCGGTTTGATGTCCATCGCCGTGCCCAGAGTGGCGCTGACCAGACTCACGCTCTTGTCGCCCTTGGTCTTGGCGCGCGAGCGCAGATACAGCAGGTCGCGCGGCACCATGTAGGCGTGGGTGTCGAGCGCGAGCCGGTCCAGACGTGCGCGGATATTCGCCACGCTTTCCTCGGCGGCGATCATCCGCACCGCCTCGACCGCGCCGACGCCCTGCCCGGCGAACAGACTCTGCGAATCGATCACCCGCAGCGCGAACGGGGTGGCGTGCCCCGCCGCGACGCGGATCGGCTTGTAGTCGTTGAGAATGACGAAACTGGCCTGCCTGGCGTTGTCGTGAATCGGACTGCGAGTCTTGGTGATGGTCAGACAGAATACGTAGTCGTAATCGATCACCAGCTTGCGCAGGAACACATCGCGGATCTGGCCGACCGAGTAGGGCATGGTCTCGGCCTCGGCGCTACGCGCCGCGACCTGACTGTCGAGGAATTGCAACGTGGCCTGTTCGTTGCGATGGTCGGCCAGAACCACATTGCCGATCTTGACCGAGATCGGCAGGATCTCGATCCGATTCCGTTCGATGAAGCTCCAAGGCAGATCGCATGCCGAATCGACGACGATTCCGATACGCATGTTGGCGGCTTCCCAGGGGCGCGGGTGTGGATGCGTGCTTCCATCCGAAACGCGAAGCCATCGCGCATGCGGCCGCCCCCTTTCAGCCGCGCTGCACTCCGACCGGCAGTTCCGCGGCTTGACGCATCTCCGGCGCTTCGAGCAGGCCGGGATCGCGCAACGCCGCCATCGCGAACTCATGCGCATCATTGCCCCAGAACAGATGTTTGCCAAGTGCCAGCGTGGGAACCCCGAACACCCCGGCCGCCAACGCCTGCTCCGTGTTTTCGCGCAATGCGGTTTTGACCGCGGCATCGCCGAGCGCGTGTTCGGGGACACCCATGGTTTCGCGCAAGACCGCAAGCGCCTCGGCGCTATCGGCGGGACGGCCTTGCGCCCAGACCCAATCGAACACGCGTTCGATCGCATCCGGCGTCGCGCCTGCTGCAACGCACAAACGCAGGGCCGCAAGCGGATTGAACGGATGCGCGGGCGGAAAGCGCAGGGCGATCCCTGCCTGTCGCGCCTGCCAGAGCACATGGCGATAGGTGAATTCGCGTTTGGCCGGAATTTCGGCGGGCCCTTTCTGCCCGCAACGATCGAGCACCGCCGCCAACAGGATCGGGGTCGGCACGATGGGGAATTCGGCCATCACCGCGCGCACCCGCGGCCATTGCATATAGGCGAACGGCGAAATGAAATCGAAATACCAGCGGATGGGGGCGGCGCTCATCATTCTCTCCTGGACGCAAGATTCGCATCGAATCGACCAGTGTAGTGCCTGTCCCCGACGCGAGGATCGGCCCAGGATCGGCCAGGTGACATGCCTGCATCAAATTTCGTCGACACCTCTCGCCAGACTCGGCAAACCGCGCCGAATCGAATCGCTCAGCAACCGACAGCACTGTATTTCGCCATCTCACGCAACAACTCGCCTTTGCCGGCCGCCCCGGAAAGGAACAGCGTAGGACGGGCGAGGTTGTAGTGATCGGTGGTGTCGAAGACCAGATCGAGCCTGCCGTCGCGATCGAGATCACCCGCGAAGATCACTATCGGCGTGGCGTCGTCGCCGAGCACGATCGGCGCATCGGGGAATGTCGTCTCACGCCGTCCCGATACCGACAACAGGGTCTGCCGCTTGCCGCCTTCGCTCAACTCGATCCGACAATCGAGCGCGCCGGCCGCACCCACGATATCGCCGGTCGCGGCATGCGCCTCGCAGTACGTGCGCAGGCGATAACGACGTTCGCCGAGCGCGAAGATCTGTTCGGGCAACGTGCCCGCCTTCTGGTCCGCTTTCTGGTTCTCGCTCAACGCCTGTTGCACCGGGCCGGGCCGCAGCAACGGCCCGCGAAGGAAAACGATGGCCTCGCCGCCGGTTTCCGCGCGGACATCCTGGCCGGTTTGCTCGCCAGGGGCATCGCCGATCGGATCGGCCACGGCGATCACCCGCAGCCGGGTCGCTTCGAGCCTGGCCGAGCGCGTATCGACGCGCAATGCCAACCATCGCTCACCGTCGCGCGCAACGGCTTCACCCGCATGAAAGCTTCCCGGTGTTTGAATCGCGTGCAAACCCGCGACCGCGAACGCCCACCACAGACCGCGCATGACGTCGAATCCCCGGTCAGTGCCCGCCCGCAGGATACGCTCTGGGGAGATCGCCCGCAGCGCGCAGATAACGGTCGCGCAAATCGGTTTGGCGACTGCGCATCGGAATCGCACGCCCGTCGAACCAGACCTGGGTCGCGACGCTGGCCACATCCAGGGGATCTCCGCTCCAGAGCACCAGATCGGCGCGCTTGCCGACCGCGATCGTGCCGAGTTTGTCGGCGATGCCCAGAACCTCGGCAGGCACGCGGGTCAGTCCGGCCAGACCGTCATCCCACGCCAGACCGTTCGCCACCGCGTTACCCGCGGCCTGGCGCACCTTGCGCGCGTTGTGCGAGGCGCGATCGGACTGGGTGAACCCGACCTGCACGCCGGCCGCGCGTAAGCGCGCGGCGTTTTCCAATGTGGCGCCGATCTGATCGAAATCGCCGGGCAGATTCACCAGGGGGTCGACGAACACCGGCACCTTGGCAGCCGCCAGCTGCGGCGCAAGTGTCCAGGCCTCCGCGCCCCCGGAGATCGCGATGCGTACGCCATGCCGCTGCGACCAGCGCAACACCTGGCGAATATCCGCGGCGCGGTGCACCTCGACCATGATCCGGCCGCCGCCGCCGAGGTAGCGCGCCATCGTTTCGCGCCCCGCCGTGGTGAGCAAGGCCATCGGCGCGTTCTGCGGCATCCGCCCGCGCACTTCGTCGATCATCTGATCGAGCAGCATCCATTGCCCGGCGCGCGTATTGCCGGTGAGATTGGCGCCGCGTCCGCCGAGTTGCACGAACAAAACCTTCGGCCCGATCGGGTCGGCGCTTCCATCCAGACGCACAACGGCGCCCTGTCCACCGATCATCGAACCGCCCGCGGTGGCGTCGGCGCCGAGCAGCGTGAACCCGATGCCGTCGATCCGCGCCACCGGCAACAGCGAAGACGCCGGGTTGTAGGCCACGGTCACATCGAACTCGGGGCGCACCGTCATCTGTTTGGTCTGCGCGCCCAGGGCCAGCGACTGATCGGTGGTGGGGTCTTCCAAGCCGACCTCCTCCAACCCGATCGCAGTGATGCCGCCGAACATCGCCGGGGTCAGCGGCTTGCCCTGCGCGTCGACGACGTCGACGCCCGAAGCGGACAGGCCGCGTCCGATCGCGGCGATCGCGCCGTCGCGCACCAGCACATCGGTCTCGCGCAAAGTGCCCTGCGCGCCCGCGGTATGCACGGTGGCGTTGCGGATCAGCAAAGTCTGGCCGAACGCGGTCGGCGCCAACGCGCACAAGACCAGCGTCATCGCCGTATTGCGGATGCGACGGTTCATTGCACACCTCCTTCCATGCCCTGACCGAGCATGCCCTGACCAAGCATGAAATCGGAGACCGGCTGCCGCGACTTGTCGTTGCGATCGTAAACCCGCGCGCCATCGATGTAGACCTGATCGGCCTTGGCGTAGACGCTGAAGGGATTGCCGTTCCACAGCACCACGTCGGCCATCTTGCCCGGCTCCAGCGTGCCGGTCTTGTCGAGAATACCCAGCGATTTAGCCGGATTCGCGGTAAGCCAGCGCACCGCGCGCTCGGGCGGAATCTCCATCCCGATCCGTTGCGCATGCGCGATGACCTTCGCCGCTTCCTGATTCAGGCGCTGAATGCCTTCCTCCGAATCTGAATGCACGATCGCGCAACCGTTCTGCACGCGATCGACCAGCGCGATGTTTTCCTGGATACCGTCGTAGGCCTCCAGCTTGAAACCCCACCAGTCCGCCCACAACGCGCCGCAGATTTTCTCGGCGGCCAGCTTGTCGGCGATCTTGTAGGCCTCCACCCCATGATGGAATGCGCTGATCTTGAAACCGAACTCCTTGGACAGATCGATCATCGTCGTCATTTCGTCGGCGCGGTAGCAATGGATGTGCACCATGATCTCGCCGTTGATCGCGCCGGCCAGCGTGTCCATCTTCAGATCGCGCTTGCCGCCGCTGTCCTTGTCGCTGTCGGTGCTGCCCGAGCCACTCTGCCACCAGCGTTTCTTCTGCACCGTGACCTGCTTCGGCCGATGCTTCTTGAGATATTCGCTCGCATCGATGAAAGCCGCGCGATAACCGGCGATGTTGCCCATGCGCGTGGACGGTCCCCCGCGCTCGCCATAGACCCGTTTCGGATTCTCGCCGCAGGCCATCTTCAAGCCCCAGGGCGCACCGGGGAATTTCATCGCCTGATAGCTGGCGCCCGCCACGTTCTTGAGCGTAACGCCACGGCCGCCGATCAGATTGGCCGAGCCGGGCAAGATCTGCAGCGCAGTCACGCCGCCAGCCAATGCGGTGGCGAAGCCCGGATCCTGCGGCCAGATGGAATGCTCGGCCCAGACATTCGGCGTGGTCGGCGATGTGGATTCGTTGCCGTCCTGGTGCGCGCGCGCGCCGGGGCTGGGATACACGCCCAAATGCGAATGCACGTCGATGATGCCCGGCGTCACCCAACGCCCGCGGCCATCGACGCGCAACGCGTCGGCCGGCGCGTCGAGATCGGCGCCGACCGCGACGATTTTGCCGCCCTGCATCAACACATCGGCGCCGTCCAGACGCGTGCCCGTGCCGGTGAGCACGGTCGCGCCCTGAATCAGCACCGGCGGCGATGCGATCGGCTTGTAGGTGCTTGGATACGGATCCTGGATGAAACGCGATACCGGCTTCGCCGCCGGTTTTTGCGCGGCCTCTTGGGCCAGGGCCGGTGGCTGCGCGGCTAACAAAGCGGCCGACAGCGCGGTCGCGACCAGCGCAGTGAAGAATGGACGATGCATGACGACGACTCCCCGCGGGCAAGCCGCCACCGTAGTCCGGCCCGGCCCCGGTGCCAACCATGACCTTCGTCATGGTCGTGCGGCATGCCACAATGCCCGGCACCATTTGCCCCCGATGCGCCCGGTCGCAAGCCGTCGGCGCGGCGCATGCGTAGGCGCGACACACCGGAGAGTCCCATGAGAGAAAAAGAACAGATCGTCGAAAACTGGTTGCCCCGCTATACCGGCGTGCCCCTGGACCAGTTCGGCGCGCATCTGCTGCTCACCAATTTCGGCGGCTACCTCGACCACTTCGCGCGCATGACCGGCGCCGAGATCGTCGGTCAGGACCGGCCCATGCCCAGCGCCACCGCCGACGGCATCACCATGATCAACTTCGGCATGGGCAGCCCCAACGCCGCGACCATGATGGACCTGCTCTCGGCCATCATGCCGCACGCAGTGTTGTTTCTCGGCAAATGCGGCGGCTTAAAGAAGAAGAACCAACTCGGCGACCTGATTCTGCCCATCGCCGCCATCCGCGGCGAAGGCACCAGCAACGACTACCTCCCGCCGCAGGTGCCCGCCCTGCCCGCGTTCGCCCTGCAGCGCGCGGTCTCGACCATGATCCGCGCCCTCGGCCACGACTACTGGACCGGCACCGTCTACACCACCAACCGCCGCGTCTGGGAACACGACGAAGAGTTCAAGCAGAAACTGCGCGCCATGCGTTGCATGGCTATCGACATGGAAACCGCCACCGTCTTCGCCGCCGGCTTCGCCAACCGCATCCCCGCCGGCGCCCTGCTGCTGGTGTCCGACCAGCCGATGATCCCCGAAGGCGTGAAGACCGAAGCCTCCGACGCGAAGGTCAGCGCCGAATATGTGGAGCGGCATATCCAGATCGGGATCGAAGCGCTGCGGCTGATCCGCAGGCATGGCAAGTCGGTGCGGCATTTGCGGTTTGATGAGTGAGGCGGGAGAAGCATTCTTCACCGCTCGATCGGCGGTCGCCAGGATAATTTGCAAGCCCGTGCGGCAAGAGCTGGGGCAAAATTCGCTCCAATGCCACCCCGTCAAGTTCGCATCAGTGACAACGCGCATAGGCGTGGATATACCGGCGAATCCAATATAGATCGGTCCACTCGATGCGCACCTTGTAATGCTTCGGCCGTTAACGGCCGTGAACTTCATTCAATTGTTCGGTGCGTATGCCCGCTGCGTGGCCGGGATTCGGAGGCTTTGATATCGGGGTCTCGGTACCGTGATAAATGATATTGGGGTGTCTGTGCCGTCTGTTACGGCGATGACGCGCACCGCTGGCGCACACCACCATGAGACAGCACCGTTGATTTCTGCAGAGTTTCTCTGATTGACAGCCCGCTCATGCGCGAGCAGATTAGCGGGTAATGGCCCGGATTGGGGTCTGCTTGTGGTTAGGCCGCATGGATCCAATCACTGCATTCGCAACAATCGTTAGCCTACTCGCTGATTTCGTTGCACACCGCAGCGGAAATGAGAGCAAAGACTACGACACTTTCATGTCATGGTTGACAGAAAACCGTCATGACGAGATCAGAGGTATGCTGCTGTCAAATGCTGCAACAACTGTAAGTGTTAAATCTCTCCTGATGGATTCTCGTCAAATTATTCTTGAGCGCCTATCTTCCCTAGACAAAACGCTAGCGACCGTTGCCTCTGGTATTGAGCAATATCGTGACCTCGCTCTAATTGCCTACCCATCATCTGAGCTTTCTGACCAGGCATATGCAATCCTCGAGCAATTCTATGACTCTGGCGCAACAGCTGTTCTTGAGGTCAAGTATTTATCGGACCCAATAGAACTGGCATACATTGATGGCCCTGACAATGGGAGTATCACCTACACAGAGCCACGATTCGTTGAAGATGATCTGACAACGTTAGTAGAGCTCGGCCTACTGGGGATTGATCATAACGGGCGTGGCAAACGAATATTCAAGTTCAAGCGAACGGCAGCGGCATTGGTAGAGCGGCGGCGTGGGGCCTAACAATTCAAGCCGACGCCGCATCGTGGCGTCGGCCACGTGCCTGCGCTACGCTAGCACGTGGCCGCCACCCCCGCTGCGGGGCGGCTTAACTCAGGCGTTGAGCCTCACTTTAGGAGAACCAAAATGAGCTCGAAGAAAGAAGAATCCCTGGCAGATAAGGTGATTGTAGGCGCTGTGATGGCTGCTTCTGGGCTTGGCCCTTTGTTCGCTGCAGTTGAGTTGATGTCTGGTGAGAAGGCCACACCTTCTAGGGTTGCTTCCGCGGCCGGATTGGCTGATCTCGACGGGAGCTCCTCTGAATCGCCCAGTGCAAAGCAGAAATAATTACAACGCTCTAACACGGCGTTGTAGCGTACCGACTGTGTCGTTCGCCGAGCTCGGGCGTTAGGCAAAACAAGGACACCCATCATTCTTTCCCTCCCCATCACACCCCACGCACTGAACCTATTCACGCAATTTTTCCGACGACTAAAAATCCGCTTTTTGAAGAACGCCCACGGCTAATCCTCCCGAACGGGCCGTCACTCCCCATTCCGCACTCTCAACCTTCGCGTGCTAATCGCATCGCTAACCCAATCCCTTTGAGCCACGACTGGCCGAGTCTTCGCGCAGCCGCAAGCAGGTCGCCTGCTTCGCCAATCACACGCCAGTAACCCGATCCGACCGCTTTGACCCGCACCGCCCAAAGTTCGGGGCGCAAATCCAATGTCCGCAGCACGGATGGCGCATCTGCGTCAATCCGACCTTTCTTACCAGCTACAAGCTGTTTACCGGTCCATTCCAATAACTCGATATAGTCCGCAGCTGTAATGCCGACCGCGCTCTCGACCGATCCTGCCAAGGGTTGCATGCACTGAATCAACAGCTTGCGATCACGCTGGATGTTAGCGATGCGGCATCCGACTCCGGTATGACGCGATTCCGCTAGCGTTTTGGTCATTCCCGCCCGTATCGGATTGAGATCGACATAGGCCATCGCCGCGAGCATTGCGCGGTCGTCGCATAGCAACTGCGCCTTGAATCGTCCCTCCCAGAAACGCCCGGTACAACCGTCCTCGCGATTGGCGCGACGTGCAATAGGCTCGGCAAGACAGCGCATGAACCAGGACAAGCTGCCAAGGCGAGCACGGATTTCCTGCATCCGCGCATGGTTTTCGATCAGACGCTGACATTTCTGCAAGCGCGCCTCATCGGAATCCTCGCGGGGCGGGAAGAGGCGAACCCATCGATCGGCGACTTCATGGTCCGACCAGCATGCTACCTGCATCGGCTCGATCGCCAGGACCAGATGCAGATGATTGCTCATCACTGCATAGGCGTGGATAGCGACTGCAAAACAGTCCGCCAGTAAATGAATGCGATGTTCGACCCAACACTTCCGGTGTTCGAAAGAACGTCTTGTATCGCCATCGTAACCACACAAATAGGCTCGTCGGACGCAACGCTGAATGCAGTGGAACATACCACTGGTGCCGGGGGGGATGAATTGCGAACGGGCCTGAGTCATGTGTCGATGTTGGGGGATTCCGAACATCATCGAAATCAGAGATTGGTAGCGCCGAATGTCGGACTTTTCCTATACTGTGGGTGTCCTTGTTCGTTGCTTGTTCGTTGTGTTTCGTTGTTTAGTGGGTGTCCTTGTTTTGTTTGTTTTGTTTTGTTCTTTTGTTCTGTTTTGTTCCCTGTTCGTTTGCTCCTACCCAACCGACTCTCTCCTGTTCAACCATCAGGCTGCCCCCATGGAAATCTCGGCGATTCAGTCCATCAAATTGACGCTCATACAAATCACCAATTTGTCCAGGGACGCACTGCACGTCTACGCTGGCATGGCCATTTTCTTAGCCACTGCGTTCGTGCTACGAAAAAAACTCAAATCGCCGATTCCCTGGCTGGTGGTATTCGCTTCTGCCTGCATCATGGAAGCCATCGACGCGGTCGATGCATTGCGCTCATATGGCCACTGGTGGGCCCGAGAGAGCGCGCACGACATCGTGAACACGATCTTCTGGCCTACCGTAATTTTCGTGTTAGCCAGGTGGACTCGGGTATTCAATCGTTGATCAGAGCGCCATGACGAATCGTTCGCCCATGCGCCCTTATTTCGAGAGCGTACATCCAAAGAAAGGGAGTGCTTCGATTTGACTGACATGACCGATATCATCGCTTTCTGGCGTGCGGCGGGTCCGGCGAAGTGGTTTGCCAAAGACGATGGCTTTGATGCCGAAATGCGCGTCCGATTCTTCGATGCGCATTTCTCCGCGGCACGGCGCGAACAGGAGGCCTTGCTCGCCGAGGCCGATGGCGCATTGGCGTTGGTGCTGTTGCTGGATCAAGCGCCGCGCAACATTTTCCGTGCAAGCGCGCACGCTTTCGCCACTGACCCGCTGGCGCGCGAGTACGCGGATCTTGCAATCGCCACCTGCCATGATCTCCGCATCGACGCGTCGCTGCGGATATTCTTCTACCTCCCGTTCGAGCACTCCGAAGATCTCGCCGATCAGGATCGCAGCGTCGCTTTATTTGCAGCGCACGGCGACGCGAACTATCTGCGCTATGCCGAAGCGCATCGCGATGTAATCCGTCGTTTCGGCCGATTTCCACACCGCAACCGGGCCTTGGCGCGCGCAAGTACGGTCGAAGAACAAGCTTGGCTCGATGCAGGCGGCGGCTTCTGATGGTCGGTGGTTCTGCTGCAGACCAGCGATAGCTCGCATGTATTCCGGGCTACAACGCTGCGCCTCTGGCGTGTTCTGGAGGTCGAAGCGCTAGCGTTGCATCTGTGGCGGTTGATTCTTGAACCGCACAACGTCGGAATACGCGTTCTTCGTCGGCGGAATGGCGTCACATACATTCGCATTCGGACTTAGACGCATGCTGATAGCGCCGACCTGCAATTGCTCACCCGTACCGGTGCTTACGGCCCGATTGTCCTGGTCACGGCTCAGCGCAATGACGCCATAGCCGTCGCCATACTCTCCGCCGCATTGTCATTGTAGTGATTCAACGCGCGCCGAGTCTCACAGAGACTTCCCCGATGATGAACCGCTTGTTCGGATTGTTGAGGCCGGGCAGACGCAAGACAAGCTGCTGTCCAACAGCATCACCTGGGCAAGCTATAGGAGAAAACGTAGGAATGCTTGCCCTCTTCGATGATGATTTCGAAGACACCTTCAATGCCGACCAGATCGCCCCGTCCAGAGTCCGGGACTACAGTAACCGAAAGCGATGGCGCACCACGATTCATCGTGCCTGTGTGTTGCAATGTGAATGCGCCGCTTTTGCCGTGAAGCGTTCCTTCCACCAACTCGATCGCGACATACCCGGCGGAACCTTTGGTTTCCGTCATTGCACTCAGCATCTGCCCTTTTGTCGTCGCCACCAAATCGCCTGCAATTTGCTTGTCGATCGACATCCGTCCAAGGAGCGATTTGTCCGGCGCCCCTTCAAACGCAAGCGGCGCCAGTTTCACGGAAAATTCCCCTCTTGCGACTGCGTTCATTTTTCCTCCAGAGACGCGACCCTCTTGAAATTGTGCGCACGCCAGCAGAGAAGCCGCTGCGGCGCACGCGAAACCAAGCTTATGAAGTATTGTCCTTCTCATCGCCTTAAACGTAAACCCTGCATAAGCATTTTTCCCGCTTCTGATGTAGGCGCAAATCGGTTGCTGTCTGTAAGCCAAGCCGCTGGAACGAACTACTTGCACACGATGCTGAAGAGTCGATATCGCAGCCCGTGATCCATTTGTTGTGTTTGCACATCTGCGACGTCTCTCTCCGGCAACTTATCGCACTTCCCGCCTTCGCTTTTCATAAAGATATCCAGCGCACGCCCTACCTCTTCGTCATCATAAAAAGTGCTTGGCGCACTCAGTTCGAACAGGCACTTGTAATGTCTCGGATAAGAATCATAGGTAAATGCCCGATAACATGCATAGCCCTTCGAGAGTTCCTGCGATTGCCTTGATATGCATCCACTCAAAACCATCAAACTGACGGCGGTCAGCACCAAGATCATTCTTGGTATCGATGCTATTGCTCCGCAGCGCGACGTATTGGCCTTTTTTCTCACAATGGCCGACCTCGAAGCCGGGGTTTCGTGCTTATGATTCGCAAGACTCTTATCTCATTACTGTCCGGCAGGTGGTTGCCAAAGCTCCACTTTGTTTCCCTCCGGGTCGATGACCCAGGCAAATTTTCCGTATTCGGAATCATCAATCCTGTCGAGAACGTTGCACCCTTCATCACGCAGTACTTCAACCAACGCGTGGAGATCCTCCACTCGATAATTAATCATGAACGCAGCCTTGCTGGGTGCGAAACTGTCGTTTTTTTCCGGGCCAATCGACCATACTGTCGTCCCTGCGACCGGATGACCGTCATTGTCGGTCCAGGTGAACGCTGCGCCACCCCATTCTTGGACATCAATACCAAGATGCCGTTTGTACCAAGCCTGTAGCGCAGGCGCATCTTTTGCTTTGAAGAAAACGCCGCCGATGCCTGTGACTCGTTTCATGCGACCTCCATCGTCAGATAATCAATAAAAGACTGCGCCGTTTAACGCCATATATGCGCTGCGCGATGCGCTTCGTTTCCGTATGCTCGATACATCCGACAGCCGGATCAACCGGCCGGAGCCCTTCCCGCTTTTTGCGTATTGCCGGCGCGTTTTCTTGCACGTAAGCGCAGCCAAAGCCAAAGCCCGCCACTTGCCGTTGTGAAGAAGCCGAGCATCATCACAGCGCCCCATTTTCTCGCTTCCGCCGCTTGGTGCGCCAGCATTTCCGCCGAAGGATCCTGATAAGGCAGCGCGTTCGCGGCAAATAATGAGAACGCACCGAGCATCACGAGCAGCCCAAAAGCAAGAAGAGCAAACGGCGCTGTCATGCGTATCATCGCAATATACCTCCCGTCTCAGATGAGTCGTATGACGCAATACGTAGGAACGCCGGATCAAACTTGATCCATTTGATTCCCGATCACGCCACGAATGATACGCAAAAAACGCCCCACCACTCCCGGTGTTACCTAACACTGTTCCTTCAGCACAACGACATTACGCGCAAGCGTCTTGAAGCGAATTCCATCTTTCTGAACAACAGTAATCGTGACCTGGCCCGTCTTGCTGGTGTTGATGTCTTTCACTATGCCTGATTTGCCTTTGTGCACGCCGCCCACCACTTCGCACCGATTGCCATCTTTAATGTTGGATTCTGCATTCATGGGTTTTCTTCGATCGTGAGAAAATAGGCGGTAGCGTGGTTACGATGATTCTGTCTGTCTGGATTACGACGCGCATTGTTGCCACGCATGGATAATGGCCGGCTTCGCAAGCGAAGATGAAGCAGTGTTAAGACGCATCAGGATCCAAGGGTGCGAGCGGTAATGACCTGTAAGGTAAAACACTTCCGGATAAAGGGCCAGGCGTTGTTCGCGGGCTTCCCATGACGTTCGCAAGACGACGGATTGTCCATCTTCCTTGAGCCGCGCCATAAGCTTACCTTTTACTTTCAAGGCACAGGTTCCGTATGACGTTGATTCTCCTACCCCCGGAATGGCGAGCGCCATCTTCACAAAGATATCGTAAGTGATGCCTTTCTTATGACGAAGAGTCATCATTGCATCCGTTTGTCATAGTCAGCGCTGGGTTCGCAAAGCATGGGTTCGCAAATCCTTGTGCCGATTTATTCACGAATTCGTAATGAAATGCGTCAAATTGAAATTTGCGCTGCCTTTTTGGCGAAGAAAATTCGTCATCGAGCGCCCGGTCAAATCTCATGGTTTTCCCGCAAAACGCAGCCAGAGTCCATGCGCAATAGATGGTTCAACCGTTAGAACAGCAGGATTCGCTTTGTCTTGCTTTGATTGCCTCTGCTCAACGTGAAATTTCGCCCCGATGATTTCCCTTCCTGAAATTATCTGATGCTTTTCAGGAACGACCACTACACGTCCGTTTTGAAGATAGAACACCTGTGCGGAGACCCTCATCGGCGCCATGACTTTTTCAGTACGCTCGATCGCCCCTAAAGCCAGCAATAGTTTTGTTGCTCTGTTCAAGGTGCGCGTATCCAACGCCAACCATACTTCCGTCATTGCGATAGCGCCGTTTGAATGAGCGAAGTGCTCCGGCCTGTCCGTTCTTGAACGGTTATCTCTGACGAAGAAAACAAAATCCAGGCGTGGGTCACCAAGTGTGATTACGCCGTTGTCGTCCTCAAACGGGATACTGGCGGCCTCAAGTGCGGCCAGGAGCGCATTCGGCGCACGCGCATGAAAGGCAAGATGCGTGGGGCCTTCTCCTTCACGCAGAAATTTTGCGTAGGACCGCGTCATCTCGTCGTTTGGCACTGCAGGCACGGAAATCAGCTCAATCCCAGATCCGTCCTTGAATTTGACATGGTTATTCCGGAGCCCATTGTCGTGCAGACGGCCCGATTTTAATGAGAACCCCATGCGCCGATAGGAGGCGCTTGCCTGCGACAAATCAGCGACTATCGTCGGCATGTGGTCAATCCCTATCAACGCCTGACGACCTGGCGTTAGCCTGTTCCCTGCATCGACATCACCGCACGCTAAAAGCAAAGCCGCTATCACAAGTCGCTGCATATATATGAACATGTCGTCTGCCGCCTTGAGTCATGCCGTAACGCCGCGCTTGCTTGGATGATGTGATTCATCCTTAAAACCACGCAATCCATAGGATATTGTCGTTACCGCAGAATAACGCGCTTCCCGTGCTTTCGAGCCTTGCCCTGATCAATGCTCGTTTCGCTGACGGCGATGCAAGCAATGCCAGGCGGCTTCCACGCTGCTGAATCGACAGATGCGCTACGGCTTGTACGGCTGGCCATTGATGAAAATTTCGCCGCCCAGCTCAACGATGTCATAACCGTACCATTTTCCGTTATGTTGCTTCCATGTTTCACGGTGGCGCTGCGTGGTAAGAACGATATCAGTCCCTGACTTATCCGGGCGAAGCATTTCTCTTTCCCAACGTTGGGAAGTTTCGACGATCGCCACACCGTTATTGATCCGCACCGAGTCGACGGTTTGAACAAGGTGCAAAGTCCTCAGGATGACGGACCAGTCGCGAAGGATATTTTCTTTCTGCTTCTCTCGCGTGATTTCCTCCCCTGATTCATCCTTGATCGTGAAATCGGGAGGCAATTCCGCCATGTAGGCCTCAATGTCCTCGTTAAATGTGGCTTGCGTGGACCTATCGAGCGCCGCCTGGATCTCGCGCCGGACACTCTCCACCTCCGAGATTCGATCTCCGCCACAAGCGGTCACGAGAAACAGTAGCGTCGCACACATCGCGAATTTCTTCATAAAGCACCTCGGCTGAACATAACAATCCCGACTGAGCGCCCGACCGATGCGCGAGCACTATGACCCATCCCTGGCGACCAGGACCAAATGATGACATACCTTTGTTTTGGTGGCCGCTCGTTCCAAATAACCGAGCAAGCGATTTACAGGGCCAGGGGCTTGTACTTATTACAGGCCGGATAGGGCGCCTCGCCTGAATAGTCCGGGGGCGCCGGAAGAGGTTGCGCCCATCCCAAAAAGGCCTAACAGCGCACCATTGCTCAGCTTTCGAATGCCAGGCGGGATCGGTTATCCGGATCGGGAACGGGTTCTGGTCCACTTCCAACTTCGTAGGCGTCAACTACGCCCCATCTCAAAGCTTCAAGCAGCCACGTTTGCGTACGATGCGATTCTCTACAAGAAAGGAAAGTAAGAAGCGAATTTGATCCGAACGGAGTGCGGCACAAGACATGCACACACAAGACATGCTGCGGACAGGACGCCAAGAGCCACGATAAGCCAGGTCGAGATCGATCCTGGCGACGTCATGCCAAGAACGACAGGAACCGCCCAGAGCATGCCTGCCAGGGTCAGCACGACTCGCGAAATCCTATCCAAACGACGTTCGCTTTTCGAGAGCTGATGCATGGCGTCCTTCTGCGGTTGGGCCCGAATTGCAGTATGGAAACGGCAATTTCATTTTCTGATGTTCGTGTCTTGCCTTTGCAGAAAAATGAACACGACCGTTTTGTTCAGATTGCCTATAATCAGGATTGCACATGCAATCGACGAGCGGCGCCCGTGTAGGGAATCCATAGGCGACCAGTTAGCCCCCAGCTCCCGCATGCAGACGACCCGCTTTGCGTATGGCCGAGTAGGCAGCCTTGAACTCTGCTTTGTAGCCCTTACCCAAAGCAACAGGGTTGAGTGCCAGGCCGTCGCAAACGAAGACACCCTCGTACTCGAACAGGCCCATCTCAAACGAAAACGGAGGCTCAGCTACCAGGACATTGAGCGGAGTTGTGAGCGCGCGGACCTGATAGGCGTTCTCTACCTCCTTGTCGATGAAGACTGCAAATGCTTTGGTATGTCGTAAGTACACCCAACGGTCGACCTTCATGCTCTTCACGGCCGTGACGACATCAGACGGAACGGGCTGACCAATGGCTTGGAGTTCGGATATTGCCTCATCGATCAGTTCAGGCCTCCCTTTCGCATATGACCGAGCTGCAGCAAGATCATCTACGAGTGAGCGAGTCCTCGGCAGTGCTTCATGTTGAAGTACGCGAAGCAAGATCGCCTTGTAGCCTTCGATGAAACGGAGTGCGGAGTCGCGAGCGATGAGCATCCTGAGGCCTAGCGAGTGAGCTAAGCGGCAGCATCAATCGCGAAGCGATTGATCTGTCCGCTTGAGCGAGTAGTTAGCGAGCAGAACACGGGCAGGAGATTACTCACCGGAGCTCCGAACCGCAGATACGCCAAGCAAGATCTTGAGCGTCTCGGATGGGTAGTGAATCTCAAGAGGTGTGTCCGAGAGAGGCGGGGGGGCGTCAGAAGACCTCAACTCCTCCGTAAGCCCGCTCCTTGACCTATAGATCGGCGCCCTCACGGTCAACGCCTGCGGCGAAGGAGTGAGTCCGGACAACTCCTGATAAACCAGCAATGCGTTGAGCAGGGCCAAATCTGCCCCTGGATGAACGTCATCGGGCGAAAACCAGCTGAGATCGGGATGGCTACGCCGCAGAGTCTGAAACGTCTCCGAAACCTCGATGTAAGGAATACCAGCCTCAGCAGCTGCTTGCGACTCGGCTTCAACGATGCGACGTGAAGCAGCCGGATGTGGCTGGTAGGTGCCGAGAAGAACGACCTTAACCCCCTTCTGCCTTCCGGCCGCAGCAAGCTGCTTGATCGATTCTCTGGATTGAACGCAAGACTCGGGACCGAAGGAGCAAGCCAAGTCGCCCCCACGCTCCTGAAGCACGAGAGCCGAGTAATGACCCGCCTCAAGGGCCCGTTCAACAGAACCGTCAGTCACGCGCTGAGTAAGGGTTGCGCCTCCACGAACGATCATGTCTGCGCCACCAAGTTGGCCGTTTTCCTGTTGCAGGGCAGAGAAGATCGCAGGAACGTTACCGACATACGTCAGGCTGTTGCCGACGAAAAGTACTCTTTTGGCCTGCCCTTGGTTCTCCAGAACCTGAGATGCAGTGCAGCCGAAAAGGAACAGAGAGGCTAGAACGATCAGTGTGCGCATGGCTTCCTTGGCTCGCTAACGCCTGAGTTAAGCGGCAGCTCCCATCGCGAAGCGATTGGACTGTCCGCTTGAATGATGATATGGACTCCCACCACTGGAGTCCGCTGCCATGGATGCTACTACCGTCGCGATTGATCTTGCAAAGGATGTGTTCGAGCTGGCGTTTGCCGATGCGCATGGCCGGATCGTCGAGCGCAAGCGTCTGTCCCGCTC